>CAZBIO010000227.1:0-9640 GCA_964491965.1 uncultured Cellulomonas sp.
CTCGTGGTGCGGACCTCGACCGGCCCGCCGGGCGGCGCACCCCGAGCCGTGACCGAATTGTGACCGCTGTCCGGTTGCGGGCCGGCGATGTAAACGCTTGCATGGCGGCAAACGGTCAGGGCGCCGACCCTGGCATGCACCACGACGAGGTGGGAGGGAAAGCCGTATGGTCAGGATGCGTCAACGGCGGAGCGTGATGGTGGTGAGCGGGGTGCTGCTCGTGGCCGCCCTCGCGGCATGCTCCGGAGGCAACAACACTCCCGGCACCTCCACGGGTGCCAGCGAACAGCCGACGAACGGCGGCGCCACCACCGGCGGCACGCAGGACTTCTCGGGCCAGACGCTCGACATCGAGGCCACCTGGTCCGGCGCCGAGCAGGCGAACTTCCAGGCCGTGCTGGACAAGTTCTCCGCCGACACCGGCGCCAAGGTGAACTACACGAGCTTCGGCGACAACGGCGCGACGGTCATCGGCACGCAGATCGAGGGCGGCAACCCGCCCGACGTCGCGGTGGTGGGCCAGCCGGCCCTGATGCAGCAGCTGGCGACCGCCGGCAACATCGTCCCGCTGTCGGACGAGACGCTCGCGGCGGTCCAGCAGAACTACTCGCCGGACTGGATGGACCTCGGCACGGTGAACGGCGAGGTGTACGGCGTCTTCTTCAAGGCGGCCAACAAGTCCACCGTCTGGTACAACAAGGACATCTACGACCAGGCCGGCGCGACCGTGCCCACCACCTGGGAGGACTTCCTCGCCCAGCTCAAGGTGATCGCGGACTCCGGGTACGCCGGCATCTCCATCGGCGCCGACGTCGGCTGGCCGCTGACGGACTGGTTCGAGAACGTCTACCTGCGCACCGCGGGCGGCGACATGTACGACCAGCTGACCAACCACGAGATCCCGTGGACCGACCCGTCGGTCAAGGACGCGCTCGACGTGCTGGCCCAGCTGTTCGGCGACGCCCAGCTGGTGGAGCCGGGCGCGGTGCAGCGCACCTTCCCCGAGTCGGTCACCGAGGTGTTCGGCGCCGACCCGAAGGCCGGGACGGTGTTCGAGGGTGACTTCGTCGCCGGCAACATCGCCGACGACGGCAACTCGGTGGTCGGCGAGAACGCGCTGTTCTACGACTTCCCGTCGGTCAACGGCTCCGGGCCGTCCGTGGTGGGCGGCGGCGACGCCGCGATCGCGTTCAACGACGACCCGGCGACGCAGGCGCTGATGACCTACCTCGCCAGCCCCGAGTCGGCCTCGATCTGGGTGCCCAACGGTGGCCTGACGTCGCCGAACAAGAACGTCGACCCGTCGCTGTACCCCGACGACGTCTCCCGGCAGATCGCCGAGGCGCTCACCGGCGCCGAGACGTTCCGGTTCGACATGTCGGACCTGACGCCCACGGCGTTCGGCGGGACGGCCGGCCAGGGGTTCTGGCAGATCATGATCGACTTCCTGTCGAACCCCAGTGACGTCGCGGGCACGCAGCAGAAGCTCGAGGACGCCGCTGCGGCGGCCTACACCAGCTGAGGGGCGGAAGCTGCCATGGCGCTCATCCCCGGCGCCGCGGCGACGACGGGAGGGGCGGCCACGCTGGCCGTCCCTCCCGCACGCCCGCAGCAGAGGGTGCAGCGGCGGCGGAGCACCCTCGTCGCCGGCGCGTTCCTGCTGCCCGCGCTCGTCGTGCTCGGCGCCCTCGTGGTGTACCCGATCGTCTACACGCTGATCCGCTCGACGTACTCGGCGGACGGCCGCACCTTCGTCGGCTTCGACAACTACGTCGCGATGTTCACCAACGACGCGACGTTCACCGCGATCAAGAACAACCTGATCTGGGTGCTCGTCGCGCCCGCGCTGGTGACGGCCCTCGGCCTGGTCTTCGCGGTGCTGATGGAGCGCGTCCGCTGGTCGGTGCTGTTCAAGCTCGTCGTGTTCATGCCCATGGCGATCTCGATGCTCGCCGCCGGTGTGATCTTCCGGACGATGTTCCAGGAGAGCCCGCAGCTCGGGGTGGTCAACGCCGCCGCCTCGGCGATCCAGTCGGTGTTCTCGCCGGGGTCGCAGTACCCCGGCGCCCGCGCGCGTGACGGCGCCGGCATCGAACCCGTCAACGACGCGATCGTCACGACCGACGCGGTCACTCCCGGCCAGACGGTCGGCTTCCCGCTCATCGCGATCCGGGCCGACGGGGTTCCCGAGAGCGCCGAGCAGGCACAGGAGGCCGAGCCGCCCGCCGCGGACGCGATCGCCGGGACCGTGTGGCTCGACGTGGTCCAGGGCGGTGGGGGCACGCAGGGCCAGATCGACGACGGCAAACGGGGCCTGCCGGGGATGAGGGTCGAGGCGGTCGGCCCGGACGGCACCGTGGTCGCCGCCTCGTCGACCGACGCGACCGGACGCTTCGAGCTCGCCGGGCTGGACCCCGGAACCAGCTATCGCGTGTCCCTGCCCGCGTCGAACTTCGGCCAGGGGTTCCAGGGCGTGTCGTGGCTGGGGACCAGCTTCATCACCGGCGTGATCATCACCGCCTACGTGTGGATCTGGGCGGGGTTCGCGATGGTGATGATCGCGTCGGGGCTCGCCGCGATCGACCGTTCCGTGCTCGAGGCGGCGCGCGTGGACGGCGCGAACGAGTGGCAGGTGTTCGCCCGGGTGACCGCGCCGATGCTGGCGCCCGTGCTGACCGTGGTGCTCATCACGCTGGTGGTCAACGTGCTGAAGATCTTCGACCTGGTCTACGTGATCCCACCCGGTGAGTCCAAACCGGCGGCGAACGTCATCGCCGTGCAGATGTGGACCGTGTCGTTCGGCGGCGGCAACAACCAGGGCCTCGGCAGCGCGCTCGCCGTGCTGCTGCTGGTGCTGGTGCTCCCCGTGATGATCGCGAACGTCCGCCGGTTCCGGTCGCAGGGGGGTCGCTGATGGCCACCACCGGTCTGACGATCGTCCGCGGGCCGCAGACCGCCGGGCGCCGGGTCGCGCGCGGCGTCGGCCGCACGGTGCTGAACATCGTTCTGGCCGTCGTCACCATCGTGTGGCTGGTGCCGTCGGTGGGCCTGCTCATCACGTCCCTGCGCCCGCTCGGCGACTCCACCAGCTCGGGCTGGTGGACGGTGTTCACCAACGCCGCCGGCCTGACGCTGGACAACTTCGCCAACCTGCTGAGCAACGCGACGATCACGCGGTCGCTGCTCAACACGGTGCTCATCGCGGTGCCGGCGACCGTGCTGGTCGTCGTCATCTCCGCCCTGGCGGCCTACGCCTTCGCCTGGGTGGACTTCCAGGGGCGCACCACGCTGCTGGTGGCGATCATCGTGCTGCTCGCCGTGCCGCTGCAGACGGCGTTCATCCCGCTCGCCCGGCTGTTCGGCGCGATCGGCATCTTCGGGTCGGTCATCGGGGTGATCCTGTTCCACACCGCGTTCGGGCTGCCGTTCGCGATCTTCCTGCTGCGGAACACGTTCTCCCAGCTGCCCTACGAGATGATCGAGTCGGCGCGGCTGGACGGCGCCAACGAGTGGCAGATCTTCCGGCGGTTCGTCCTGCCGCTCGGCATGCCGGCCGTCGCCTCCCTGGCGATCTACCAGTTCCTGTGGACCTGGAACGACATGCTGGTGGCGCTGATCTTCTCCAACTCGCAGTCGCAGCCGATCACCGTGGCGATCCAGAGCCAGCTGCGGGCGTTCAGCTCCAACATCGACGTCCTGGCGACCGGCGCCTTCCTGTCGATGGTGATCCCGCTGATCGTCTACTTCGGGTTCCAGAAGTACTTCGAGTCGGCGATCCTGGCGGGGTCGACGAAGTGAGCGTCGGCCGTGATCGCGTGGACGGAGGGTGCGGGCACCGCGACTAGCCTGGCCCGGTGCCCGCCCCGCTGCTCTTCCTGATCTCGGGGCTGACCCAGTACGCGGGCGCCGCGGTCGCGGTGCGACTGTTCGACTCGCTGTCGCCCGCCACCGTCGCGTGGTGCCGGATGGCGTCCGCGGCCCTCGTCCTGCTCGCCTGGGCGCGGCCGTGGCGGGCGCGCCTGCGGGGCCGGCGGCTGGCGACCGCCGCAGCCTTCGGCCTGGTGCTCGCCGCGATGAACGTGACGTTCTACGTCGCGATCGCGTACCTGCCGCTCGGGAACGCGGTGGCCATCGAGTTCCTCGGCCCCGTGGCCGTCGCGGCGATCACGGGGCGTGGCTGGCGCGACCGGGCGGCGATCGCGGTCGCCCTCGCGGGGGTGGTGCTGCTCGCCGGCGTCAGCCTGGACTCCGGCGAGAACGCCCACCTCGGCCTCGTCTTCATCGGCCTGGCGGCGGCGCTGTGGGCGGGCTACATCGTGCTCGGCCGGCGCGTCGCCGGGCAGACCGAGGGCCTGAACGGGCTGGCGGTGGCGATGTGCGCGGGCGCGCTCGCGTTCTCGCCGTTCCTCGCCCCCGATGCCGCGCCCGTGCTCGGCGACTGGCGGCTCGCGCTCGCGGTGCTGGCGGTCGGCGTCTGCTCGTCGGTGGTGCCGTACGGGCTCGAGCAGGTGGTGTTGCGCCGGGTAACCGCGGCGACGTTCGCGGTGCTGCTCGCGCTGCTGCCGGTGACGGCGGCGGTGATCGGCGCCGTGGTGCTGCGCCAGGTGCCGCACGTGCTGGAGATCATCGGGATGCTGCTCGTCTGCGCGGCGATCGCGCTGACCGGGCAGTCGTCGAAGCCCGTGGTCGACGAGCGGCTGCCGGTCGAGGCGCCGAACTAGCTCCCCGCCGACCCGACGGCACCTACCAACACCGCCACCCCGACGGACGCCCCTACGGCGGCACGACACCAGACAACCCACCACCAGGCGACCAGCCACAACCGACCGCACCCGCCCCACCCAGTGCGGCGTAGGTCAGGCCTGCCCAGGCGGTGCGATGAGCCTGCACGAGTCGGGCATGCGCCGACGTCACGTCCTGTCCGGCGCGGCCTCGTCGGCCCTGCCACCTGCGGAACCAACGCGGACACGCCGGGGAACGCGCCCGTACCGCGACTGCGGGTTGGCGCGGCATCCGCGATGGGGGTGTGATGTGACACATCACTGGTCGCGAAGGAGCTGCTGTCATGCCGAACCCCGCCGTCGTCGAGCGTCCCGGACCCGTCGGGCCCACCGCGCGGGGCGTCGTCGGCACCCTGCCACGCTCGGCCGTGCGGCTCGGTGACGGGCTCCTCGCCACCCTCCAGCGGCGCAACGCTGACGTCACCATGCCGCACGGGATCGCCGAGCTGGACGCGTGGGGCAACCTGGAGAACCTGCGGCGGCTGACCGGCGAGTCCACGGCCGCCTTCCGCGGCTACCCCTTCGCCGACTCGGACGTCTACAAGACGCTCGAAGCGGTCGCGTGGGAGCTGGGCCGCGGCGAGGTCCCCACGCTCCGCTCCTTCTACGACGAGGCCGTGGCTCTGCTCGAGCGCGCGCAGCGCGACGATGGCTACCTCGACTCGGCGTTCCAGCTCGACGACGGCCGGGGCGCGCCCTGGAGTGACTTCGTCCACGGCCACGAGTTGTACTGCCTGGGTCACCTGATCCAGGCTGCGGTCGCCGGCAAGCGCGCCATCGACGACGATCGCCTGCTCGGCGTCGCGCTGCGGTGGGTCGAGCTGGTCCACGAGCGGTTCGGCGGGCCGGACAGCCCGGTGGTGTGCGGTCACCCCGAGGTGGAGACGGCGCTCGTCGAGCTGTACCGGCTCACCGGCGACGAGCGACACCTGGTGCTGGCTCAGCGGTTCGTGGACCGCCGGGGCCGGGGCTTCGTCGGGCGCGGGATGTTCGGGCCGCAGTACTACCAGGACGACGCGACGGTCCGTGAGACGCGGATCATGCGCGGGCACGCCGTCCGGGCGCTCTACCTCAACGCCGGGGCGACCGACGTCGCCCTCGAGACCGGGGATGCGTCGCTGCTCGACGCGATGCGCACGCAGTGGGCGGACCTCGTCGCCCACCGGCTCTACATCACGGGCGGTACGGGGGCGCGGCACCGCGACGAGGCGTTCGGCGACGCGTACGAGCTCCCGAGCGAGCGCGCCTACGCGGAGACCTGCGCCGGGATCGCGCTCATGGGCTGGGCGTGGCGCATCTACCTGGCGACCGGCGAGGCGTCATTCGTCGACACGTTCGAGCAGTGCCTCTACAACGTGGTCGCGTCCGGGGTGTCGCAGGACGGGACGCACTTCTCCTACGCCAACCCGCTCCAGCGCCGGGCCGACCATGGCGTCTCACAGGAGGAGTCGGCGGGCACCCGGCTGGAGTGGTTCACGTGCGCCTGCTGTCCACCCAACCTGATGCGAACTCTGGCCAGCATCGAGGCGTACCTGGTGACGACGAGCTCTGGCGAGGTGCAGGTCGCGGCCTACGCGGACGCGGACGTGGACCTGGCCGCCGTGGGGATCCCGGTCACGCTCGCCGTCCGCACCCGCTACCCGGCCGACGGGCGCGTGGAGATACGGGTCGGCGGCGACGGGTCGGACCGCATGCTCGCATTGCGCGTCCCCAGCATGGTCGTCGTCACCGGTGGTGCGCGTCGACGGCCGTGTGGTCGAGGTGGCACCCGCCGGCGGCTGGCTACGGCTGCCCGGTGTGTTGGTGGCTGGAACCACGATCGAACTCGACCTGTGCCCGGAGCCGGTGCTGTCGGCGCCGCACCCGCGCGTGGACGCGCTGCGCGGAACCGTGGCCGTGGCGAACGGGCCGATCGTCTACTGCGCTGACCAGGCCGACAACACCGTGGATGTCGACCAGGTGTTGATTGCGCCAGACGCGCGCCCTCGGCCCCACGCCGACAGCGACGTCGGCGGCTTCGGCGCGCTCCTCGAGGTCGACGTACAGGTGCGCGTGAGTGATGACGCCGCGCTCCCGCTCTACGGCGCGCCGTCCCGCGGGTCCGTCGCCACGCGCCCCGGCATCCTGGTGCTCCGCCCGTACGCCCGGTGGGGCAACGCCGAACAGATCGCCGGCATGCGCGTCTGGGTTCCGCAGGCCGAGCCGGTGGCGCACCGGTGAGTCCGACGAAGGGGGTCGCGATGGCGTCCGAGTACGCGGCCGCACCGATCGAGCCCGCCGCGAGCCTGCGGGAGCGCGTGGAGCGGGCGCTGGCGAGCGCGATCATGTCGGGCGAGATGGCGCCGGGCCAGCTGTTCTCGGCGCCGTCGCTGGCAGCGCAGTTCGGGGTCTCGGCGACGCCGGTGCGCGAGGCGATGCTCCAGCTGGAGAAGAGGGGGCTCGTCGAGGCGGTGCGCAACAAGGGCTTCCGCGTCACCGCGGTGAGCGAGGCGGAGCTCCGCGACATCGTCGAGGTGCGGCTGATGCTCGAACCGGCCGCGATGCGGGCGCTCGCCGGGTCTGTCCCGGAAGGGCGGATGCCGGAGCTGCGCGCGATGGCGGACCGGATCGTCGAAGGGGCGGCCCGCGGCGCCCTGGCCGACTACCTCGCGGCGGACGCGGAGTTCCACGGCGTCCTGACGTCGCTGCTGGGCAACGCGCGGCTGACGGCGATCGTCGGCGAGCTGCGGGCCGCCACCCGGCTGCCCGGCCTCGCGGGCATGCTCGCGACCACCGAGCTGGCCGCGTCGGCCCAGGAGCACCACGAGCTGCTCGACCTGCTGGCCGCGGGGGCGGGCAAGGAGGCGCGGGCGGGCAAGGGGCCGGGGCCGGGCAAGGGGGCGGGGGCGGGCAAGGGGGCGAGCGCGGGCAAAGGGGCGAGCGCGGGGCCAGACGAGCGCGCCGAAGTCGAGCGGGCCGGCGCCGAGGCCGAGCGCCTGATGCGCCGCCACGTCAGCCACGTGCTCGGCTGGTGGTCCGGGAACCCGGAGCCCCCGACCGCCTGACGAGGCCTTCGCATCGTCTGCGGTGTGTGACATAGTACAGATCGCGAGGGTGCACCGCCGGGGAGGGAGGCGATGTGTCGTACGACGTCATCGTCGTCGGCGCCGGGATCGTCGGCGCCGCGACCGCCCGCGAGCTCGCCCGGCGCGGCCGTTCGGTGCTGGTCCTCGACCGCGGCGCGGCAGCCGGCGGCACGTCCAGCCACGGCGAGGGCAACGTCCTGGTCTCGGACAAGGGCCCCGGCCCCGAGCTCGGCCTGGCGATCGACGCGCGTCGCCGGTGGTCGACCGTCGCCCGCGAGCTGGCCGACGAGCTGGGCGGCGACCTGCCGCCGGTCGAGTTCGAGCCGAAGGGCGGCGTCGTCGTCGCGACCGCCGACGATAGCGCGGGCCCGCTCCTCGACTTCGCGGCCTCGCAACTCGACGCCGGGGTGCGCGCCGAGCCCGTCGATGCGGCGCAGGTCCACGAGCTGGAACCCTGGCTGACCGACCGGGTCGCCGCTGCCGTCTGGTACCCCGACGACGCCCAGGTGCAGCCCGTCGTCGCGACCGAGGCGCTGCTGGCGTCGGCCCGCCGCGCGGGCGCGGTGGTGCGGGCGCGGGTGACGGTCACCGGCGCGCTCCACGACTCCGGCGGTGCCCTCGTCGGGCTGCGCACCTCGGGAGGCGACCTCCGCGCGCCCGTCGTCGTCGACGCGGCCGGCCCGTGGGCGGGCGAGCTGACCGCCGCCCTCGGGGCGCCCCTGCCGGTGCGACCGCGCCGCGGCGTCATCCTCGTCACCAGCCGGATGCCCCACCGCGTGCGGCACAAGGTCTACGACGCGGACTACGTCGGCGCGGTCGGCTCGGGCGCCGCGGACCTGCAGACGTCGAGCGTCGTCGAGTCGACCGCCGCCGGGACCGTGCTCATCGGGTCCTCGCGGGAGCAGGTCGGGTTCCGCGACGAGCTGCGCGTGCGGGTGCTCGCCGAGATCGCCCGCAAGGCGCTCCTGCTGTTCCCGTTCCTCGCCGGGGTGCCGGCGATGCGCGCCTACGGCGGGTTCCGGCCGTACGTGCCGGACCACCTGCCGGTGATCGGCCCCGACCCGCGCCTGCCCGGGCTGTTCCATGCGACGGGGCACGAGGGCGCCGGGATCGGCCTGTCCGTCGCCACCGCCGCGCTGCTGGCAGACCTGCTCGACGACACGGCGCCGTCGGTCGACCCGGCACCGTTCGCCGTCGACCGCCCGAGCCTGGCCGAGCACCTCGTGGCGGTGGGCGCATGAATGAGCCGACGACCCTCACCGTCACCCTCGACGGCGAGCCCGTCCGGGGCGAGGCGGGTCAGAGCCTGGCCGCGGTGCTCCTGGCCGCCGGTCGTTCCGCCTGGCGCACGACGAGCGTTCGCGGGCGACCGCGCGGCGTGTTCTGCGGCATCGGCGTCTGCTTCGACTGCGTCGCCGAGGTCAACGGCGAGCGCGACGTGCGGCTGTGCCAGCGGCGCGCGGCCGACGGCGACGTCGTGGTCTCGCAGCACGACGAGCTGCCCCGGGCGGCCACGCGATGAGGCACGTGCTGGTGGTCGGCGCCGGGCCGGGCGGCCTGGCCGCGGCGGTCGCGGCGAGCCGCGGCGGCGCGCGCGTGACGCTGCTCGACGCGTCCGACCAGCCCGGCGGGCAGTACTGGCGGCACCCGCCGCGGGAGCGTGCGACGGCCGACGACCCGTCGTTGCACCACGGCTGGGCGACCTTCCGGGCACTGCGATCCGCGCTCGACGAGGCTCCCGCCTGCCGCACCGTGCTCGGCGCGCAGGTGTGGGCGATCGAGCCCGACGAGGCC
>CAZBIO010000228.1:0-10841 GCA_964491965.1 uncultured Cellulomonas sp.
GCCGGCGGACAAGCGGATCGAGGTCGACGTCGTCGTCCCCGTGCCGGACCTCACCGAGCCCGGCCCGGCACCCGGGGTCGTGCCCGTGGACGACGAGGCGACGGCGCCCGCGCGGCCGTCGGTGTGGCCGCACGTCGAGGAGCGCGTGGTCGACCTGGTCTCGGGTCACCGCTCGACGCTCGTCTTCACCAACTCGCGGCGTGGCGCCGAGCGCCTGACCTCCCGCATCAACGAGGTCTGGGCCGAGCGGCTGGGCATCGACGTGCCGGACGTCGGGGCGTCGCAGCCCGCGGCGGCGCCGTCGGCGTCGGGGACGTCGGCCGGCGTGGACACGCGGCAGGCGGCGACGATCCTCGCGCGCGCCCACCACGGCTCGATGAGCCGCGCGGAACGGACCCGCACCGAGTCGGAGCTCAAGGCCGGCGCGCTCCCGGCGGTCGTCGCCACGTCGTCCCTCGAGCTGGGGATCGACATGGGCGCGGTGGACCTCGTCGTGCAGGTGGGGGCGCCGCCGTCCGTGGCGAGCGGGCTGCAGCGCGTCGGCCGCGCCGGGCACCAGGTCGGCGCCGTGTCCCAGGGCGTGGTGTTCCCGACCTTCCGCGGCGAGCTGGTGCCCGCGGCGGTGACGGCCCAGCGCATGCGCGCGGGAGAGCTTGAGGCCCTCGCCGTGCCGGCGAACCCGCTCGACGTCCTGGCGCAGCAGGTGGTGGCCATGGTCGCGGTCGAGGACTGGGCGGTGGCGGACCTGGCGCGCGTGGTGCGCCGGGCCGCCCCGTTCACCCACCTCGGCGACGCGACGCTGCACGCCGTGCTGGACATGCTGGCGGGCCGGTACCCGAGCGAGGAGTTCGCGGAGCTGCGACCGCGCATCGTGTGGGACCGCGTGCGCGACGTCGTCTCCGGCCGGCCGGGCGCGATGCGGCTCGCCGTCACCAGCGGCGGCACCATCCCCGACCGCGGGCTGTACGGCGTGTTCCTCGCCGACGGCTCGTCGGACGCGTGCGTTCCCGTGGACCCGGAGCGCGTAGGGGGGCGGGTGCGCGGCGGCAAGCGCGTCGGCGAGCTCGACGAGGAGATGGTCTACGAGTCGCGCGTCGGCGACACGTTCACGCTCGGCTCCTCGACGTGGCGCATCCGCGAGATCACCCCCGACCGCGTCGTCGTCACGCCCGCGCCCGGCCTGCCCGGGAGGCTCCCGTTCTGGAAGGGCGACTCCCCCGGGCGGCCCGCGGAGCTCGGCCGCGCGATGGGCGCGTGGGTGCGCGAGCTGCAGACGCGGCCCGAGCCGGCCGCCCGCGAGCGCGTCGCCGCGACGGGCCTCGACGCGTGGGCGACCGACAACCTGCTCGCCTACCTGCGCGAGCAGCGCGAGGCGACCGGCGAGGTACCCACCGACGCGGTGCTGGTGCTGGAACGGTTCCGCGACGAGCTCGGCGACTGGCGGGTGGTGCTGCACTCGCCGTACGGGGCCCGGGTCCACGCGCCGTGGGCGGTGGTGGTGGGCGCGCGCCTGCGGGAGCGCTACGGCGTCGACGTGAGCGTCATGCACGCGGACGACGGCATCGTGCTGCGCCTGCCGGACCAGATGGACGCGGGGTTGGACGAGCCGCTCGACCGGCCCGGCGGAGACGGGCCCCGCCTCGACGCGGGCGACCTGCTGGTGGACCCCGACGAGGTGGTCGACACCGTGCGCGGCGAGCTGGGCGGCTCGGCGATGTTCGCCGCGAGGTTCCGCGAGGCGGCGGGGCGCGCGCTGCTGCTGCCGCGCCGCCGGCCGGACCGCCGCCAGCCCCTGTGGCAGCAGCGCCAGCGCGCCGCGCAGCTGCTGAGCGTCGCCGCGCAGTACCCCGACTTCCCGATCCTGCTCGAGGCGGCGCGCGAGTGCCTCCAGGACGACTTCGACACCGCCGCGCTCACCGCGCTGATGCGCGACCTGGCGGCGGGGCGGGTGCGGATCGTCGACGTCACCACGACGCACCCGTCGCCCTTCGCACAGTCGCTCCTGTTCGGTTACACGGCGCAGTTCCTCTACGACGGCGACGCGCCCCTGGCCGAGCGGCGGGCGGCCGCGCTGAGCCTCGACCCGACGCTCCTCGCCGAGCTCCTAGGCAACGGCGGCCAGTCGCAGCTGGCCGACCTGCTCGACCCGCGGGCGGTGGAGCAGGTCGAGGCCGAGCTCGGCGCGCTGGCGCCGGAGCGGCGGGCGACCTCGCTCGAAGGCCTCGCGGACGTGCTCCGGCGGCAGGGCCCGCTTCCCCTCGCCGAGGTCGGGGCCCGCGTGGCCGACGAGCACCGGGGCGAGGCCGCTGCCTGGCTGGCGGAGCTGGAGGCGGCGCGGCGCGCCATCCGGGTGCGGCTCGGCGGCGTGGGCCCCGAACGGGCGGAGCAGTGGGCGGCGGTCGAGGATGCCGGACGCCTGAGGGACGCCCTCGGCGTGGCGCTGCCGGTCGGCGTGCCCGAGGCCTTCACCGAGGTGCGGCCGGACCCGCTGGGCGACCTGCTGCGGCGCCACGCCCGGACGCACGGGCCGTTCCCCGCGACGGCGGTCGCGGCGCGGTTCGGGCTGGGCGTCGCCGTGGCGACGGACGCGCTCGCGCGACTGGTGGGCCGCGGCGTGCTGGTCCAGGGGCGGCTGCGGCCCGACGTGCTCGGCGGCACCGGCGACGAGTACTGCGACGCCGACGTGCTCCGCATGCTGCGCCGCCGCTCGCTCGCGGCCCTGCGCGCCGAGGTGGAGCCGGTGCCGCAGGGCGCGCTCGGGGTGTTCCTGCCGCAGTGGCAGGGCGTGCGCACGTCGCGCGGCGGCGGTCTGCGGGGCGTCGACGGCGTCGCGCGCGTCGTCGAGCAGCTCGCGGGTGCCGTGGTCCCGGCCTCGGCGCTCGAGACGTGGGTGCTCCCGTCGCGCGTCGTCGACTACGCCCCCGCGCTGCTCGACGAGCTGACCGGCGCGGGCGAGGTGGTCTGGGCGGGCCATGGCGCGCTCGCGGGCCACGACGGGCTGGTCAGCCTGCACCCAGCCGCCGTCGCCGACCTCACGCTGCCGGAACCGGCCTCCGACGACGTGGGCGACCCCGTGCGGCGCGCGGTGCTCGACGCGCTGGCCGGCGGCGGCGCGTGGTTCCTCCCGGCGCTGACCGAGCGCGTCCGGCGCGCCCTCGCCGCCGACGAGCCGGAGTCGACGATCCCCCAGGCGCGCGTGCTCGACGAGCTCTGGGCGCTGGTGTGGGCGGGCCGCGTGACGAACGACAGCCTGGCGCCGCTGCGCGCCTGGCTCGGCGCGGGGACCACCGCCCACCGCACCCGGACGCCGACGCCGCGCGGCCGGTCCCTGCGACCGCGCCTCGGGCTGCGCGGCATCGGGGCGCTGCCGAGCGCGACCGCCCGCTCCGGCGGCCCTGCCGGCGAGGTGACGGGGCGCGGTGCGGGGCGCTGGTCCCTGCTGCCGGACCGCGAGGCCGACCCGACGGTCCGGGCGCACGCGGCCGCCGCGCAGCTGCTGGACCGGCACGGCGTCGTCACGCGCGCGGTCGCGCCGAGCGAGGGGCTCGGGGGGCGGTTCGGGGACGTCTACCGGGTGCTCGCAGCGCTGGAGCAGGCGGGCCAGGTGCGGCGCGGCTACTTCGTCGAGCACCTCGGCGGCTCGCAGTTCGCGCTCCCCGGGGCGGTCGATCGGCTGCGGTCGGACGCCCAGGCGGTCGCCCGGGCGGCGGATCGCGTGCCCGGGGCCGAGGACGGCGCCGTGCCGGCGAGCTCGCCGCTCCCCGGGCAGGCGACGACCGCGCCGCTCGTCGTGGTGCTGGCGGCCACCGATCCCGCGAACCCGTACGGCGCCGCCCTCGCCTGGCCGGACCCGTGGGTGCCCGCCGGTGGGCAGCCGCGCCACCGTCCGGGCCGCAAGGCCGGCGCGCTCGTCGTCCTCGTCGACGGCGCCCCCGCCCTGTACGTCGAACGCGGCGGCCGGACGACGTTGACGTTCACCGCGGACCCGGGAGCCCTCGGCGCCGCCGCGGCCGCGTTGGGCGAGGCGGTCCGCGCGGGGCGGACGGGACGGCTGACCATCGACAAGGTGGACGGCGTGCCCGTGCTCGGCGGCGCCCTGCGGGGCGACCTCGGCCAGGCGCTGGTCGCCGCAGGCTTCACGCCGACGCCGAGCGGCCTGCGCCTGCGGAGCGAGAGGTAGGCGCGTGCCCGAGGGCGACATCCTGCGCCGGACCGCCACCGCGCTGGACGCCGCGCTGGCCGGCCGGGTGCTGCAGCGCGCCGAGCTGCGCTGGCCCTCGGCGGCCGGCGCGAACCTCGTCGGGCGCACCGTGCTCGCCACCCGCCCGAACGGCAAGCACCTGCTGACGCGGTTCGACGACGGCCACACCCTCCACACGCACCTGCGCATGGACGGCCTGTGGCGGGTGACCAGCGCGGACGTGCGCACTCCCGTTCGCGACCACCGTGTCCGGGCGGTGCTCGGTGCCGACGGGCAGCTGGCCATCGGCCACCTGCTGGGGATGCTGGACCTGGTCGCGACGCGCGACGAGCACACGCTCGTCGGCCACCTGGGGCCGGACGTCCTCGACGACACGTTCGTCGACGACGGCGCGGCCACGGGGCTGCCGCCGGGCCGTGCGGGAGCCGTCGGCATCGACGCGCCGGGAGGGCCGGGTCCCGCGTCGCTCTACGGACCGGCGCGGCCTGGGCTGGACGAGGGAGTGGTGCGGTTCGCCACGCGCGCGGCGCAGCCCGTGGCGGAGGTGCTGCTGGATCAGCGCGTGGTGGCAGGGATCGGGACGATCTTCACGTCGGAGTCGCTCTTCGTCGAGCGGGTCTGGCCGTGGACGCCGGCCGACCGCGTGGCCGACCCGGGACGGCTGTACCGCACCGCCCGGAGGCTGATGGCCGCGGCCGTGCGCATCGGGTACCCGCGCACGCGGGTGCACATGAAGGACGGCCGACCGTGTGTCAGGTGTGGCGCGACGATCCGGCGCGGGCTCGTGCGGCAGCCGCCGCAGCAGCGACCGATCTGGTGGTGCCCGCGCTGCCAGGCGGAGCCGCGCGGCTGAGCGCGGGTCCGTGCGTCCCGTGCGTCAGCGCGGGTCCGTGCGTGCCGGACCGGCGGAGTGTCAGCCGACGGGCGCCAGCACTGCCGAGCGGCCCCAGCCGTCGAACGCCGCCAGGTCCGCCGGGACGGTGTCCGGGATCAGCAGGCCCTCGGCCACGGCGATGCGGTCCGCCGCCTCGCGCACCACGAGCGACATCGGCACGTCGAGCGCGTCGCAGATGCTCCACAGGAGCTCGCTCGACGCCTCCTTCTGGCCGCGCTCCACCTCGGACAGGTAGCCGAGGGAGACACGGGCCGCGGACGACACCTCGCGGAGGGTCCGCCCTTGTCGCTGCCGCGCGTCGCGCAGCACATCACCGATGTGGTGTCGAAGGACCACCATGTGGGCTCCCCCCTTCGTGTCGTGTCCCTGCACCGGGCGAGCCGCCGATGCATTCCGTCCTTGCGCCGGGGGGACTCTCGTCTCCACCGGACGATGTCCACCGTAGCGTGCGCCACCGACACGTGCTCCGGCGCGCCTGCCCAGGGGACGATCGATCATCACGGCCGGTTCAACGCGGCGCGGTGCGCTCCTGTTCCCCGAGCGCCTCCAGGGCGAGCCCCAGCAGGCGCGTGACCGTCGCGCCGCGGACGGCCGGGCGGTCCCCCGGCAGGCGCCACGAGGCCACCCGCACCGCGTCGGGCGTGGCCACGGCCACGTGCACCTCGCCCGGCGCGTGGCCGTCCTGCGGGTCGGGTCCCGCGACGCCGGTGGTGGCCAGGCCCACGTCGGCGCGCAGCCGCGCGCGCACGCCGCCCGCCATCGCGGCCGCGACGTCCGGGTCCACCGCGCCACGCTCGGCGAGCAACGCCGGGGCGACGCCGAGCAGCCCCGCCTTGAGGTCGGTCGCGTAGGCGACGACTCCCCCGCGCAGCACGCGCGAGGCGCCCGGCACCTCCACGAGCCGTGCGCACACCGCCCCGCCGGTCAGGGACTCGGCGACCGCGAGGCTCCAGCCGCGCGCCTCCAGCGCATGCAGCAGGCGGGCAGCGAGGTCGTCGGGCACGTCAGACCGCGCCCGGCGTCGGTGCGGCCGCGGCGGCCCGCCGGCGCACACGCAGCGCGGTGCGCACGTAGTCGAACCCCGTCACCACCGTGACGACCAGGGCCGGCACCATCACCACCCACGCGACGACGCGGACCCACGAGGGCAGGTGCTCCAGGGGCAGCAGGAACAGCCCGATCGCCACCGACTGCAGGAGGGTCTTGAGCTTCCCGCCGCGCGAGGCCGGCAGCACCACGTACCGCAGCAGCGCGAACCGCATCACCGTGATGCCGACCTCGCGCACCAGGATGACGACGGTCACCCACCACGACAGCTCGCCGAGCGCGGACAGCGTGATGAGCGCGCCGCCCATGAGCGCCTTGTCGGCGATCGGGTCGAGGATCTTGCCGACGTCGGTCACCAGTCCGGAGCGGCGCGCCAGCCAGCCGTCCAGCCTGTCGGAGGCCGCGGCGACGACGAAGAGCCCCAGGGCGAACAGCCGCATCGCGACCGTGGTGCCGCCGTCCCAGGCCAGGAGCACGACGAAGGCCGGCACCAGCACGATGCGCAGCAGCGTGATCGCGTTCGCCGGGTTCCACCAGGAGGGCGCTGCATCGACCACCCCCACAGCCTAGGGTGCCGTTCCGGCTGGTCGGCGAAGGTTCGGCGGCTACCCTTTTCGCCCGTGAGGCACGCGCGGTCCTGGCCACGGCCCGTCCTGCCGGCCCTGCTCGCGGTCATCGTCGTCCTCGTGACGGCCGGCGTCGCCGTGGCGGTGGTCCGGGCGGGCGACGAGCCGTCCCCGCCGTCCGCCGGGGTGACCTCCCCGGCCGCGCCGACGACGAGCGCGACGCCGAGCCCCACGCCGACCCCGACCCCGACGCCGGACCCCGACGCCGAGTTCACGCTCGTCGCGGCCGGCGACGTGCTCACCCACCTCGCGCTCAACGGGGACGCGCGGACGGCCGACGGCTACGACTTCTCGAACGTCCTGGCGCCCCTCGACCCCTGGGTTCAGGGCGCCGACCTCGCGCTGTGCCACCTCGAGGTCCCCGTCGCCCCGGAGGGCGTCACGCCGAGCGGCTTCCCGGTGTTCGCCGCGCCGCCGCACATCGTCACCGACCTGGCCGAGCAGGGCTGGGACGGCTGCTCCACCGCGTCGAACCACTCGGTGGACCGCGGCTTCGCCGGCGTCGCCGCGACGCTCGACGCGCTCGACGCCGCCGGCCTGGGTCACGTCGGCACCGCGCGCAGCGCCGGTGAGGAGTCGCAGCCGCAGCTCTACCGGCTCGAACGGGCCAGCCAGACGATCACCGTCGCGCACATCGCCGCCGCGTACGGCACCAACGGGATGCCGGTGGACGGCGACAGGCCGTGGTCGGTGGACCTCATCGACGTGCCGCGCATGATCGAGCAGGCCACCGCCGCGCGCGCGGCGGGTGCCGACCTCGTCGTCGCCTCCGTCCACTGCTGCGTCGAGTACCGCACCGAGCCCACCACCGAGCAGGTGGACATGGACCAGCGGCTCGCCGACTCCGGCGTGATCGACCTGGTGATCGGCCACCACGCGCACGTCCCGCAGCCCGTCGCGAAGCTCGCCGGCGGGCCCCGGGGCGAGGGCATGTGGGTCGCGTACGGCCTGGGGAACTACGTGTCCAACCAGGACGAGAACTGCTGCGTGGCCGAGACGGCGGCCGGGATCCTCCTGACCGCGCACATCTCGAGCCAGGGCGCGTTCGCGGCCGAGGGCAGGGCCGCCGGCCCGGTGCGGGTGACGGGTGTCGAGTGGACGCCGATCACGGTCGACCGGCTGGGCGGGCACCAAGTGCACGCGCTGACCGACATCGCTGGCGGCACGCCGAGCCTGTCCGCCGCGACGGTCGCCCAACGGCTGGAGCGGGTCACTGCCGCCGCCGGGCCGGCCGCGCCGATGCGCACCACGCCCCTGGTGCCGACGGGCGACCGCCCGCTCGTCGTCCCCCGCACCGCCGGCTGACACCCAGGCGAGACCCCCTCCCTCGCTCCCGGGTCTTCCTCATGGGATGCCCGCCCGCGAGACCAGCAGTTCGAAGCGAGATCGGCACTACCAAGTGCTCACCTCGCGTGGAAGTGCCCACCTCGCGAGCGCGAGGTACCTCAGGCCGATGGGGGCTGCGCGCCGCCGTACAGCCACCCCTGGCCGTAGCGCCAGCCGTTGGCGTGCAGGAAGCGCGCCTGCTCCTCGTTCTCGATGCCCTCCGCGATGGTCACCATCGACAGCTCGCGCGCCAGCGCGCCGAGCGCCCGCGCCACCCGCCCCGCCGTCGGGTCCTCGGGGATGCCGGCGGTGAAGGACAGGTCCAGCTTCACGCCGGCCACGGGCAGGTCGCGCAGGTAGACCAGCGGCGACACCCCGGTGCCGAAGTCGTCGAGCAGCACGGGCACGCCGGCCGCGGACAGCTGCGTCAGCTCGTGCCGCACGCGCGTCCCCGACGCTACGAGGGACGACTCCGTCAGCTCGACCACCACCCGGCCGGGCGTCAGCCGGTGCCGCGAGATCTCCGACACCAGCGACGAGGCGAACGCGCCGTCCCCCATCTGGTCGGCCGAGACGTTGACGGACACCCACCGCCCGTCGTCGCGCGTCCGGGCGAGGAAGTCCACCACCTGGGCGACGACGAGCTCCCCGAGGCGAGCCAGGACGCCGGCCTCCTGCGCGTACGGCAGGAACATGTGGGGCAGCAGGATTCCGCGGCGCGGGTGCTCCCAGCGCAGCAGCGCCTCGTAGCCGACGAGCGCACCGTCGGACAGGTCGACGATCGGCTGGTAGTGGACGACGATCTGGTCGCCCTCGACCGCCTGCGCCAGCTCCCGAACGATCCCGGTGGCCGACGAGGCCGCCATCGACGGCTCGTACACCTCGGTGCGCGAACGCCCCGCGGCCTTGGCCCGGTACAGCGCCGCGTCGGCCGCGGCCAGGAGCGCCGGGGCGCCACCGTCCACCAGCTCGAGGTCGGCGGTGGCGATGCCGATGCTCGCGGCCGTGGTGATCCTGCGCCGCGCCACCCGCACGGTCTCGCGCAGCGAGTGGTGGACGGCGGCGGCGATCTCGAAGGCGGCCTTCGCCGCGTCGTCGTCCTGCACCACGACGACGAACTCGGCGCCGCCGAGCCGCGCGACCGTGCCGCGCCGGGCGGCGGCGGCGCGCAGCACGCCCGCGACGTGCACCAGCACGTCGTCCCCGGCGGCGTGGCCGTAGCGGTCGTTGATCTCCTTGAAGCCGTCGAGGTCGCAGGCGAGCACCGCCACCCGCTCGGACGCCGCGGGCTGCTCCAGCACGGCCTGGAGCACCTCCTGGAGCAGCGTCCGGTTGGCCAGGCCGGTCAGCGGGTCGTGCATCGCGCGATGCGTCAGCATCTCCGCCTGGAGCTTGGACTCCGTGGTGTCCCGCACCTGGACGACGAAGTGGTCGGGCGCCCCGTCGGCGGCCCGCACCAGCGCAGCGTCCATCAGCACCCAGACGAGGTGCCCGTCCGCGCGCCGCAGCCGCTTCTCCAGGGAGAACCGGTGCTGCTCGCCGCCCAGCAGTGTGTCGACGGCGAGCCGCTCGGCCGAGCGGTCCTCCGGTGCGGACAACTCGATGAGCGGATACCCGCGCAGCGCGTTCGCGTCCGTGCCCAGCAGCTCGGCCAGCGCGACGTTGGCGTCGGTGACCGACCACGACAGGTCCGCCAGCGCCATGCCGATCGGCGCGTTCTCCATCGCCACGCGGAACTGCTGCTCGCTGCGCGACAGGGCCTGCTCCACCTCGCGGCGGCCTGTGACGTCGACCAGCGTGGTCAGCACCGCGGCGGCGTCGCCGTCGCCCTCCGGCACCAGGCGGCTCGCCACCTGCACCATCCGCACGCGGTGGGCCGGCTGGCCCTGCTCGACGACCCCGACCACCAGCGGCGCGTCCCCGGCGCCCGTGCGCATGCCGAGCACCGCAGCGGGGTTCATCGACAGACCCTGCTCGTTGACCAGCAGCAGCGGCAGGTCGCTGACCGCGCGCCCCACGATCGCCGGGCCGTTGACCCCGAGGATGTGGGCGGCCTGCTGGGACATGTCGAGCACGTGCCCGTCGAGCGACTGCACCATCACGCCCTCGCGTGTGACCGCCTGGAGCACGTCGTAGCGGTGCCGCATCTCACGGGACCGCGCGACGAGCAGCTGCGCCTCCCTCGTGTGCCGCCGCTGGCGCGCCAGGAGCAGCAGCACCCACACGAGGGCGAGCACGGCGACGCCGGCCACGACGAGGCCGACGATCGACATCGGCGACTGGTAGCCGTCGTTCACCGCTGCGGCCAGCCCCCGCCTTCGTCGCTCGGCGACTCGTCGTCCCACACCTCGTCGTCGGACTCCGGGACGGGTGGCTCGCCCCGCAGCAGCGCGAGGGTGCCGGCGAGGTCGTCGGGCTTGACCAGCACCTCGCGCGCCTTGGACCCCTCGGACGGCCCGACGATCTCCCGCGACTCGAGGAGGTCCATGAGCCGGCCGGCCTTGGCGAACCCGACCCGCAGCTTGCGCTGCAGCATCGAGGTGGAACCGAACTGGGTCGTGATCACCAGCTCGGCAGCCTGCAGCAGCAGGTCGAGGTCGTCGCCGATGTCGTCGTCCACCTGCTTCTTCGCCGGCGCCGCCGTGACGTCCGGGCGGTAGACCGGCTTGAGCTGTCCCTTGACGTGCTGCACCACGGCGTGGATCTCGGACTCGGTGACCCAGGCGCCCTGCGTGCGCATCGGCTT
>CAZBIO010000229.1:0-7449 GCA_964491965.1 uncultured Cellulomonas sp.
CCGCTGCACGGGTACCGCTTCGAGGACACGCCGCTGTGGGCGGGCATCTACATGCTGCCGATCACGATCGGTTTCCTGGTCGCCGGCCCGCTGTCCGGCATGCTCTCCGACCGGTTCGGCGCCCGCGGCTTCGCCTCGATCGGGCTGCTGCTGGTCACCGGCACGTTCATCGCCTACCTGGCACTGCCCGTGAACTTCGTCTACTGGCAGTTCGCGATCGTCTCGCTGGTCTCCGGCATCGGGTCGGGCATGTTCAGCGCGCCGAACCGGACGGCCATCATGAACAGCGTGCCGCCCAACCAGCGCGGCGCGGCGTCCGGCATCACCGGGACGCTGCAGAACGCCGGCTCGTCGCTGTCGATCGGCGTGTTCTTCTCGCTGATGATCGTCGGGCTCGCGTCGTCGCTGCCCAGCGCGCTGCGCGACGGCCTGCTGTCGCACGGCGTGCCGGGCGCCGCGGCCGACCAGATCGCCAACCTGCCGCCCGTCGGCAGCCTGTTCGCCGCCTTCCTCGGCTACAACCCCATCGAGTCGCTGCTCGGCCCGTCCGGCGTCCTCGCGTCGCTCCCGCCCGACGACGCCGCGACCCTGACGGGCAAGGAGTTCTTCCCCAACCTGATCTCGGGGCCGTTCCACGACGGCCTGGTGGTGGTGTTCGTCGTCGCTGCGATCATGTCGTTCGTCGGCGCGCTCGCGTCGCTGAGCCGTGGCAAGCGGTTCGTCCACGAGGAGGTCCCGGTGAACGTCGCGCACGACGAGCCCGCGCCGGCCCTCGCCGGGACGGACGTCCGCGCGCTCGCCCTCGCGGACGCCGGTGAGGCCGGCCAGGGCGGCGTGTCCCCGTCCGCGCCGCGCCCGACGAGCGACGGCGGCGCCTCGTGACCGCGCCCGGTGACGAGGCTCACGGGGTGCCGGACGATGCTGTGCCCGACCAGGCCAGCGGGCGGGTGCCCGACGAGGCCAGCGGGCGGGTGCCCGACGAAGTCCGCCGGGTGCCCGACGGAGTTCCCGGGCGGACGCCCGACGAGGTGCGCGGCGAGGTCGCGGCGCGCCTGGCGCGCGTGGTGCTGCGCGTCACGCGCCGCATCCGCCCGACGCGTGAGGGCCTCTCCGCGAGCCACTTCTCGCTGCTGGCGACCCTGCTGCGCTACGGACCGCGGCGGCCGAGCGACCTGGCCCACATCGAGCGGCTGGCACCGCCCGCGGTCAGCCGCGTCGTCGGCGCGCTGGAGGAACGCGGGTTCGTCGTGCGCCGGCCCAGCCCCGACGACGCGCGCTCGCACCTCGTCGAGATCACGGACGCCGGGGCGGCGCTGGTGCTCGAGGCGCGCGCCGAGCAGGCGGACGCCGTCGCGCGGCTGCTGGAGGCGCTCGACGAGGACCAGCTGGCCGCGCTCGCGGCGGCGCTCGGGCCCCTCGAGCAGGTGGCCCGCGAGGCGAGCCTCGGCGACCTGCCGGCCGGCGTCACCCCCGCTGAGCAGGCGTCGCCCCCCGCTGAGCCGGGCGTTGCCCGACGCTGAACGAGGCCTCGCCCCGTCCCGCTGACCAGGCCGCGCGCGTAGCATCGGGCCTCTGGTGATGGCCATTCCTGCCGGAGGAGATCCGGGCATGATCCGTTCCGACGTACCGCAGCCCGATCCGTCGCGCCTCACTGATTTCGCCGGGCACCCGGCCGTCGTCGGGATCGTGCCGGGCCAGCCCGAGCTCGTCGCGCTCACCGCGGCCGTGTGGGCGAAGGCTGCCGGCGGCGCGACGCTGTACTTCGCGTACGCCGACCCCGAGCGGTACACCGCGGAGGAGTTCGGCGACGGGAGCGTGCGGCACGCGCCGATCGACCCGGACAGCGCGGACGACGACTGGCCACAGCGCCAGGAGCACATCGAGAAGCACCTCCACGAGGTCGTCGACCCCACGGGCGTGCCCTGGCAGTTCCGCTACCTCGCCGGCCGCCCGGACCGCGCGCTGACCCACCTGGCACGCGCCGTCGACGCCGCCGTGATCGTCGTCGGCACGCGAGCACCCGGCTTCCGCCACGGCGTCCGGGAGTTCATCGACGGCTCGGTGGCGGTCCAGCTGTCGCACCACCAGCACCGCCCCGTGCTCGTCGTGCCCCTGGCAGTCGTCGACTGGAAGACCCAGATCGCGTGGGACTGACGGCCGGCTCGGCGGCCGACCCCGCCACGCGACCCGGTCAGCCGACGGGCTGCTCCTCCTCCAGGTACAGCGCCGGCGGGATGACGTTCCCGCTCGGGTTGGTGCGGTAGGCCAGGGGCTGGGCGGGCACGACGCGCAGCTCGTCGGCCGGGTCCTCGCCGCGGTCCTCGACGAGCCGCCGCAGCGCGCGCAGCGAGTCCGTGTGGCCGACGACGAGCACCACCCGACCCTCCGCGAGCTTGCCGCGGATCGTCGCCCACAGCGGGGCCAGCCGCTCCTCGACCTGCCGCAGCGACTCGCCCTCGCCGAACGGCAGCCGGTGGACCAGGTCCGCCGGCGGCTGCCACGCCCACGTCCGCACCCGCTCCGGGCTCGCCGGCGGCGGGCGGCCGTCCGTGGCGAACCGCCATTGCGCCATCTGGTCCGCGCCGAACGTCTCGACGGCGCGCGGCTTGGCCACCCCGGTCAGGGCGCCGAGGTCGCGCGCGGCGAGGCGCCACGAGACCACGATCTCCGGTGCGGTGCCCAGCCGGTCGACGATCGCGTCCGCGGTCTGCGCCGCCCGCGCCAGGGGAGAGGTCACGACGAGGTCGACGCCGACCTGCCGGCTGGCCAGCAGGTCGGCGACCGTGTGCGCCTCGTCGACACCGACGGGGGTGAGGTCGGGGTCGAGCAGGCCCGCGAACGTCTGGCGCGCGTCGGCGAGGCTCTGCCCGTTGCGGAGGAGGACGAGGCGGCTCATTTCACCAGACCGTAGGGCAACCGCGGGTTCGCTGCCGCGATCTCGAGGAGCCGGTTGTACTTCGCCACTCGCTCGCCGCGTGCCGGGGCGCCGGTCTTCAGCTGGCCCGTGCCGGTGGCGACCGCGAGGTCGGCGATGAAGGTGTCGGTGGTCTCGCCCGAGCGATGGCTGATCATCTGCGTGTAGCCCGCCTCGCGGCAGATCCGCTGGGCGTCGAGCGTCTCGCTCACCGAGCCGATCTGGTTGAGCTTGATGAGCGCGGCGTTGCCGACCTTGCGGTCGATCGCCTCGGTGATGATCGCCGGGTTGGTGACGAAGACGTCGTCGCCGACCAGCTGGAGCCGGTCGCCGAGCTCGGCGGTCAGGCGCTCCCAGCCGTCCCAGTCGCCCTCGGCGAGGCCGTCCTCGATCGACCACACCGGGAAGTCGGTCGCGATGGCCTCGTAGCGGGCGATCATGTCGTCGCTGCTCAGCGTCTCGCCGGCGACGTGGTAGCTGCCGTCGCGGTAGAACTCGCTCGCCGCCGGGTCGAGCGCGATCGCGACGCCCGCCGTCCCGGTCGGGTACCCGGCATCGGTGATCGCCTGGACGATGACCGCCAGCACGTCCTCCGGCCGGGCGATGTTCGGGGCGAAGCCGCCCTCGTCGCCCAGGCCGGTGGTCTCGCCGCGGGCCTGGAGCAGCGCGCGCAGCCGTGCGTACACCGCGGCCCCGGCGCGCAGCGCCTCCGGGAACGACGGCGCCCCGACCGGCGCGACCATGAACTCCTGGAAGTCCAGGTCGTTCGGCGCGTGCACGCCGCCGTTGAGAACGTTGAAGTGCGGCACAGGCAGGCGCGGCGCGACGCCCTTGGGGGCCAGCGATCGCCACAGCGGGGTGTCCGCCGCGAACGCACGGGCGGCGGCCATCGAGACGCCGACGAGCGCGTTGGCGCCCAGGCGCGACTTCGTCGGCGTGCCGTCGAGCGCGACGAGGGCCTCGTCGACCTCGGCGAGCGACGACCAGGCCCTGCCGGTCAGCAGCGCGGCGATCTCGCCGTCGACGTTCGCCACGGCGCGCGTCACGCCCTTGCCGCCGTACCGGGCCTTGTCGCCGTCGCGCATCTCGACCGCCTCGCGGGTCCCGGTCGAGGCGCCCGATGGCACGCCGGCGACGTACCGTGCGCCGTCGTCCGCCCGCAGGGTCACCTGGACGGTCGGGTTGCCCCGCGAGTCGAGGATCTCCAGCGCCGACACCTTCGTGAACGTCACACCGTTTCGCGACATCTCGCGTCCTTCCCTCTCGACCTGCGCCGACAGTGGCGGACCCGGCGGGCGGTGCGCCGGTGGGTCGGGGACGTCACGGCGCACCCTCGTCGGGTGTTCCAGGGACCGTTGTCGGCCGCCCTCGCAGGTGGCCGCGGTTTCGGCGAGCCCCACCGCCGTGACGGCACCAGCCTGCCTCGCGCGCGGGGCGGCCGACCAGCGACGTTCGTCCCGTGGGGTGCCTCGCCCGCGTCAGGTCGGGCAGCAGTCGAGGTCGCCGACGGGCGTCCTGGCGGTCGCGGGCCGCGCCCGACCGGTCCGGACCCGGAGGGCCAGGGTCTCGACGAGCGCGCGGAACGGATGCTGGCGCTCGATGACGTCGGCGCGAGCGCGCAGCAGCCGGAGCCGCGCGTTCTCGTCGAGCTGGCGCTGCATGGAGTCGAACGCGATGACGAAGAGCATGGGGTCCATCAGGCCTCCAGGGGGTGGGTGACGGGTGGCGTGGCAGGCGCGGCGGCAGGCTTCGTGGCGCGGATCACCGCCGGGTGGACGCCGTTCGGGGAGCGGCGCGCGAAGGAGACCTCGGCGTCGACGAAGCCGGCGCGGCCCAGCAGGTCGAGGTACTCGGACCGGGAGAGCGCGCCGGCGGCGCAGCCGGCGTAGTCGCCGAGCGCCGCGCGGTCCTCGGCCGTCATCTCGTCACCGGCGACGACGTCCGCGACGCGCAGCCGGCCGCCGGGGGCGAGCACGCGGAACGCGTCGGCCAGCACGGCGGGCTTGTCGGGGGAGAGGTTGATGACGCAGTTGGAGATCACCACGTCGACGGTCGCGTCGTCGAGCGGCACGGACTCGATGACGCCCTTGCGGAACTCGACGTTCGTCGCGCCGGCGCGTTCGGCGTTGGCGCGCGCGACCGCGAGCATCTCGTCGGTCATGTCGACGCCGTAGGCGAAGCCCGTCGGTCCCACGCGCTGCGCGGCGAGCAGCACGTCGATGCCCCCGCCGGAGCCCAGGTCGAGCACGCGCTCGCCGGGGGCCAGCTCCGCGATCGCGGTGGGGTTGCCCGAGCCCATCGAGGCCGCGCGGGCCTCCGGCGGAAGGGCCGCGACCTCGGCCGGGTCGTAGAAGGAGTTGCACGCGGAGCTCGAGCCGCAACACCCCGTGCCTGTGCTCACCGCCTGGGTCACCGCCAGCGCATAGTGCTCGCGCACGTGGTCGCGGACCTGGTCGCCGGCCTGCTCGCGCTGCTGGACGTCGCTCATCGTCGAACCTTCCCTAGACATCGATGGCTGTCGATGGAGATCGTGACGCACCCATCGATCACTGTCAATATCGACATCCGTCGATCGTTGGGGTGATACTGGCGACATGCCACTCGCAGAGCTGTCGCTCACCCCGATCGGCGCGGGCTCGTCGGGCAACGCGGCCTGCTGCTCCCCGGAGACGAGCGAGCCGATCAACGAGCCGGACGCGGTCGCGCTCGCCGCGACCCTCAAGGCGCTCGCGGACCCGATGCGGCTGCGCCTGCTGTCGCTCATCTCGGTGTGCGAGGGGAGCGAGGCGTGCATCTGCGACCTCGTCGAGCCGGTGGGGCTGAGCCAGCCGACGGTCTCGCACCACATGAAGGTGCTCGTCGACGCCGGGCTGGTCAGCCGCGAGAAGCGCGGCGTCTGGGCCTACTATGCGTTGGTCCCCGGCGCGCTCGATGCGATCACCAATCACCTCGGGTCGCACCTGACGGGGGCTGACCCGCGCCTGACGGGTACTGGCGCCCGCGCCTGATTGCCGGGAGCTGGCGCACGGGCTTGCGTCCTGATTCGACAGGTCTCAATATAGAGACATGTCGAATCAAGTAGCCGTCGCCGCCGTCGAGGCGGCCCTGGCATGACGGCGACCGCCGTCGAGGCCCCCCCCTCACGCGCCGCCGCGGCCCGGCTGCCCGTCCTCGACCGCTGGCTCCCCGCCTGGATCGGCCTGGCGATGGCGGCCGGGCTGCTGCTCGGGCGGTTCGTGCCGTCGCTCGGCACCGCCCTGGAGCGCCTCGAGGTCGGCGGGATCTCGCTGCCGATCGCGCTCGGGCTGCTGGTGATGATGTACCCGGTGCTGGCGAAGGTCCGGTACGACCGCGTCGCCTCCGTCACGGGCGACCGGCGCCTGCTCGTCACGTCGCTGCTGCTGAACTGGCTCGTCGGGCCCGCGGTGATGTTCGCCCTCGCCTGGCTCCTCCTGCCGGACCTGCCGGCCTACCGCACCGGCCTCATCGTCGTCGGCCTCGCCCGCTGCATCGCCATGGTGGTCATCTGGAACGACCTCGCGTGCGGCGACCGCGAGGCGGCGGCGGTGCTCGTCGCGCTGAACTCGGTGTTCCAGGTGGTCGCCTTCTCGCTGCTCGGCTGGTTCTACCTCACCGTGCTGCCCGGCTGGCTGGGGCTGGACACCCAGGGGCTCGACGTCTCGATCGGGCAGATCGCGCTCAACGTGCTCGTCTTCCTCGGCGTCCCGCTGCTGGCGGGCTTCACGTCCCGCCGGCTGGGCGAGGCTCGGCGCGGCCGCACGTGGTACGAGGAGCGGTTCGTCCCCCGGGTGGGGCCGTGGGCGCTGTACGGCCTGCTCTTCACGATCGTGCTGCTCTTCGCGCTCCAGGGCGACCAGGTGACGCGCCACCCGCTCGACGTGGTCCGCATCGCGCTGCCGCTCCTGGGGTACTTCGCGGTGATGTGGGGCGCCGGGATGCTCGTCGGGCGCCTGCTGGGGCTGGGCTACCCGCGCACGACGACGCTGGCGTTCACCGCCGCGGGCAACAACTTCGAGCTGGCGATCGCGGTGGCGATCGGCACGTTCGGCGCGGCGTCCGGGGAGGCGCTCGCCGGGACGGTCGGGCCGCTGATCGAGGTGCCGGTGCTCGTCGGGCTCGTCTACGTCTCGCTGGCGCTGGGTCGCCGGTGGCCGGACGCGGCGGCGGCCGGTGGCACGGCGAGCTCGGTCGGCGCGACGGCGCCCGGTGGCACGACGAAGGGGGACGGACGATGACGACGACCGACACCTGCGCGACGAGCACGCCGTCGCCGGCCGTCCGGGCGATGGGCCCCGGCGCGGCCGCCGTGCTCGGCGGTGTCCTCAAGGCGCTCGCCGACCCGCTGCGGCTGCGCGCCCTGTCGCTCATCGCGACGAGCCCGACGGGCGAGGTGTGCGTCTGCGACATCGCCGAGCTCGCCGAGGTCTCGCAGCCGACGGTCTCGCACCACCTCAAGGTGCTCAAGGACGCCGGCCTGCTCACCGCCGACCGGCGCGGCACGTGGGTGCACTACG
>CAZBIO010000230.1:0-3896 GCA_964491965.1 uncultured Cellulomonas sp.
ACGCCGGGCTCGCCGATGAGCACGGGGTTGTTCTTGGTGCGGCGCGACAGCACCTGGATGACGCGGCGGATCTCGGCGTCACGGCCGATCACCGGGTCGAGCTTGCCGTCGCGGGCGCGCTGGGTCAGGTCGAGGCCGTACTGCTCCAAGGCCTTGTACGTGCCCTCGGGGTTGGGGCTCGTGACGCGCGCGTGGCCCCGGTCGGTCGGCAACGCCGCGACGAGCGCCTCGCGCGACGCGCCGGCGGACGTCAGCGCCTCGGCGACGCCGGACTGCCCGGTGGCCAGGCCGACGAGCAGGTGCTCGGTGGACACGTAGTCGTCGCCGAGCGTGCGCGCCTCGGTCGAGGCGGCGTCGAGCGCGGTGACCAGCTGCCGCGACGCGGACGGCTGCGCCACGGTGGAGCCCGACGAGGACGGGAGCGTGACGAGCATCGCGCGGACCCGGCGGCCCAGCGCGGCGCGGTCGGCGCCGACGGCATCGAGCAGTGCGCCGGCGACCCCGCCCTCCTGGCGCAGCAGCGCGTCGAGCAGGTGGGCGGGCTCCAGCTGCGGGTTGCCCGCGGCCGATGCCGACGAGATGGCGTCCCCGAGCGCTTCCTGGGCCCGGGTGGTGAACTTCGCGTCCAAGCGTTCCTCCAGGTGGGGGTGTCGACGAGGGCAACCGAACCGGAGTTGAGTCTATTCCACTCAACTCTTGCGTCGCGCCGATACGACTCTGCCCCGCGTCGGCGCCCGCCGCTAGGGTCACGCCCATGAGCGAGAACGACGAGGCCCGCGTCATCCCCTGGTCCGCCGGCCGCTGGACCCACCCGCCGGTGTCGACCCGCGAGGAGGTGGGCCATCTCCTGGTGGAGGCCGCCGCCGAGTCCGACGCCTGGCGGCACACCGCCTACGGGTTCGTCCACGACACCGAGCATGCGCTGCTGGTGCCGCTGCCCGCGGGTCAGGCGATGGAGGTCTCGTTCGACCTCGCCTACGAGGGGGTCTTCGACCAGGCGGGCATCTTCGTCCGCGCGTCCGACGAGGACTGGGTCAAGGCCGGCGTCGAGATCGCCGACGGGCTGCCGCAGCTCGGCGCCGTCGTGACCCACGGGGCGTCCGACTGGTCGTGCGGGCCGGTGCCGGAGTGGACGGGGCGCACCGTCACCGTCCGCGCGAGCCGGTACTCCGACGCGCTCGTCGTCCGCGCCCGGGTGGACGACGAGGCCTGGCGCCTGGTGCGGATGGCCCCGTTTGACGCCGCAGGGCCGGTCGAGGCGGGGCCACACGTCGCGGCACCCAGCCGCGCCGGGCTCGTCGTGCGCTTCCGCTCCTGGACCCTGACGCCGGGCGACACCGCGCTGCACTGAGCGGTCTCGCACGCAGCGTTCGCCGGACGCTCACCCGGCCGTCGTCGTACGTCCAACCGCGCGGGGTTACGGTTGAGCCCGACGAAGTGAGGAAGGAGAGGGCAACGATGACCCTCATGTTGACGCTCGTGCGGCACGGGCAGACCCACTACAACTCGCGACAGCTCATCCAAGGCAGCTGCGACTCCCCCATCACACGAACCGGCCGGGACGGCGTTCGCCTGACGGCGCGGCACCTGGCGGAGCGGCCGTTCATCGCCGCGTACAGCTCGCCGTCGGGCCGTGCCGTCGCCACCGCGGTCGAGATCCTGCGGCACCACGCCGCGCTGCGGCTCGTCACCGACGCCGACCTGCGCGAGTACGACTTCGGCGCCTTCGAGCGCCGGCCCGAACGGGAGCTCGAGGCCGTCGCACCGTGGACCGAGCTGATCCCCGAGATCCTCGCCGGCCGCCACCCCGGACTGCCGCGGGGCGAGCACGCATCCGACTTCATGGCGCGCGTCCGGCGCGCGTTCGCGACGATCGCGTCGCGGCACGACGAGGGCGAGGTGCTCGTCGTCGGCCACGGCCTGGCACTGGGCGCCTGGCTCTCGACCCTCGACCACGGAGCCCTGCTCGCGCTGCCCAACGCCTCGGTGTCGACGGTGGCCCTCGAGCCCGACGGCACGGGCCACGTGCTCGCGGTCGGCGTGGACGTCGCCGGGCACGGCAGCGTGGCCGCGCGACCCGTGCCGTCGGCCCTGCCCGCCGCGGTCTGAGCGCGGGCCCAGCGGCGGGGGTCCGGCGGTGCGGTCCGGCCCGGCGCCCGTCGGGTCCGATCCGGCCCGTGGCGCGCCCGCCTGGGTCCGCGCGGTCACGGCCCGGGCCGTACATCCGCACCGTGCCCACGCCGAACGAGATCGTCACCTTCCTCGATGACGACCCGCCGCCGGGCCGGTCGCCGTGGGTGGTGCGCCCGCACGCCCGTCCCATCGAGGTCGTCGACCCCGACCCGTCGTGGCCGGCGGCGTTCGAGCGGGTGGCCGACCGGGTGCACGCCGCCCTCGGGGCACGCGCTCTCGACGTCGTCCACGTCGGCTCGACGTCGGTGCCGGGGCTGCCGGCCAAGCCGGTCATCGACATCGACCTGATCGTCGCCGACCCCTCCGACGAGCCGCACTGGCTGCCCGCCCTGGTCGCCGCCGGGTTCGTCCTCACGGTGCGGGAGCCGTGGTGGCACGAGCACCGGTTGGTCACGCACGACGCCCCGGCGGCCAACGTCCACGCGTTCGGACCGGCCTCGCCGGAGCCGTGGAAGCACCGGATCTTCCGCGACCACCTGCGGCGGGATGCGGCCGACCGCGCTCTGTACGCCTCCGCGAAGGTCGTTGCGGCGCGGGCCGCGACCGAGCGCGCCGAGACCGTCGCGGAGTACAACCGGCGCAAGCAGGACGTCATCCACGACATCTACGCGCGCGCTTTCCGGGCGGCCGGCCTGCCGGCCTGATCCCCCCCGCGGCACCGGGCCACCAGTCGCGAGGTCGTCAGTCTGTCACCGGCTCGTCGGTTCGCATCGACGACCTGATGCCAAACCGACGAGTTCGCGCGGGGGGACGGCCGGCGGGGCGCCAGGATGGGGGCGTGCTGACCCCCGACGAGTTCCCGCACCGCGCCGCCGCGGCCAACGAGCCGCTGCGCACGTTCCACCCACGGCGAGTGGGCCTCGGTCCCGCGCGGCAGGACGCCCTGCGCCGGCTCTTCCCCGTGCTGGGGTTCTCCGTGCACGACGAGGCCGCGCCGTTCCCCCGCACCCCCGAGGGCCTGCTCGATCCGGTGGCCATGTTCGGTCGTCGCGCGCCGGTGGTGCTCGAGATCGGCCCGGGCATGGGTGAGGCGACCGTGGCGATGGCCTCCGCCGATCCCGGCCGCGACTGGCTCGCCGTCGAGGCCCACCTGCCCGGCGTCGCGTCACTGCTCCGGCTGATCGACGAGGCCGGGCTGACCAACGTCCGGGTCGGTCACGGCGACGCCCTCGAGCTGGTCCGGGCTGCGATCGCCCCGGGATCGCTCGACGCGGTGCACGCCTTCTTCCCCGACCCCTGGCCCAAGGCGCGGCACCACAAGCGCCGGCTGATCCAGCCCGCGCACGTCGCGCTGCTGCGGAGCCGGCTCGTCGTCGGCGGCCTGCTGCACGTCGCGACCGACTGGCCCGAGTACGCGGAGCAGATGGAGGAGGTGCTGTCCGCCGATCCCGGGCTGGAGGATGCACGCTCCGCCGATCCCGGGCTGGAGAATGCGCGCTCGGTCGATCCCGGGCTGGAGGAGGTGGCCGAACCCCGCCGAGCGGCGGCCGTCGCGCGTCCCACCACCGCCTTCGAGCGCAAGGCGCTCGCGGAAGGCCGCCCGGCGCGCGACTTCGTCTTCCGCCGCGCGCGCTGACTCCCCGCCGCCAACTCATCGCGCCGCCAACTCACGTCGCGCGGCGGCTCACTCACGCGGCGACTCGGCGGTTTGTCAGCGGCTCGTCGGTTCACATCGACGAGTCGATGACAAACCGACGACCTGG
>CAZBIO010000231.1:0-7705 GCA_964491965.1 uncultured Cellulomonas sp.
CGGACCTCGGCCTGGCGCCCGGGGTGCCGCTGACCGGCGAGCAGCGCGCCCTGCTGCGCACCGACGAGTTCCACGCCCTGGCCCGCGAGGCCGCCGCGGCGGCGACCACGCTGCTGCGCAACGACGGCATCCTGCCGCTCGACCCGCGGGGGGACGCGACGATCGCCGTCGTCGGGGGGTACGCGCGCGTGCCGCGGATCCAGGGCGGCGGGTCGGCCGGCGTCGATCCCGTCCGCGTGGACGAGCCGCTCGCCGAGCTGCGGGCGGTCGCCGGCGACCGCGTCCGCTACGCGACGGGGTACGCCGTGCCGCCGACGACGTACTACACGGAGGAGTCCGTCGCGCCCGACCCGGCGGAGGTGGCCCGCCTGGCGGACGAGGCGGTGGCGCTCGCCGCGAGGTGCGACGTCGTCGTCGCCTTCGTCGGGCTGCGCCTGTCCGACGAGGTCGAGGCGGCGGACCGTCGCGGGCTCGCGCTGCCCGACGACCAGGTGGCGCTGTTGCGGCGGCTCGCGGCGACCGGCAAGCCGCTCGTCGTCGTGCTGGCCGCCGGCTCGGCCGTGACGATGGACGGCTGGCACGACGACGCCCGCGCCATCGTGCTGACGTGGCTCGGCGGCGAGGCGGTGGGCGGCGCGGTGGCCGACGTGCTGTTCGGCCGCGCCGAGCCGGGCGGGCGGCTGTCGGAGACGTACCCGCTGCGGCTGGCGGACACGCCCGCGTACCTCGACTTCCCGGGCGAGGCGGGCCGGGTGCGTCACGGCGAGGGCGTGTTCGTCGGGTACCGCTGGTACGACGCCCGCGAGCTGGGGGTGCGGTACCCGTTCGGGCACGGGCTGTCCTACACGACGTTCGCGTACGACGACCTCACGGTGCGGATGGTCGACGCGGCCGGCGCGCGCGTGCGCGCCGAGGTGACCGTGACCAACACGGGCGCGCGGGCGGGGTCGGACGTGGTGCAGCTCTACATCGGCGACCCCTCGGCCGCGGTGCGGCGGCCGCCACGGGAGCTGCGGGGGTTCGAGAAGGTCCGCCTGGCGCCGGGGGAGTCGGTGCGCGTCGGGTTCGACCTGGGGCCGCGGGACTTCGCCTACTACGACGAGCCCGCGGGCGCGTGGCGCGTCGAGGGCGGGGTGTTCACCGTGGAGGTCGGCGTGTCGTCGCGCGACGTGCGCGCAAGCGCGACGGTTGACCTCCCCGGCCTCGTCGTCCCCGTGTGACCCCACAACTCTCGGACGCAACTGTTGGGAGATCCGTTGCGTCCGAGGATCTCGGGCCTAGAGCCCCACAATGCTCGGACGTTGGCGATGGGGTGGTGGTCAGGCGGTGGCGGGGCCGAGGACGCGGTCGACGTAGTCGTTGGCGAAGACACCCGTGGGGTCGAGGTCGCGGCGGACCCGGCGGGCGTCGGTCATCCGCGGGTACAGCTCCGCGAGCCGCTCGGCGTCGAGGGAGTGCAACTTGCCCCAGTGGGGCCGCCCGTCGACGGCCGCGACGACCGCCTCCACCGCGTCGAAGTAGTCCTGGTAGCCCATCCGCCAGTACTGGTGCACCGCGACGTAGGCGGTGTCGCGGCCGTGGGCGGTCGACAGCCAGAGGTCGTCGGCCGCCGCGAAGCGGACCTCGACGGGGAACGGCACCTCGGCGTGGTGCGCGCGCGTCCAGCGGTCGATCTCGTCGAGCACCCAGCGCGCCTGGGCGCGCGGGACCGCGTACTCCATCTCGCGGAACCGCACGCGGCGCGGCGAGACGAACACGTCCTGCGACGCCGCGGTGAACGTGCGCGCGCCGAGCCCGCGCGCGCTGACCGCGTTGAGCGCGCGCACGGTCCGCGGCGCGGCGGCGGCGACGCGGTTGACCAGCCCGAAGAGGCCGTTGGACAGCACCTCGTCGTCCACCCAGCCGCGGAGCGCAGGCAGCGGCCGGTCAACCTCGTCGCCCACGCGGTTGTTGCGCTTGGTCAGCGCGCGGCGCGTGTGGCAGAACCAGAAGAACTCGAAGTGGTCGTTGGTCTCGACGAGCTCGTCGAGACCGTCGAGCACCTCGTCGAGCGGCCACGGCTCCTCGCGGGCCTCGAGGCGGAACGCCGGGACGGCGGACAGGGTGACGGCGGCCAGCACGCCGGCCGAGCCGAGGCCGAGGCGGGCCAGCTCGAACCGCTCGTCGTCCGTGCCGAGCTCGACGACCTCGCCGGTGGCCGTGACCAGCCGGGCCCCGGTGACCTGCGCCGCCATCCCCCGCAGGGCGCCGCCTGTGCCGTGCGTGCCGGTGCTGATGGCGCCGGCGATCGTCTGGTGGTCGATGTCGCCCATGTTCTCCAGGGCGAGGCCGCGCGCCGCGAGCTCGGCGCACAGCGCCCGGAGCCGGATGCCGGCACCCACGGTGACCGCGGTGCGCCCGCCGGGCTGCGGCTCGACGCGCTCGACCGCGGCGCACTCCCCAAGGTCGAGCTGCACGCCGTCGGCGACGGCCGCGCCGGTGAACGAGTGGCCGGCGCCGACGGCCCGGACGCGCAGCCCCTCGGCGACGGCCCGCCGGACGGCGCGCACAACCTCGTCGGCGTCACGCGGGCGCTCCACGCGGCGTGGGCGCACCCGCTGCGTGCGGGCCCAGTTCTCCCACGCCGGTGCCGCCATCGGCACAGCGTGACGTGGACGGATGTCCAGGTCAAGTGAGTGACCGACTTGACTTGAGTCATGGCCCAGGTTTGGGATGGTTCCCAAGCTCGGCGGGAGACGGGGGGATTTCCATGAAACGCCTGCCCATAGCGGAACGTCGCGAGCAGCTGATCGCGGCCGCGATCACCGTCGCCAGCCGGGAGGGGATCGACGCCGCGACCGTGCGGGCCGTCGCCGCCGAAGCCGGGGTCTCGCTCGGCGTGGTGCACTACTGCTTCCAGGACAAGGACGAGCTCCTCGAGGCGATGGCACACGAGATCACGCGCCAGAACCTCACCCAGAGCCTGCTGGAGATGCCCGAGCACGGCGCCCCCGAGACGATCGTCGAACGCGCCGTCGACCTGCTGTGGCAGGGGGTCTCCGCCTCGCGCGGCGCCCAGCTGCTCAGCTACGAGCTCACCACCTACTCGATGCGCCACCCCGAGGTGCGCCAGGTCTCCGTCAACCAGTACGTGGTGAGCCACGCCGCCGCGCGCCAGTTCCTCGACGCGATGGCCAAGGCCGCCCGCATCGAGTGGACGCTGCCGATAGAGCAGATGGCGCGGCTCGTCGTCATGGCGACCGACGGCACCGTGCTCGCCTGGCTCGCCGACGGCGACGACGAGGCCGCCCACGCCGCGCTCCGCGTGTTCGCCGAGTTCCTCGCGCGCCACGCCCGGCCCGCCGGCGACGCGGCGGCGTGACTCACCCGCGTAGCGCCCGGCTCGCCGCCTCGGGGGCGTTCGCCGCGCAGGGGTTCGCCTACGCGCTGGTGCTGACCAATCTGCCCACGTTCGAGGCGCGCTACGCGATCTCCACGGGCGCGAACACCGCCGACATGCACGTCGTCGGCGTGCGGGCGGCGGGGGGCCCCGCCGCCGCCGACCGGATCGCCCGCGGCCGGGGCGGCTCGCGCGCGGCGCTGGCGACGGGGCTGGGTGCCCTGCTGGTCGCCCTGGTCGGCATCGCGGTCGCTCCGGCGTTCGCCGCCGCCGTCGTGGCGTTCGCCTGCTACGGCCTCGGCCGCGGCCTGGTGGACGCCGGCGGGAACATGCTGGCCGTTGCGGTGCAGCAGGCGTATGGGCGGTCCCTGCTCGTGTCCTTCCACGGGGCGTGCTCCGCGGCGGGCACCGTCGGCGCGCGCGTCGTCTCCGCGGCCGCGGGGCGCTGGCCGGAGGATCCGGTGCTGTGGGTGATCCTGCTCGGGGTGCCGGTCGCCGCGGCCGCGGCCGTGCTCGTCGTGCGCAGCGGCTGGCGCGGGCGCGGGGCCTCGTCGGTCACACTGCCGGCCGGCCGCACCGTCCCGTGGCGCCCGCTGGTGCTGCTCGGGGTGTGCGTCGTCGCCTTCTACATCGTCGACTCGGCCGTGTCCTCGTGGAGCGCGCTGTTCCTCGACGACCTCGGTGCCCACGTGCGCGTCGAGCCGCTCGGGTACGCGGCGTACCTCGGCGCGGCGCTGCTGACGAGGGTGGTCGGCGACCGCGCGGTGCAGCGGTGGGGCCGGGCCACCGTGGTGCGTGTCGCGGGCGTCGTCGGCGCGGTGGCGCTCGTCCTCGTCCTGGTCTCGCGGGCGCCGTGGATGGCCGTCGTCGCGTTCGCGGTGACCGGGGTGCTGTCGGTGGTGCCGCCGCTGGCGTTCTCCGCCGCCGGGGACGTGGCGCCGGGTGCTGCCGACCTCGTCGTCGCGCGGCTCAACTACTTCAACTACGTGGGCGTGGTGCTCGGCGCGGTGGTCGTCGGCGCGGTGGGGACGCCCACCTCGCTGCGCGTCGGGTTCGTGGTGCCGGCGCTGCTGGTGCTCGCGGTGCCGCTCGTCGCGGGAGTGCTGCGGGTGCCGGGCGCCGGGGCGGGCGGGCGCGGGACCGCCGTGCCCCTGGCGGCCCCCGTGCCAGGGGTGGGTTCCGCGCCCCCAGCGGCTCCCGCGCCGTCCGCCCGGAGCGCGGGCGACGACGCCGAGCGAGGATCGGGCGCATGACCACCCGCAGGCAGTTGACGCGCGCCACCGCCGGCCTGCCGGCGCCGCTCGTCGCCGTCGATCTCGACGACGTCGAGGCCAACCTCGACGACCTGCTGCGCCGCGCCGGGGGGCGCCCCGTGCGGCTGTCGACCAAGTCGGTGCGCGTGCGCGCCGTGATCGACCTGGTGCTCGCGCGGCCCGGCGTCGTCGGGCTCATGGCCTACTCGCCGTGGGAGGCGCTGTGGCTCGCGCGCTCCGGCGTCGGCGACGTGCTCGTCGGTTACCCGAGCGCCGACGAGGCCGCGTTCTCCGCGCTCGCGTCCGACGAGGCCGCGGTGGCCGCCGTCACGCTCATGGTCGACGACGTCGCGCAGGCCGTCCGGATCTCGCGCGTGGCGCAGGCGCACGGCCGCACCCTGCGGGTGTGCCTCGACGTCGACGCGTCGCTGCGTGTGCGGCTCGGGCCAGTGACGGCGCACCTCGGCGTGCGGCGCTCGCCCGTGCACTCGCCCGACGAGGCCGCCGCGCTGGCCGCCGCGGTCGCCGCGCTGCCCGGCATCGCGGTGCGGGGGCTGATGCTCTACGAGGCGCAGGTCGCCGGGCAGCCCGACACCAGCGCGGTGATCCGGGCGGTCAAGCGCGCCTCCCTGGCCGACCTCGCGCGACGGCGCACCGCCGTGCGGCGGGCGGTCGAGGCGGTCGTCGGGCCGCTGGACCTGGTCAACGGCGGTGGCACGGGGTCGGTGTCGGTGACCGCGGCCGACGCTGCGGTCACCGAGGTGACGATCGGCTCCGGCCTGTACGCACCGACCCTGTTCGAGGGCTACCGCTCGTTCACCGCGCGGCCGGCTGCCTTCGTCGGGCTCGACGTGGTGCGGGTGCCCGGGCCGGGGTACGCGACCGTGTTCGGCGGCGGGTACGTCGCGTCCGGGGCGGCCGGGCCGTCGCGCTGGCCGCGGCCGCACTGGCCGTCGGGGCTGCGGCTGACCGCGCGGGAGGGCGCGGGCGAGGTGCAGACGCCGCTGCGACTGCCGCGCGGCGCCCGCCTGGAGGTGGGGGATCGGGTGTGGTTCCGCCATGCGAAGGCGGGCGAGGTGATGGAGCGGTTCGGGCAGGTGCACCTGGTGCGCGGCGACCGGCTCGAGCGCACCGTCCCTACGTACCGCGGCGAGGGCCACTCGTTCGGCTGACCCCCCCGGCCGCCCGGCCTCGTCGTCCCGCCTGCCCTCCCCGCCTGCACCCCCCGCCCACCCCTCCCGGCCCACCCCTCCCGGCCCGACCCACCCGGCCTGCCCCTCCCCGCGGCCGCGTCGATAGCTGAGCGCCCCGTCGATAGATCCACCTATCGACCTGGCAGTGACCTATCGACCTGGCGGCGGGCCGGGCGGTTGGCGAGTCGATCCTCGCGGTGGATCGAGGCCGTGCCAGGCGCAGCGTCGAGCGAGTCCGTCATCAGCAGGCGGTGGGATCGTCGTCCGCTGGGTCGAGCCGGCCAACCCATCCTGGCCGCCGCGTCGATAGATCCCCGCCGCGTCGATAGATGCACCCATCGACGCGGCGGGGATCTATCGACATGGCCGGGGCGTGGAACGGCGGCAGCCCGGCGGCGACGGGCGAGCGCGCCAGCGGGGCCGCGCTGGGCGGGCGTGTCACCTGGGGCCGCGGGGGGTTGCCGGCCGCCGGGGGGTCGGCGTCGGCCGGTAGCCTTGACCGGTGAGCCTGCGGCTGTTCGACTCCGCCACCCGGACGGTGCGCGACTTCGTGCCCCTCGTCCCCGGGCAGGTCGGCATCTACCTGTGCGGCGCGACCGTCCAGGCGCCGCCGCACGTCGGCCACGTGCGCTCCGCGGTGGCGTTCGACGTGCTGGTCCGCTGGCTGCGCCGCACCGGCCACCGCGTCACCCTCATCCGCAACGTCACGGACATCGACGACAAGATCCTCGCCAAGGCGGCCGAGGCGGGCGTCCCGTGGTGGGCCTTCGCGATGGCGAACGAGCGCGCGTTCACCGCCGCGTACGACGCGCTCGGCGTACTGCCCCCGGAGTACGAGCCACGCGCCACGGGCCACGTGCCGGCGATGGTCGAGCTGATGACGCGGCTGGTCGACACCGGCCATGCGTACGGCGCCGGGCCGGGCGACGTGTACTTCGATGTCCGCTCGTACCCCGACTACGGCTCGCTGACCAACCAGCGCGCCGAGGACATGGCCGTCGAGCCCGACGAGGGCGCCGGCAAGCGCGACCCGCGCGACTTCGCGCTGTGGAAGTCGCCCAAGCCCAGCGAGCCGGACAGCGCGGCCTGGGACACGCCCTTCGGGCGCGGGCGGCCGGGCTGGCACCTCGAGTGCTCGGCGATGGCCCGCCGCTACCTCGGCGACGCGTTCGACATCCACGGCGGTGGCCTCGACCTGCGGTTCCCGCACCACGAGAACGAGCTGGCGCAGTCGCGCGCCGCCGGCTACGCGTTCGCGCGGTACTGGCTCCACAACGGCTGGGTGACACAGGGCGGCACCAAGATGAGCAAGTCGCTCGGCAACGGGCTGCTGGTCTCGGTGGTGCTCGCCTCGGTCCCCGCCGCGGTGGTCCGCTACGCCCTGACCGCCGTCCACTACCGCTCGATGCTCGAGTGGACCGACGACACGCTCCACGAGGCCGGCGCCGCGTGGGAGCGCCTGGCCGGGTTCGTCGCTCGCGCCACCGAGCGGGTGGGCGGGGTGGACGACGGCGAGGTCGCCAAGGTGGAGGTTCCCGCGGACTTCGCCGCCGCGCTCGACGACGACCTCAACGTGCCCGCCGCGCTCGCGGCCGTGTTCGAGGTGCTGCGCGCGGGCAACTCCGCGCTCGCCCGGGGGGACGACGAAGCCACGCGCGGCGCGCTCGTCGAGCTGCGGGCGATGCTCGACGTGCTGGGTCTGGACCCCGACGGCCCGCAGTGGCGCGGCGGGGCGGGCGACGACCGCGCGGCGCGCGCGCTGGCCACCCTCGTCGAGGCTGAGCTCGCCGCGCGGGCGGACGCCCGGGCCGCGCGGGACTTCGCGGCGTCGGATGCGATCCGCGACCGGCTGGCCGCCGCCGGGATCGCCGTCGAGGACG
>CAZBIO010000232.1:0-6088 GCA_964491965.1 uncultured Cellulomonas sp.
AGTCCGGCACCCAGGCCACCGTGGTCCGGGTGGGTCGAGGCGTGCTCATCCGACCAGCCTCAGTCCCTCGCCCGGCGTCTCGACGGCCGGTGTCACGGGCTCGTCGGGCAGCCTCGCCCCGAGCGGCAGCACGAGGTCGACCGCGGGTGCCGCCCCGACGCCGCGGCCCCGGCGTGTCACCCGCAGCCGGTGTGCGCGCAGCCACCCGTCGCCCGTGCCGATCCCGGCCCACCGGCCGCCCTCGACGACGAGCGTCACGCCAGCCCCTGGCCACGCGTACGTCGGCAGCAGCACCGACCCTCGGTCCCGCGCCCGCGCGGACAGGCGCCTGCGGTCCGCGTCCGCCAGCCGCGCCCCCGGGCCGACGACGACGACGTCCAGCCCGTCCAGCAGCGCGGCGATCACCGCGGGCGCGTCCGGCCCCGGCGTGGGCACCATCGCCAGCCGGCCGAGGTCCAGGCCGGCCTGGGCCGCCGCGAGCACCCCGAGGTCCCCCCGCCCGACGACCGCGGCCCACGCCCCGTGGGCGCACGCGTGCGCCAGGAGGGTGAGGACGAGCGACGTCGACCCCTCCACCGCGGTGGTCCCGCCGCGGCGCAGCCCGTCCGGCAGCAGCGGGGCGAGCGCCGGCGGGACCGCCATCGGCGGCCGCTCGGTGGTGATGAGGGCGGGCCGCGCGGGCTCGTCGGGCACCGCCCGCACGCTGCGCGCACCGGTGAGCCGCTCCGCACGCGCCAACGCCTCGCGGGCCCGCGCCGCCCGCTCCGCGCGGGCCTCGACCTGAGCGACCACGTCCGTCACCACCACACTCCAGCACTTCGAACATCTGTTCGAGAGTATGCCAGTGAACGCCGACATGGGCGCCGTGTCAATCCCGCGCCCGAGGCCGCGTACAGTACGCACCTGACGACTTGATGGATTCGTCAAGCCACTTCCATAAACTCCCCCGACGCCCCAGGGACACCCGTGCCCGACACCCCAGACCGCCCCCTGGCCGAGATCAAGGCCGACCTGTTCAAGGCCCTCGCGCACCCCGTGCGCGTCCGCACGCTCGAGCTGCTCGCCGAGCGCGGCCGGCCCGTCAGCGAGCTGCTCGCCGAGCTCGGCATCGAGGCCTCGCACCTGTCCCAGCACCTGGCGGTGCTGCGGCGCGCCGGCGTCGTCGTCGCCCGCCGCGAGGGCAACGCGGTCCACTACGCGCTGGCGGTCCCGGCGGTCGCCGACATGCTCGCCGCCGCGCGGGCCGTCCTCCTCGACGTCCTCGCCCGCTCGCGCGACACGCTGGAGGACCTGGAGCAGGCCGAGCGATGACCGCCACCCTGCCCGACGGCACCCACATCCCCCTGTCCACCCTGCTCGCCCGCCGCGCGCTCCCGCGCCGCTCCGACTACGCCGGCCTCGCCCGCTCCTGGCGCATCGACCTGCTGTCCGGGGTGACCGTCGCGATCGTCGCGCTGCCGCTCGCGCTGGGCTTCGGCGTCAGCTCGGGCATGGGCGCGGCCGCGGGCCTGACCACCGCCATCGTCGCCGGCGTCGTCGCCGCCGTCCTCGGCGGGTCCCACCTGCAGGTCTCCGGACCCACCGGCGCCATGACCGTGGTGCTCGTCCCCGTCGTCGCGCGGCACGGCACCGAGTCGGTCGCGGCCGTGGCGATCATGGCCGGCGGCCTCGTCGTCGTGGCCGGCCTGGCGGGGCTCGGCCGGCTCGTCGCCTACATCCCCTGGCCGGTGGTCGAGGGGTTCACGTTCGGCATCGGCGTGGTGATCGCGCTCCAGCAGGTCCCGCTGGCACTCGACACCCCCAAGGCCGAGGGCGAGAACGCCGCCCTTGTCGCCGTCCGCACGCTCGCGGCCACCGACTGGTCGCGCGCGGTCGGCCCGCTCGCCGTCGTCGCGGTGGTCGTCGCGCTCATGGCGCTGCTCCCGCGCCTCAACCGCACGCTGCCGGCGTCGCTCATCGCGATCGTCGTCGTCACGATCGGCGTCGAGCTGGCGCACCTCGAGGTCGACCGCATCGGCGTCATCCCGTCCGCGCTGCCCCGCCCGCAGTGGCCGGTCCTCGACCTGACGACGACGAGCGAGCTGTTCTCCTCGGCCATGGCGATCGCCGCCCTCGCGGCGCTGGAGTCGCTGCTGTCGGCACGGGTGGCGGACGGGATGGCCGACCGCCCGCGCACGTCGCCCAACCGTGAGCTCGTCGGGCAGGGCCTGGCCAACGTCGCGGCGGGCATGTTCGGCGGCATGCCCGCCACCGGCGCCATCGCCCGCACCGCCGTCAACGTCCGCTCCGGAGCCCGCACCCGCGTCTCCGCGCTGTCGCACGCCCTGATCCTGCTGGTGGTCGCGGCCGCCGCCGCGCCGCTCGTCGCGCGCATCCCGCTCTCGGCGCTGGCCGGCGTGCTGCTGGTGACCGCCGCCCGGATGGTCAACCTCGGCGCCGGTCGGGCCATCGTCCGCTCCGGGCGCTCCGGCGCCATGGTGTTCCTCCTGACGTTCGCCGCGACGGTCGCCCTCGACCTGGTCCTCGCCGTCGAGATCGGGGTGGCCGTCACCGCGCTGCTCGCGCTGCGGGCGGTCGCCCGGGCCAGCGGCCTGCACCGCGAGCCGGTCCCGGCCGCGCCGGGCGGCGACGGGGTCGAGGTGGACGACGAGCACGCGCTGCTCCATGAGCACATCGCGGTCTACCGGATCGACGGCGCCCTGTTCTTCGCCGACGTCCGCCGCTTCCTCGACGAGCTCACCGGCGTCGCCGACGTCCGCGTCGTGGTGCTGCGCCTGTCCGGCGTCCAGGTGCTCGACACCTCCGGCGCCAACGCGCTGGCCGAGATCGTCGGTGACCTGCAGCACCGCGGGATCGTCGTGCTGCTCAAGGGCCTGCGCCCCGAGCACCGGCGGGTCGCCACCGAGGTGGGCGTGCTCGACCAGCTGCAGCACCCGAAGCACCTGTTCGACGACCTCGACGCGGCCATCGAGCACGCCCGCTCGCACGTGCGGCGGGCACTGGACGCCGACGCCGCGCTCGCGACCTCCTAGCGCGCCAGCGACAATGGCGGGACCGCCACCTGGAACGGAGTCACGATGACGTCACTCGCCCGCCCCGTCGCGGAGGACCCCTACGGCAAGCTGCCCGCCGTCCCCGCCTTCACGCTGACCAGCCCCGACATCGCCGACGGCCAACGCCTGTCCGACGAGTTCGCCGCGAGCGGCGGGAACTTCTCCCCCGCGCTCGCGTGGTCCGGGTTCCCCGCGGGGACGCGCTCCTTCGTCGTCAGCTGCTTCGACCCGGACGCGCCGACGCCCTCCGGGTGGTGGCACTGGACGGTCGCCGACATCCCGGCGACGGTCACGTCGCTCGACCGCGGCGCCGGCACACGCGGCGGCGCCCACCTGCCGCGCGGGGCGTTCCAGGTGCGCAACGACGACGGCGACGACGGGTACACGGGCGCCGCGCCGCCGCGCGGCGACCACGAGCACCGGTACGTGTTCGCGGTGCACGCGCTCGACCTCGACGAGACCGGCCTGGGCCCCGGCGCCACGCCCGCGCACGTCGCATTCGTGGCGACGTTCCACGGGATCGCCCGCGCGAGGCTCACCGCGACGTACCGGCACTGAGGCTCGCGACCGAGCGGCACCGGGTCCCGGACGCACACGACGAGCCCGCGACGCCCGGGTTACGGTGCGGTCATGCCCGAGCTGACCTGGGTCGCCGCCCTGGACCGCACCGACCTGCTCGCCCCCTCGACGGCCGCGATGCTCACCGCGTGGGCCGTGGCCGAGCCGGCGGTGGCCGACGAGGTCCGGGTCACACAGATCGACCCGGCGCTCGCCGACACCGCCGCCCTCAACGAGGCCTACGGGCTGCCGCCGTCGGGCTCGGTCAACTGCGTGCTCGTCGTCGGCAAGCGGGAGGGCCAGGAGCGCTTCGCCGCGGCGGGCGTGCGCGCGACCACCCGCGCGGACGTCAACAACACCGTCAAGCGACTGCTCGACGTGCGCAAGGCGACCTTCCTGGCGATGGAGCGCGCCACCGCCGACTCCGGCATGGAGTACGGGGGCATCACGTTCCTCGGGCTGCCACCCGGCTACCGGGTGCTCCTCGACGCCTCCGTCGCCCTCCCCGACCCGGACGCGGGAGACCGCGTGGTCATCGGCAGCGGCGTGCGGCGCTCCAAGCTGTCGCTCCCCGGCGCCCTGCTGGCGGCCGCGCCCGGCGTCGAACTGGTCGAGGGGCTGGCGCTCGCGTGAGCGAGCCGACGGGGCCGGGCGGGCCAGCCGCGCAGACCGGGCCGACGGACGGCGAGGCCCGCGCCGCGGCCGCGCTGGCCGCCTCCGGCATCCCGCACACCATCACGCGGCACGGGCCGGTCCGCTCCCTGGCGGAGGCCGCCGCCGCCCGCGGCGTCTCGCCGGCGGACGTCGTCAAGACGATCGTCGTGCGCCGCGGCGACGACGACTTCCTCTTCGTCCTGGTCCCTGGCGACCGCACCATCGCGTGGCCCAAGCTGCGGGCCCTGCTGGGCGTCAGCCGGATGTCGATGCCGGACGCCGCGACCGCCAAGGACGTCACCGGCTACGAGCGCGGCACCATCACGCCGTTCGGGTCGCTGCGCGCCTGGCCCGTGATCGCCGACGAGCGGGTGCTCGGCCGGACCGTCTCGATCGGCGCCGGCGCGCACGGCGTGGCGGCGCTCGCCTCCGGCGACGACGTGGTGCGCGCCCTCGGCGCCACCGTCGCGGACGTCACCGAGCCGGAGGGGTAGCCCGCGTCGCCCAGAACGCCACGGCGGCCGCCGCGGCGACGTTCAACGAGTCCACGCCCCCGGCCATCGGGATCCGCACGACGAGGTCCGCGGCGGCGATCGTCGCGCGCTTGAGCCCGTCGCCCTCCGCGCCGAGCACCAGCGCTAGCCGGTCCGGCGGGTCGGCGACCAGCTCGTCGAGCGTCATCGCGTCGTCGGACAGCGCCAGGGCGGCGACGACGAACCCCGCGTCCCGCAGCACCCCGACACCGCCGGGCCACGGGTCGATCCGCGTCCACGGCACCTGGAACACGGTGCCCATCGACACCCGCACGCTCCGCCGGTACAGCGGGTCGGCGCACCGCGGTGTCACCAGCACCGCGTCGACGCCGAGCGCCGCGGCCGAACGGAACGCGGCCCCGACGTTCGTGTGATCGACGATGTCCTCCAGCACCGCCACCCGCCGCGCCCCGGCCAGCACGTCCGCGACCGGCAGCAGCGCCGGCCGGTGCATCGCCGCGAGGGCGCCGCGGTGCACGTGGAACCCCGTGATCGCCTCGAGCACCGGCTCGTCGGCCACGTAGACGGGCACGGACCCGTCGGCGGGGGCCGCGGCGAGCATCGCCTCGACGTCGCCCAGCCAGCGCGGGGCCAGCAGCACCGAGCGCGGCCGGTGGCCCGCCTCCAGGGCCCGGCCGAGCACCGTCGAGCTCTCCGCGATGTACAGGCCACGCTCCGGCTCGTGCCGCGAACGCAGCGCGACGTCGGTCAGCGAGACGTAGTCGGCCAGCCGATCGTCGGCGGGGTCGGCGACGGGCAGGACGCGCGGTGTGAGCACGGGACCGATCCTGTCAGCCGGCGACCGGCTCGGGCTCGCGCGCGGGCTCGCCGGCCCGCCGCAGCACGCGCCCGCCGAGGACCGCGGAGACGCCGCCGAGGACCGCGAAGGCGGGCACGACGACGAACGCCGGGTGGATGCCGAAGCCGTCGGACAGCGCGCCCAGCAGGAACGGCGACACCGCAATGGCCAGCGCGAAGAGCATCGTCGAGTACGCCTGCGCGCGGTCCGAGTGCCCCTCCGCCGCGGCGAGCAGCAGTCCCACCGACAGCGGGTAGTGCCCACCCATCCCCAGCCCGGCCAGCACCAGCCCGACGAGCGCCACGCCGGTCGACGTCGCGCTCCACATCACCGCCCAGCCCACGATCGAGATCGCGTACACCACGGCGAGCAGCCTGGTCGGGTCGACCCGCAGCGCCATGGGTCCGACGACGAACCGCATCGCCGACATGCCGACGAGCAGCCCGGCGATTGCCGCGGTCGCGATGCCTGGACCGGCGCCGGTCCGCTCG
>CAZBIO010000233.1:0-14742 GCA_964491965.1 uncultured Cellulomonas sp.
GCGACGAGCCCGACGAGCGCCGCGGCGCCCCGTCGGTCGGGATCGGCGCCGCCCACGGCCCACCCGATCGCGGCCCCGGGGAGGGCGACGAGCAGCCCCTCGACCACGGACCAGGCCGCCACCTGCGGGAGCGACGCACCCCGAGCGCGCAGCGTGCGACCCTCGTCGCGCCGGATCCCGGCCAGGAGGCCGGCGAGCAGCAGCACGGTGACCAGGGCGACCGCCCCCGCCGCGAGCATCGGCGCGGCCACCGCGGTCCGGCCGGCCCCCACGGCGGCGAGGGCGCGGGCGGCGTCGTCGGCCAGGTCCCCGTCGGCGGTGAGGGCTCCTTCGGCGATCCCACCCGCGCGCTCGGCCGCGGTGACGAGGTCGCCCGGCGCCGCGGCGCTCGCCAGCGTGGCCGCCGTGCGCTCGTCGAGCCCCTCCGCCAGGGGCGTCACCACCCAGCGCACGGTCGCCGTGCCCGTGACGAGCGACACCGACCCCTCGGGCACGACGAAGGGACCGGCGGCGCCTCCGTCGGCGCCCGACAGTGGCGCGGACTCGCCGTGCCAGCGCGGCGACGCGGGATCGGTCGCGCGCCAGGTCCCGACGACGCGGAGTCGCTGCGAGTTGGACAGCTCCACCTCGTCGCCGACGGCCAGGCCGAGCGCCACGGCGGCGTCCGCCTGCACCGCGGCATCCACGGCCCCGCCGCCGGGCTGGTCACCACCGGGCCAGTCACCAGTCTCCAGCCGGGCGGCGTCGCCGATCCCTTCGTCGGCCAGCGCGGCGATGCGCCCACCCGCCGCGGTGGTCAGCGTGGTGGCGACGCTGCGGGTCACGGTGACCTCGACGTCCGCGAAGCGCTGCGCGAGGAGTCGCCGCGCCGCGTCGTCCTGGGCGGTGGGGTCGTCGGCCAGCGCGGTCTGCATCCGCACGCCGGCCGTGCCCGGGGCACCGACGACGAGCTCGCGGACCCCCCGGTCGACCCCGTCCCGGAAGGCCTGGTCGCTCCCGGCGATCAGGCCGCTGGCGAGTGCGATCACCAGCAGCAGCGCCGCCTGAACCGCCCCGCGCGCGGCGAAGCGGGCGAGGACGAGGCGCAGCATCGGCACAGTCTGGCGTATCGCTGTCCGCCCCGGCGCCACGTCCTGGGCTTATGGGTGGACTTTGGTTCGCCGGGCGACCGGAAGTCCACCCATTGCTGCCGCAGCTGACCGGCCGCGCGCGACGAGGCGGCCGACGAGCCGTCCCCGCGGGAGGTAGGGCTGCCGCCACGTGCGGGCGTCCGACGAGGCGTCGCGGTTGTCGCCGAGCACCAGGTAGTGCCCGGCGGGCATGTCGAAGGAGCCGCGGTACACGGACCGCGAGGCGTACGGCTCGTCGAGCGGGGTGCCGCCGACGGCGACCGCCCCGTCGCGGAAGGTGACGTGCTCGCCCGGCATCCCGACGACCCGCTTCACCACGCGCCGCCCCAGCTCCGGCACGTCGGCGACCACCAGGTCGCCGCGGCGGATCGGGGAGGCCCGCCGCAGCGACCTGGTGAGAACCAGCTGCCCGTCCCGCAGGGTCGGCTCCATCGAGCGGGATCGGACCCTCGTGAGCCACCAGGGCAGCATCAGTCGCCGTGCCCGTGCCCGTGCCCGTGCGCGGCGCCGCCGGCGCCGACGGCATGGCCGGCCGCGTGGTGCACGTAGCCGACGTAGGCCTCGACGAACGCCCGGCCCGCCGCCACGTCGTCGACGGCGTGGTCGCGCAGGGCGCTGGTCGTGGCGAACCGTGCGGCGACGCCCGGCCAGTGCTCGGGGTCCACCAGCGGCTCGAGCCCCGCGGGCGTGCCCTCCGCCAGCGCGCGGTCCGCCGCGGTCACGACCTCCGGCTGCGGGGTCCCCGCGGGCTTGATGCCCGTGAAGTCGGCCCCCTCCCCGGCGCGGTGGAGCCGGACCAGGGTCTCGAGGAAGGCGCGCTCCGCCGCCGCCGACCCGGCGCCGGCCGCGGCCGCGAACGCCTCCCGCACCTCGGCGTCCGCGGTCTCGTGGACCCACGGCAGGGCGTGGTCGACGTTGCCCGTGGCCAGTGCGCGCCGCCCGGCGGTGACCACCGGGCCGTCCTCCGTGTCGCAGTGCGCGCTCGCCGGCCGCACGACGAGCCCCACCAGTGCCCTCAGTCGCGCGGTGATGCTCATGTCCCTCTCCCTTCGTCGTCGGTACGTCCGCACCGTACGAAGGGGCCACCGCCACCGCCTTGACTCAGATCAATTCCCACCTGCCCGGCGCTCGAGCCCGGAGGGGTCGAGGATGACGACCTCGCGCCCCGGACACACCTCGATCAGCCCGTCGCGCTCGAACGACGCCAGCCGCCGGCTCAGCGTCTCCGGCGTGGTGCCCAGGTACGCGGCCACCTGGTTCTTCGGCAGGGGGAGGCGGACGACCGCCCGGCCCGAGGCATCCCAGCGGGCGGGCACGTCGAGCAGATACGCGGCGACCCGGGCGCCGACGTCCGACGAGGTCAGCGCCGCCACCATGCGTTCCGCCGACGTCAGCTTGGTCGCCAGCGCGCGGAGCATCCCCACCCCGATGTCCGGCATCCGGCGCAGGAGCTCGGCCAGGTCGGCGTGGTCGAACGCACATAGCCGGGAGGGCTCCAGCGCGACGGTGTCGGCCTCGGGGGCGGCGCCCGTCAGGAAGGACTCCTCCCCGACGACCTCGCCGGGCGCGAGCACGCGAAGGATCGTCTCGTGACCGCCGGCGGCGATCCGGCGCACCTTGACGCTGCCCAGGTGCAGCACGAAGAGCCGGGAGGACGGCTCACCGGCGCGCGCCACGACGTCGCCTGCACCCACCGTGACGCGGCGCGCGAAGCGCCCGACCTCCACCTGCTGCCGCGCCGACAGCCGGGAGAACACCGGCACCAGCCGCACGCACGGCTCCGGGTCCGCCAGCGGCAGTGCACGCATCCCGGCATCGTGTCACCTCGTCCCGCGGGCGAGCGCCACCTAGCCTGTGCCGATGACGATCACCGGCCGGCACCACCGCCTTCGGCGCATGGCCGGCCGGGACCCGCACGAGTCGCACCGCTCCGCGACCCCGCTCGAGCTGCTGTTCGACCTGATGTTCGTCGCGGCGTTCGCGCAGGCGTCCGACCAGGGCGCCCACCTGATGGCCGAGGGCCACTTCTGGCAGGCCTTCGTCGCGTTCAGCTTCGTGGCGTTCGCCGTCTGCTGGGCGTGGGTCAACTTCTCCTGGTTCGCCTCGGCGTTCGACACCGACGACTGGTTCTTCCGGGCGGCGACGATGGTGCAGATGGTCGGCGTCCTGGTGCTGGCGCTGGGCGTGCCGCCGGTGTTCGCGTCGATCGACTCCGGCGCGCCGCTCGACAACGGCGTGGTGGTGGCCGGCTACATCGTCATGCGCGTCGCGGCGCTGGCCCAGTGGGTGCGCGTCGGGGTGCAGGACCCGCCGCGCCGGCGGTTCGCGCTGGCGTTCGCGGCGTCGATCGCCGTCTCGCAGGTCGGCTGGACCGCGGTCCTGTTCCTCGACCTGCCGATCGGCCGACTGGCGCCGATCCTCGTGCTGCTCTACGCGATCGAGCTCGGCGGGCCGGTGCTCGCCAGCCGGGTGGGGGAGTTCCCGCCGTGGCATGCGCACCACATCGCGGAGCGCTACGGCCTGCTGGTGATCATCACCCTCGGCGAGATCATCCTCGGGACCATCGCCGCAGTCTCGGCGGTGGTGGGCCGCGTCGGGTGGAGCGGCGAAGCCGTGCTCGTGGTGGTCGCGGGGACCGGGCTGTGCTTCGGCATCTGGTGGGCCTACTTCGTCGTGCCCGCCGGGGACATCCTCCGGCGGCACCGGGCCCGCGCCTGGCTGTGGGGCTACGGCGGGATCGTCGTGTTCGCCTCGGTCGCCGCGATGGGCGCCGGGCTGCACGTCGCCGCCTTCGTCGCCGGCGGCGAGGCCGCGATCGGGGTCACCCAGGCGATGCTGGCGGTCGCCGTCCCGGTGCTCGTCGCGTTCGTCGCCTACTTCGCCATCTACGCCCACCTGGTCGGCGAGTTCGACCCGTTCCATGCGCTGCTGTTCGGCGGGGCCGCCGCCGCGCTGGGGCTCGCCGTGCTGCTCGCCGCGCTGGGGGCCGGGCTCGGCGTGGCGCTGGTCCCGGTGATGCTCGCGCCCCTGGTGGTCGTCGTCGGCTACGAGCGGGTCGGGTACCGGCACATGGAGGCGGTGCTGCAGCGCGTGCTGCGTTGAGACGCGGCGCACACTCGTGGCGTGGACCGGATCGTCGAGGCGCTGCTGGGCAGCCCGGAGCCCGCGATCCGGTGGCGCGTGCGGGCGCGCGTGCTGCGCGAGCCGCCCGACGAGCCCGCGATGGCCTCGTTGCGCCGGGAGGTGCGCGACTCGCCCCTGGTGCAGCGGCTGCTCGCCCCGTTCCGCGGCGGCGACTGGCCGCCCGTCTACGCCAAGTGGCAGGGGTCGCACTGGGTGCTCAGCGCCCTCGCGGACGTCGGCTACCCGCCCGGCGACGCGTCGCTCGTCCCGCTGCGGGAGCAGGTGCTCGGCGCGTGGCTCCGGCCGGAGTGCGTCCACGACGTCCCCGTGATCAAGGATCGGCACCGCGCGCACGCGTCGCAGCAGGGCAACGCGCTGTGGTCGCTCGCGACGCTCGGGCTGGCCGACGAGCGGTCCGAGAAGCTGATGAACCTGCTGCTGGGCTGGCAGTGGCCCGACGGCGGGTGGAACTGCGACCGCGACCCCACCGCGCATGTCTCGTCCTTCAACGAGACGCTGTTCGCGATGCGCGGGCTGTGGGCGCACGGCACCCCGGCGTCCCGCGAGGCTGCCCGACGAGCGGCCGGGGTCTTCCTCGCCCGGCGGCTGGCCTACCGGGCGCGCACGGGCGAGGTGATCAGGGACGCGTTCCTCGACCTGCACCACCCGCTGTACTGGCACTACGACGTGCTGGGCGGGCTCGTCGCGATGGGGGAGCTGGGGCTGCTCGGCGATCCGCGGTGCGCCGATGCCCTCGACCTCCTGGAATCGATGCGGCTGCCGGACGGCTGGCCCGCTCGCGCCCGCTACTTCCGCCCGTCCGCGAACGTGGCCCCGCACAACGACTGGGTGGACTGGGGCGGCACCAGTGCGCGGCGGGCGAACCCGTGGGTCACCGCCGACGCGCTGGCGGTGCTGCGTGCGGCGGGGCGCCTCGAGGCCTGACCGCGAGACGGGGGCCGGACTCCGGGAAGAAGAACCCCGGGGTGCGCGTTGCCGAGACTCGACGAGCATGCATCAGGGAGGAAGCATCATGAGTGAGTCAGCGGCCCAGACGCCGGCCGGAGACTGCCCCGTCGTCCACACCGGTGCGCCGCACCCCACGCAGGGATCGGCGAACGCCATGTGGTGGCCGGATCGCCTCAACCTGACGACCCTCGCGAAGAACCCGGCGGTGCGCAATCCCCTCGGGGCGGACTTCGACTACCGGGCCGAGTTCCTGTCGCTGGACCTGGCGGCCGTCAAGCGGGACATCGCCGAGGCGCTCACCACCTCGCAGCCGTGGTGGCCGGCGGACTTCGGCACCTACGGCCCGTTGATCATCCGCATGGCGTGGCACAGCGCCGGCACGTACCGCTCGCACGACGGGCGCGGCGGGGCCGGGGCCGGCCAGCAGCGCTTCGCGCCCCTGAACTCGTGGCCGGACAACGTCAGCCTGGACAAGGCCCGCCGCATTCTGTGGCCGGTCAAGCAGCGGTACGGCCGCAAGCTCTCGTGGGCGGACCTGATGATCCTCGCCGGCAACGTCGCCCTGGAGCAGATGGGCTGCCCGACGTTCGGCTTCGGCGGCGGCCGCGTCGACGAGTGGGAGGCCGACGAGGACGTGTACTGGGGCCCCGAGTCCACGTGGCTCGCCGACCAGCGGTACACCGGCGAGCGCCACCTCGAGGAGCCGCTGGCCGCGGTCCAGATGGGCCTGATCTACGTCAACCCGCAGGGCCCGAATGCCGTGCCGGACCCGCTGGCGTCCGCGATCGACATCCGCGAGACGTTCCGCCGCATGGGCATGGACGACGAGGAGACGGTGGCGCTCATCGCGGGCGGCCACACGTTCGGCAAGACCCATGGCGCCGCCCCCGAGTCGAACCTCGAGCCGGACCCGGAGGGCGCCGACCTCGCCGAGCAGGGCCTCGGCTGGCGCAACGCGTTCGGCACCGGCGTGGGGGACGACGCGATCACCTCGGGCCTGGAGGTCACCTGGACCTACCACCCGACGCGGTGGGACGACGAGTTCCTCCACATCCTCTTCGGGTACGAGTGGGAGCTCATGGAGTCGCCCGCGGGTGCCAAGCAGTGGCGGCCCAAGGCCGGCGCCGGTGCGGACATGGTGCCGCTGGCGCACTCGTCGGGCCGCCGCGAGCCGCGGATGCTCACCTCGGACCTGGCGCTGCGGTTCGACCCGATCTACGAGCCGATCGCGCGCCGCTTCAAGGACGACCACGCGGCGTTCACCGACGCGTTCGGGCGGGCCTGGTTCAAGCTGACGCACCGCGACATGGGCCCCAAGGTGCGCTACCTCGGCCCCGAGGTGCCGGCCGAGGACCTGATCTGGCAGGACCCGCTCCCGCCGCGGACGGTCCCCGACCTCTCCGACGCGGACATCGCCGACCTCAAGGCCCTCGTCGCCGGCTCCGGCCTGACGGTGTCGCAGCTGGTCCGCACCGCGTGGGCCGCGGCCTCGTCGTATCGCTCGTCGGACAAGCGCGGCGGAGCCAACGGCGGCCGCATCCGGCTGGAGCCGCAGCGCAGCTGGGAGGTGAACGACCCGGCCGGCCTCGCGGAGGTGCTCCGCGGCCTGGAGGGGATCCAGGCGTCGTTCGGCAAGGACGTCTCGTTCGCGGACCTCGTCGTGCTGGCCGGCGGCGTCGGCGTGGAGCTCGCCGCGAAGGCCGCGGGCGTGGCCGTCGAGGTGCCCTTCCGGCAGGGCCGGGTCGACGCGACGCAGGAGCAGACGGACCTCGCGCAGTTCGCCTGGCTGGAGCCGGTGGCCGACGGCTTCCGGAACTACTCCGGCAAGAGCCCGCTGCCGGCCGAGTACTCGCTGCTCGACAAGGCGAACCTCCTGGGCCTGACCGTGCCGGAGATGACGGTGCTGGTCGGCGGGCTGCGGGTGCTCGGCGCCAACTACGACGGCTCCGCGTACGGGGTGCTCACCGACCGCCCGGGCGCGCTGACGAACGACTTCTTCGTCAACCTGCTCGACATGGGCACCGCGTGGACGGCGCTCGACCCCGGCAAGCATGCCTACCGGGGGAGCGACCGGACCAGCGGCGAGCCGCGGTGGGTCGGCACGCGGGCGGACCTCGTGTTCGGCTCCAACTCCGAGCTGCGCGCGGTCGCCGAGGTGTACGCGTCCGACGACGGCGCGCAGCAGTTCGTCGCCGACTTCGTCGCCGCGTGGGTCGGGGTGATGGAGGCCGACCGCTTCGACCTGCTCTGACGGGCTGCTTGAATGCTCCGGTGCCCCGCGCCGAGACCTCGCTGCTGAGCTCGCTGGTCGCGCTGCGCGGGAACCCGCGAGCCGCCGTCTACACCGAGCCGATGTGGGGCCTGTCGATGGCCCTGGTGCTGCCGTACGCGTCGGTGTTCATGCTGGCGCTCGGCCTGCACGACGAGCAGATCGGCCTGCTGGCGACGATCTCCCTGCTGTCGCAGGTGGTGTTCGGCCTGCTGTCGGGCGTGATCACGGACAAGCTGGGCCGGCGCGCCACGACGGCGGTGTTCGACGTCGTCGCCTGGGTGATCCCGTGCGTGGTGTGGGCGGTCGCGCAGAACTTCTGGTTCTTCCTCGTCGCGTCGCTGGTCAACGGCGCCTGGCAGGTGACCCAGAACTCGTGGGACTGCCTGCTGGTCGAGGATGCGAAGCCGCGCCAGATCACGGCGATCTACTCGCTGGTGCGCGTGGCGGCGGACTTCTCGGCGCTGTTCGCCCCGATCGCGGCGCTGTTGGTGTCGCGCTACGGGCTGGAGCCCGCGGTGCGGATCCTCTACGTCAACGCCGCCGTCATCATGGCGATCAAGATCGGCATCCTCTACCGCTGGTCCACCGAGACGGCGACCGGCCGGGTGCGGATGCAACAGACGCGCGGCCGCGGCCTGTGGTCGCTGCTCGCCGAGTACCGCGGCGTGCTGCCGATCATCCTGCGGTCGAAGGGCACGATCTTCTCGCTGGCCGTGATGGCGCTCGTCGGCGCCGTCACCGTGGTGACGCAGACGTTCTGGCAGGTGATCGTCAACCAGAAGCTCGGCGTGCCGGACCCGCTGCTGCCGTTCTTCCCGATGGCGCGGTCGATCTTGTCCGTGCTGTTCTTCTTCACCGTCATCCACCGGCTGACCGGGACCCACCACCTCAAGGGCGCGCTGCTGTGGGGGTTCGGCGCGTACCTGTCGGGGCAGCTGCTGCTCGTCGCGATCCCGGCGCACGCCGGCGGGGCGACCGCGGCGACCTACGTGCTGCTGGCGGCGACGCTGCTGCTCGACGGGTTCGGCGCGGGGATCCTCTTCATGCTCTCCGAGTCGCTGGTGGCACTGCACGTGGACCGCGACGAGCGGTCCCGCGTCATGGCGATCCAGCGGACATGCGTGATGCTGGTGACCGCGCCGTTCGGCTGGTTCGCCGGCTGGCTGTCCGGCATCGACCGCACGCTGCCGTTCGTGCTCACCTCGGCGCTGCTGGTGCTCGGCGTGCTGGTCACCGCCCGGTTCTACGTCACCACGCACGACGAGCCCGCGCGGCTCGACGAGGGAGAGGCCGCTCCGCGGGCGGTGGCCTGAGCCGCCCGCCGCCGCTCGCCGCGCACGGGCGCCATGGCCCAGACTCGGGTCCATGGACCCGATGCAGCCCACCGGCACCGTCCCCGGCAGCCACGACCTCATCCGCGTGCAGGGCGCCCGCGAGAACAACCTCAAGGACGTCAGCCTGGCCATCCCGAAGCGCCGCCTGACGGTGTTCACCGGGGTCTCCGGGTCCGGCAAGAGCTCCCTGGTGTTCGACACGATCGCCGCCGAGTCCCGGCGGCTGATCGACGAGACCTACCCGGCGTTCGTCCAGGGCTTCATGCCGACGCTGGCCCGCCCGGACGTGGACGTCCTCGACGGCCTGACGACGGCGATCATCGTCGACCAGGAGCGGATGGGCGCCAACGTCCGCTCGACCGTCGGCACCGCCACCGACGCCAACGCGATGCTGCGCATCCTGTACAGCCGCCTGGGCGAGCCGCACATCGGGCCGCCGATCGCCTACTCGTTCAACGTCCCGACGCGCCGCGCCAGCGGCGCGATGGAGACCGAGAAGGGCCGCGGCGAGAAGACGGTGGTCCGCGACGCGATCTACCACGGCGGCATGTGCGCGCGGTGCGAGGGCACGGGCACCATCAACGACATCGACCTGTTGCAGCTCGTCGACGAGAGCAAGTCGCTCGACGAGGGCGCCATCTCCGTCCCGGGCTACACGGCCGACGGGTGGTACGTGCGGATCTTCGCCGCGGTGGTGCCCACCGACGTGCCGATCGCACGGTTCACCGCCAAGCAGCGCGAGGAGTTCTTCTACGGCAAGCCGCGCAAGGTGAAGCTCGACACCGTCAACCTCACCTATGAGGGCCTGGTCCCGAAGGTGCAGAAGTCGTTCCTGTCGAAGGACCGGGACGCGCTGCAGCCGCACATCCGCGCCTTCGTCGAACGCGTCGCGACCTTCAGCGCCTGCCCGGAGTGCGGCGGCACGCGGCTCAACGCGGCGGCGCGGTCCTCGACGATCCGCGGGGCGTCGATCGCCGACGTGTGCGCCATGCAGATCACGGACCTCGCCGAGTGGCTGCGGGCGCTCGACGAGCCTTCCGTGGCGCCGATCGTCGGCGGCCTGCTGGCCACCATCGACAAGTTCGTCGAGATCGGGCTGGGCTACCTGACGCTGGACCGGCCGTCGGGCACGCTCTCCGGCGGCGAGTCGCAGCGCACCCGGATGATCCGCCACCTCGGCTCGTCGCTCACCGACGTGACATACGTGTTCGACGAGCCCTCGGTGGGGCTGCACCCGCACGACATCCGCCGCATGAACAACCTGCTGCTCCAGCTGCGCGACAAGGGCAACACCGTGCTCGTCGTCGAGCACAAGCCCGAGGTGGTGGAGATCGCCGACCACGTGGTGGACCTGGGGCCCGGCGCGGGCTCCGCGGGCGGCCAGGTGGTGTTCGAGGGCACCGTGGACCAGCTGCGCACCAGCGGCACGCTGACGGGCCGCCACCTGGGCGACCGCGCGCGCCTGAAGCCCTCGGTCCGCACGAGCACGGGCGCCCTCGAGGTTCGCGGGGCGTCGACCCACAACCTCCGGGGCGTCGACGTGGACATCCCGCTCGGCGTGCTCGTCGTCGTCACCGGCGTCGCCGGCTCCGGGAAGAGCTCGCTCATCGACGGCTCGGTGTCCAACCGCGACGGCGTGGTGACGGTGGACCAGACGGCCATCCGGGGGTCGCGGCGCAGCAACCCCGCCACCTACTCCGGCCTGCTGGACCCGATCCGCACCGCGTTCGCCAAGGCCAACGGCGTCAAGCCGGCCCTGTTCAGCGCCAACTCCGAGGGTGCCTGCCCCGCGTGCAACGGCGCCGGCGTCATCTACACCGAGCTGGGCTTCATGGAGACCGTCGCGACGCCGTGCGAGGAGTGCGAGGGCAAGCGCTACCGCCCCGAGGTGCTGCAGTACCTGCTGGGCGGCCGCGACATCACCGAAGTCCTCGCGATGCCCGTCTCCGAGGCGGTGGAGTTCTTCGGCGGCGGAGGCGTCACGACGCCGGCCGCGCACGCGATCCTCGCGCGGCTCGCGGACGTCGGCCTGGGCTACCTCGCCCTGGGCCAGCCGCTGACCACGCTCTCCGGCGGCGAACGCCAGCGGCTCAAGCTGGCGACGCACATGGGGGAGAAGGGCGGCGTCCTGGTGCTCGACGAGCCGACGAGCGGCCTGCACCTCGCGGACGTCGAGCAGCTGCTGGCGCTGCTCGACCGGCTGGTGGACTCCGGGAAGTCCGTCATCGTCATCGAGCACCACCAGGCCGTGATGGCGCACGCGGACTGGATCCTCGACCTGGGGCCGGGGGCCGGGCACGACGGCGGCCGCGTGGTGTTCGAGGGCACGCCGGCGGACCTCGTCGCCGCCCGCTCGACGCTGACGGGGGAGCACCTGGCGGCGTACGTCGGGGCGTGACGCCTCACGCGTCCACCCACGACCAGGTCACCGGCCCGCCCGCGAACCGCGCGAATGCGCCCACGGCCCGGTCGATGCCGTCGACCTCGGCGGCCGACCATGGCCGTAGCGCGGCGATCTCGACCCGGGCGGGCCGGCCGCGGCCGTCGCGCCGGTACGCCCAGCGGCCGGCGACCCGCCCGTCGACCAGCGCGGCGTGCACCACCCGGTCCGTGGGCTCGCGCACCCACGGGCCCTCCGGCTCGAGGACGTGTCGGGTGGCGGAGTACGACATGACCAGCTCGTCGAGCCCCTGGACCAGGTCGACGCGTGGCGCCGTATTGGGCGGCGGCGGGTCGCCGGGCGCGTGCCACCAGGTGACGCCGTCGTCGTCGAACGACGCCAGCCCGGGCGCCGCCGCCTGCGTCGCGCGCCGCGCCTCGGCGAGGGTGAGCGAGGCCCAGACGGCCAGGTCCCGCACCGTGGCCGGCCCGCGGCTCGCGTAGTAGCGCGCGGCCAGCCAGGCGAGCGCCTCGTCCCGCTCGGGGACCGGGCCCACGGGCAGCCGCTCGTCGGCCAGGGCGTAGGTCTGCTGCCGGCCGCGGGCGACGCCGCTGCACACCAGCCCCTCGAGCTCGGCATACATCAGCGCGTAGGGGAGCGCCTGCCCGTCGACCGGCACGCCCGCGGCCGCGAGGACAGCGGCCGCCTCGGCTCGGGTCAGGTGGTTGCCGCCGGCCAGCGCGGCGGGGAGCGCGCGCCGGATGGCGGCGAAGGCCGCGTCGTCCAGCCCGAGCTGCCGATAGCGCATGGCGTTGCCCTGGTGGATGCGCGGCGCGGTCGCGGCCAGGAGCGCCCGCAGGCCCGCGGGCACGACGAAATGCCAGGTGGGGCGGAGCACGTGGGTGCGCAGGATCGCGCCTGCGTCGCACTGCGCGGCGACGTCCGCCAGCGACACGAAGCCCGCTCGCTGGGCGAGCGCCCACGAGGCCGGGAGCAGGTCCTGCCCCTGGGACGCACCGAGGTGGGCGACGACGTCCGCGGCCGAAGCGGCGGGGCTGTCCCAGACCAGCTGGCTGCGCATGCGCCAGCGCGCGACGACGGCACTCTCCACGGGTCGGGAGCCTAGGTGGGGGGTGTGACAGGCGCCCGTCCGGTTCGCTCGATTTGCGGACAACGTCCGCAACAGGCATGCTCGTCGTGGTCCCCGGCTTCCGCAACGGCGCGGCGTCCGGCATGGACCCAGTTCTCCACAGCCCATCAGTCGACATTGGAGTCGCCATGCGTCACGTCTTCGTCTCCGCTCCCGACACCTACGCGCTGGTCGAGGCGCCGGACCCGACGCTCCAGGCACCGACGGACGCGCTCGTCCGGGTGACCGCCACCACCGTCTGCGGCTCGGACGCCCACCTCATCGCCGGTCACATGGGCACCCCGTGGGGCTTCGCCCTGGGCCACGAGTTCGTCGGCGTCGTCGCGCAGGTGGGCGACGCCGTCAGCAACGTCAGGGTCGGCGACCGCGTCGCCGCTCCCGCCGCGCCGTGGTGCGGCACGTGCCACACGTGCCGGCGCGGCCAGATCCAGGCGTGCCCGCGCGGCGGCATCTTCGGTGGCGGTGCCGCCTTCGGCGGGCTCGGCGGGGGACAGGCCGAGTGGGTGCGCGTCCCCTGGGCGGACACCAGCCTGGCCCGGATTCCCGACACCGTCACCGACGCGCAGGCGCTGACCGTCGGGGACATCCTGTCCACCGGCTGGACCGCCGTGAAGAACGCGGTGTCCGACCCGGGCCAGACGCTCGTCGTCCTCGGCGCCGGGCCGGTGGGACTCTCCGCCGTCCACACCGCGCGCCTCTACGGCGTCCAGCGGGTGGTCGTCGCCGACGCGATCCCGGACCGCCTTGCGCTCGCCACGACCATGGGGGCCGACGTCGTCGTCGACGTCACCCGTGAGGACGTCGCCGCGGTGGTCGCGACCCTGACCGATGGGGCGGGAGCCGAGGCGATCGTCGACGCCGCCGGCGTGCCGGCGACCATCGGCGCCTGGGCGAAGATCGCCGCGATCGGCGCACGCGTCGGCATGGTGGCCATCCCGGGCGGCCCGGTCGAGCTGATGCTCAGCGCGCTCCAGATGAAGAACGTGTCCGTGTGGACCGGCCTGGGCGACCTCAGTCACATGCCGATGTTCCTGGAACTCATCGCCGCCGGTCGGCTGGACCCCAGCCCGGTGTTCACCGAGACGGTGCCGTTCGACGCGATCGAGGGCGCGATCGCCGACTTCGTCGCGCGCAAGCCCGGCCTGGTCAAGCAGCTGGTGACCGTCGGGTGACAGCGCGCGGCTGGGGCACGCTCGACCGCGACCAGATCGTCGCCGTCGCGCTGGCCGTGGCGCGCGAGGGCGGTCTCGGCGCCGTCACGATCCGCCGGGTGGCCGACGAGGTCGGGGCTTCGCGGATGGCGCTCTACCGGCACGTGCGCGACAAGGAGGAGCTGCTCGACCTGGTGGCCGACGAGATCGCCTGGCAGGCCGTGCCGCCGGCGCAGGACGGTGTCGTCGACACCGCGGACTGGCGCGATCGCCTCAGGGCGATCGCGGCCGGCCTGCGCAGGGAGCTGACCGCCAACCCGGCCTTCATCGACCTGATCGTCGTGCGTGCGGTGCACGGCCGCGGGGGCGTGGCGATGTCCGAGCTCATCACTCGGGCCATCGCCGCGACCGGGCTGACGACGGCCCGCGTGGCGCACTTCTCCATGGTGTTCACCGACGTGGTGCTGGGCCGCATCCAGCGGGAGACGGCGGGCGACCCCACCCGCGGCGAGCGCAACCGGCGCCTGATCGACGCGGCGGTCGCCAGCGGGCAGGCGCCCTTCGTCGAGCGCCACGAGGCGGAGCTGCGCACGGTGCAGCCCGACGACGTGTTCGCCACCGAGGTGGAGATGGTGATCGCGGCGCTCGAGAAGGAGCAGGGCCCGAGCCCGGCCTGAGGACGACACGCGCCCTCGGAGCCATCAGCTGGAGACCGACAGGGGTTCGCCCGACTCGAGCGCCGTCACCGGGACGCCGGTGAGGCGGGTCAGCAGGCCGATGGCGTTCGCCTGCCCGGGCGCCGAGAGCATCGCGTCGTGGATCGGCACCGCCACGCGCGGAGCCAGCGTGCGCACCCAGTCGATCGCCGCGTCGAGGTGCGCCCAGCCGCCGCTCGTCGGGACCAGGAGGACCGCGACCGAGCCGGCGGGCAGGACGGGCCGCGCGTCGCCCGGGTGGAGCACCGTGCCGTCGATCAGGTACGAGACGTTCGCCAGGGGCGGCAGGTCGGGGTGGATGACGGCGTGGAGCTCGCCGAGCACCCGCACGTGGAAGCCGGCGACGTCCAGCTCGTCGCCGTCCGCGACGGCGGTGAGCATCGCCGTGGGCGCCCCGGCGTCCTCCAGCGCGGCCACGACCGGGGGCGGACCCCACACCGGCAGGCCCGCGCTCGCGACGCGCGCCGCGGCCAGGTGGTCGTCGTGCGTGTGCGTGACGAGGACCGCGTCGGCGCCG
>CAZBIO010000234.1:0-10711 GCA_964491965.1 uncultured Cellulomonas sp.
TCGGCGCGCGTCAGCGGTGCCGACAACCCCACCGGGCAGCACGAGCAGGACGTCTATTTGCGCGCGCTGCGTGCTTCGGGTTCGGCCGACGAGCTGACGATGGGCCAATACGTCACCCGTACCGCGACAGCACCACTGGCCGTTGCTGGCAAGCACGGCAAGCCGGTTCTGACGCACCCGAACTGGCCGGTCATGGTCAAGCAGGGCAGCTCCGGTGTCCCGGACGCGCACTTCATCGTCAGCATCGCCCGGCGTGAGGAGAAGGGCTCAGACGTCAACGTCGCGTCCCACCTGCTCATCGACGTGTTCGAGCGACGCGTCGACGCCGTCGTGGTCGTCAGCAACGACAGCGACTTGGCGTTGCCGGTCGCCGAGGCGCGCAAGCGGGTCCCGGTCGGCCTGATCAACCCCTCGTGCCACTACCTCGCCGGCAAGCTCGCGGGTGAGCCGCATGATGGCGTCGGGTCGCACTGGTGGTACCAACTGACACCTGATGACCTGTACGCCGCACAGTTGCCGCCTCATGTCGGGAAGCTGGTCAAGCCGGCTCCGTGGTGAGCACGAGACGCCAGCGCTCGACTCATCGCCGGGTGCTGACGTAGCATCAGGCCATACCACCCGCTCCCTCAGGGGGCGGGTTTTCCATTCCCTCAGAACCCCGGCGTTGACTCGTGGCGCCCGCTACGGTGCGCCTCGAAGACGGCTTCACTGCCGACCTGGCACTGCCTTCGGTAGCGGGAGCGGGATTCGAACCCGCGACACCACGATTATGAGCCGTGTGCTCTAACCACCTGAGCTATCCCGCCTCGGCCGGCGGCCCGGCGTCGTCTTGACCGGGAACCGACCTTCGAGCCCCGAAAGGGAATCGAACCCTTGACCTTCTCCTTACCATGGAGACGCTCTGCCGACTGAGCTATCGGGGCGGCGCGGATCAGCGTACAGGAGCGCCGCGCGGCCGAGGAAATCCCCAGCCACTGCCGGCGAGACGATGAACGGGGCGCCCTCCGTCAGGAGAGACGCCCCGTCCGAGCGTGGCGGGTGAGGGATTCGAACCCCCGTAGGCGTTGCCAGCTGATTTACAGTCAGCCCCCTTTGGCCACTCGGGTAACCCGCCGAGTCGCGCCGTGGCGCGGATGGAAGGATAGCAGCGGACGAAGGGCCGCCCGAACCAGGGCGGGGACGCGAGGAGGGCGCTGATGGCTGGGGATTCGTCGTTCGACGTGGTGAGCAAGGTGGACCACCAGGAGGTGGACAACGCGCTCAACCAGACCGCGAAGGAGATCGCCCAGCGGTACGACTTCAAGGGGGTCGGGGCGTCGATCGCGTGGAGCGGCGACAGCGCGGTGCTGATGGTCGCCAACTCCCCCGACCGCGTGCTCGCGGTGCTCGACGTCTTCGAGACCAAGCTGATCAAGCGTGGCATCTCGCTGAAGTCGCTGGACCTGGGCGACAAGGAGCCCAAGCCGTCCGGCAAGGAGTACCGCCTGCTCGCCACCATCAAGCAGGGCCTGTCCTCGGACGTCGCGCGGCAGCTCGCGAAGATCGTGCGCGACGAGGGGCCGAAGAACGTCAAGACGCAGATCCAGGGCGACGAGCTGCGGGTCTCCGGCAAGTCGCGGGACGACCTGCAGGCTGTGATCGGCCTGCTCAAGGGCGCCGACGTCGACGCGGCGCTGCAGTTCGTCAACTACCGCTGATCTCGTGCCGCCCGCGCGGGCGAGCCGCCGAGGCGCAGATCGGTGCCCCAATCCACCCGTGCGCGAGGTGCAATCCGGCTAGCATCCGGCCGTCGGGTCCGCGCCGAGGGCAGGGGTACGAGCCGTGAGAGTCCCGCCACCTGATCTCGGGCTCGACCGCCCTCGTTTACCGCACGCGGGCGAGGTCTTCACCGACCGAGAGTCCGAGTCCGACGCGTTCGCATCCGCCTTGAAGGCGTTTCGCCGGATGCTCGACTCCGACACGGACACCGGAGTCGCCCGGCGCAACGTTCTCGCCTATTACGGCCTCGGCGGGATCGGCAAGTCGGCTCTCTCCGAGCGTCTCGAGGCATGGGTCGACCGGCGCCTCCCACTCGACAACGGCTGGGGGCCGCCGCCGCCGACGAAGGTGGCGGCGACGATGCGCGTCGACCTGCACGACTCGATGGGCCGCCTCAACATCGTCTCGGTGCTGCTGGCTCTGCGAGCCGGTCTGGCGCGCGTCAAGCGCCGCTGGCCCGCCTTCGACCTGGCCTTCGCGACGTACTGGTCCGCACGGCACCCCGGCAGCCCTCTCCCCGCTTTTCGCGGCAGCAGAGAACTCGCCGACGCGATCACGGAGAGCGTTCTCGACATCGTCGGTGGCATCGCCGACGCGGCACAGTGGGCAGGGGTCGCCTCCGGCGCGAACGTCGGTGTGCGTGCCGCGCGCCACCTCATCGGCGAGCTCCGACGCCGGAACGACCTGCGGGTGCTCGGGGGCACCATCCCGGACTTCGACGGCTTCCTGATCCGGTGCGCCGACGAGCCGACCCCGACAAACCCTCACAACGATCTGGCTCTCGACATCGCCGGACTCCTGGCGTGGGAGCTGTCGACCCAGGAGTCGATCCCCCTGGCGGTGGTGTTCGTCGACACGACCGAACGCCTCGCACTCGATCCGCGCCGGACGGCCGAGGGTCTTCTGAGCTCGCTCGTGTTCGGGATGCCGGACGTGCTGTTCGTCCTCACCGGCAGGGACGCTCTCTCGTGGCACGACGAGCATCGCGTGGAGTTGGCGCACCGCGGGCCGCACGTTTGGCCGGGCCTCGTCCTCGGTACGCCCGACGAGCCTCGCCAGCACCTCGTGGGAAGACTCTCCGCCGCGGACTGCCGGACGATCATCCGCGCCGCACGCCGGCGGGATCGACTCCCGATGAGCGACTCGGTGGTCGAGGAGCTCGTCGCCGCCTCCGCAGGACTGCCGCAGTACCTCGAGCTCGCCCGCCAGGTCGCGCTCTCCGTTCGCGACGCAGGCGGCGACAGGCAGGTGACGGTCGCGGACGTCACGGGGTCCCTGGGGGCGCTGGTCCAGCGCGTCCTCGACGACGTGCCGGGCGACGAGCAGCGCGCCATCCGGGCCGCCTGCCTGTTCCAGGTGTTCGACGCCGACCTCGTCGCTGCGGCGGCCGCGGTCGATCACGGATGTGTCGAGCGTGCGTTGCTGCGCCCCATGGTCGACCGCTTCCCTGGGGAACGCCTTCCCTACCGCATCCACGACGCCGTGCGGGACGCCGTCCGCTCGGCCGACCACACCGTGCCGAACGGGTGGTCGGAGCGTGACTGGCAGCTCGCCTCGTCACGCGCAGCGGCGGCGATCCGGATTCGCCACGACGCCGCCAAGGAGCAGGAGAACAACCGCGGGGTCCTCGACGCGCTCGGGCTCGCAATCCGCCTCGTCTGCGACCAGGAGACATCGCTCGAGCCCGCACCGTCCGCGGACTACGGCGACTGGCTCGCGCAGGCGATCGTCTACGCACCGTCGGTCCAGGGCCTCGCGAGTCGCGTCCCGGCGACGAGCCGCACGGCATACGGCCGTGTGGTCCTCGACTTCATCGCGGGCAAGTCGTCGACGACCGCCCTCGACGAGCGCCTCTCCCTGTTGCGGGCCGTCTTCTCGACCCAGCATCCCTTGCGCGCGCCGGCCGGCCGTCACTTGGGCTACGCGTTGCGGAATCAGTTCCGGTGGGAGGCGTCGCTCGCTGTGTTCGACGAGCTCGTCGCCCTCTCACCCTCGGCCGTGAACCTCCGTCAGCGCGTCCTGACGCTCGGCCAGGCTCGCCGGTTCGACGACGCATACACGGCGGCCGGGGGGACCGATGCCTTCGCCACCGTGCGCCGCACCACCGAGTACGCCCACGGCTGCCCGCAGCGGTACTTCGACGAGATCGAGGCAAAGATCGAGGAGAACCGGAGGCGTGGCCGTCAGCGTGAGGTCCTCGAGGATCGAGCCGATCTCCTGTTCCGGCGGGTCTTCTACTTCGGCGACGTCCCCGCCGACGAGATCCTGCGCTTCCAGGAGGAGGCCGAGGTCGCGGCTCACCTCGTCGCGATCCGCGACGCGCTGCTGGCGCAGGTCGTGTCCCGCATCGGCGACGTCGAGATGGCGCTCGACCAACTGCGGTTGCAGGATGCGGCCGCGCTCGGTCGAGAGGGGCATGGGTTCCGCTCCGCGTTCGGCGAGACGCTCGACGCGATCGTCCGGCACGACGCCGACCGGCTCGAGGCGGTGCGCCGAAACGCGGCAGCACTCGGGGCTCGCAGCCGTTCGTGGATTCCCGTCGAATGCTTCCTTCGTGGCGTCGGACTCGACGTCCCGGACGTGCCCACTCAATGGCTTGAGCCATTCGAGGTGGTTCAAGAGCGCTGGATGGGCCACCTCCAGCGCTATCTGGACCGCGTGAACGCTACGGCTGGCGACGGCCCGCGGTAGTCACCGCGCAGCAGCGGCGGCGGCAGCGCCCACCTCGACGAGCCCGCCCAGCCTCGCGAACAGCTCGTCGGCCGGGAGCGGCCGGGCGTCCGGGTCCGGCTCGAGGTGCTGCAGCACGATCCCCGCCAGGACGAGCGTCGGCACCGACCACGTGGCGGGTTGCCTCGTCCCGTAGGCGGCGGCGGACCACGTCGCCGTCAGCACCCCGGGATCGGTCAGGCCGGAGACGACGAAGCCGACGCTGCCCGCGGAGAGCGCGCGCGCCACCACCTCGAACCCCTCCGGGGCGGCCAGCGGCGGCACCAGGCGGTAGCCCAGCAGCCCCGCCGCCCCCGACAGGACCGCCGACCCACGCGCGACAGCCTGCCGCTCGCTGCGCGCCAGCGCCGACGCGATCCGCTCGCGCAGCGCGGGGTCCTGGATGCCGGCGAACGCCGCCCGCAAGGCCAGGTAGGTGCGGAACTCGGGTGACGCCGCCGTCGCCGCGAGGTCGATCTCCAGGGTGAGCCGCACCAGGTCGACGAACAGGTCGTGCCGGCCGTCCGGGTCCGCCAACCGCGTCGCGTACTCCCGGAGAACGTCCGCGGCGCGCTCGGCCACCGCCGCGCCGACCGCCGGCTGGTGGGCGCCGTGGGCCAGCTCGACGAGCACGTCCTCGACGAACGCGTCCCGGCTGGGCCAGCGGCGGTAGGCCGACGCGCGCGAGACGTCCGCGGCACGGATCACGTCCTCGAACCCGAGCCGGTCGAGGCCGACGCTGATGCCCCGCTCGGCGAGCTGGGCCAGCGCGGTGTCGATCACGCGGCGCGCCGTCTGCTCGTCGGACAGCCGGGGCCGGCGTCCCTTGGGTTGACCGGTGGAGGGCATCGGGTTACCTTCGTTGAGACTTGAGATATCAGGTATCAACGTAGCAGGGAGCACCCGTGAACGTCCTCACCGCGCCGTGGTACGCGCGCAAGCGCCGCATCTACGCCGGCGGCCGGCCGAACCGATCCGCCCGCTTCCAGAACCGCTGGGCGGTCCGCCAGTTCGGCCTCGGGCTGCTCAATCTGGGCCGCGGCGTGGTTCTGGAAGTGCGCGGCCGCTCGTCGGGCCGCACGGTCGAGGTGCCGCTCGTCGTGCTGCGCCACGGCGGCGAGCGCTACCTGGCCTCGATGCTCGGCAACGACGTCAACTGGGTGCGCAACGTGCGGGCCGACGAGGGCCGCGCCGTGCTCCGCGACGGTCGCGCGCGGGACGCCGTGCGCCTCGTCGAGGTCCCGGCCGACGAGCGCGCCGAGCTCCTCAAGCGCTACCTGGCCGTCGCGCCGGGTGCGCGCCCCCACGTCCGCGTCCCCTGGCGCGCGCCGCTCGCCGCGTTCGAGGCGGTCGCGGCGGACCACCCCGTGTTCCGGGTCGTCGCCGACGCCTGAGCCGCCGCCGACGGGCGACGATCGCCACGCTCGACCGCCCCGGCCCCGGAACGCACGCCCCGCCTCGGCCGCCGACAGCCCGCCCCGCCGCGGCACGCCGACGGGCACCGAGACCGATCGCCCACCGGCTACGTCGCCATGCCGGCGGCCTGGCGCGCGGCCGCTTCCAGCCGCTCCCGGTAGACGGACCATTCGTCGTCCGCCCATCCGGGCATGTTCGGGTCCCCCGGCCGCATCCCCGCGGTCGCGTCGATGGTCTCCCGCAGGATGTCGGCATGGCCCGCGTGCCGCGCGAGCTCGGCGACCATGTGCACCAGGATCCGCTGGAGCGTGACGTCGCGGCTCTCCGGCCGCCACCACGGCACGTGCCCCGGAGCGTCGAGGGACAGCGCCTCGATGGTCTCGTCGGTCCGCGCGGCCGAGTAGCGATACAGCTCCAGGATGTCCTCGCGCGACTCGTCGGCCCGCGCCCACATGTCGGCGTTGACCTCCTCGCCGGTCTCCTCCGGCCCCGGGAACGGCCGGTCCCCCGGCCTCCCGAACACCGACGTGAAGTAGCCCAGCTGGGTGTAGCCGACGTGCTTGACCAGCCCGAGCAAGTTGGTGCCGGTGGGGGTCAGGGGCCGCCGCGCGTCGTACTCACCGAGCCCGTCGAGCTTGCCGGCCAGGTCGTCGCGCGACTGCTTGAGGTAGTGGTGCAGCGCTTCCTTCGGATCCATGACCCCAGCCTGGCGCCCGGCACCGACACGAGCGACCCGCGTCAGTACAGCGGCGGTGCCGGGCGGGTGCCGCCGCTCGTCGGGCCGCCGGCCATCGCCGTCAGGCGCGCGATGCGCTCGGCCATCGGCGGGTGCGTGGCGAACAGCCGAGTGACGCCCGACGCGCGGAACGGGTTGGCGATCATCAGGTGCGAGACGTCCACCAGCCGCTGCTCGGCCGGCAGCGGCCGCGCCTGGGTGCCGGCCTCGAGCTTGCGCAGCGCGGACGCCAGCGCCATCGGGTCGCCCGTCAGGTTCGCCCCGTCCTCGTCGGCGTCGAACTCGCGCGTGCGGCTGATGGCCAGCTGGATCATCGTCGCCGCCAGCGGGGCGAGGAACACCAGCAGGAGCCCGGCGATCGGGTTGGCGTTGCGGCGGTCACCACCGCCGAAGAACAGCGCGAACTGGGCGAGCGACGTGACGATGCCCGCGACCGCCGCGGCGACCGACGACGTGAGGATGTCCCGGTTGTAGACGTGCGTCAGCTCGTGGCCGAGCACGCCGCGCAGCTCGCGCTCGTCGAGCAGCGTCAGGATCCCCTCGGTGCAGCAGACCGCCGCGTTCTGGGGGTTGCGGCCCGTGGCGAACGCGTTGGGGGCGGCGGTCGGCGAGACGTAGAGGCGCGGCATCGGCTGGCGTGCGGCCGTCGACAGCTCGCGCACGATCCGGTACATCACTGGCTGCTCCAGCTCGCTGACCGGCTGCGCGTGCATGGCGCGGATCGCGATCTTGTCGCTGTTCCAGTAGCCGTACGCCGTCGAGACCAGGCCGATCGCGGCGAACAGCCACAGGAATCGCGGCGTGCCCTTGCCGAGCAGCCACCCGATCCCGAGCAGCAGCGCCCAGAGGCCGCCGAACAGTGCGGCGGTCTTCACGCCGTTGAAGTGCTGATGACCCATGTCCCCCGTGACTCCCGTCCTACCTGCTTCAGTCCAACGTGCGCTGCGGCTCCGGCGTTCCCGCACGTGACCTGCGTCCATGGCCGGGAAGCTGTGCGCACGACGACGCCGACGCACCTATCCTTTCCGCGTCCTGCCGTTCGCCCGCCGCGGCCTCGCGCCGCGCAGGCCTGACCGAGGGAGAGCCGCATGCGCATCCGCGCAATCCTCGCCGCCACCGCCGTCGTCCTGTCCCTCGCCGCCTGTTCCGCCCAGGACTCGCCCGGGCCGGCGGGCAGACCAGCGCCGCCGACGAGGCCACCTCCGCCGCCGAGGAGACCACGGCGTCCGACGACAGCGCCGCCGACGAGCTCGAGACCCTCACCCCGGGCAAGCTGACCTTCGCCACCTCCGAGCCGGTCTACGAGCCGTGGATGGTCGACGACGACCCGACCAACCAGAAGGGCTTCGAGTCCGCCGTCGCGTACGCCGTCGCGGAGCAGCTCGGCTTCGCCGCCGACGACGTCGTCTGGGTCCGCAACACGTTCGACCAGATCATCGCGCCCGGCGCCAAGCAGTTCGACGTGGCGATCAACCAGGTGTCGATCACCGACGAGCGCAAGCAGAGCCTCGACTTCTCCTCGCCGTACTACGAGACCTCGCAGGCCGTGGTGACGGTCGAGGGCAGCGCGGCGGAGGGCGTCACCACCGTCGCCGGGCTCAAGGACCTGAAGATCGGCGCCATGGTCGGCACGACGAGCCTCGACCTGGCGCAGCAGATCATCGCCCCGACCAGCGAGATCTCGGTGTTCAACGACAACGAGGGTGCCAAGGCGGCCCTGACCGGCGGGCTGATCGACGCGCTCGTGGCGGACCTGCCGACCGCCCTCTACATCACGTCGGCCGAGCTGGACAACGGTGTGGTCGTCGGGCAGCTCCCGGACAGCGCCGGGGGCGACGCCTTCGGCCTGGTGCTCGACCTCGGCTCGCCGCTGACGGCGCCGGTGACCGCGGCGGTGGACGCCCTGCGCGAGGACGGCACGCTCGCCGACCTCGAGGCGGAGTGGCTGACAGACGCCGCTGGCGCACCCGTCCTGAAGTGAGTGTCCTGAAGTGAGCGTCCCGCGGGCGGTCGGCCCCCGGGCTCCCCTCCCCGGGCCGTCCGCCCGCGCACCCTGGACACCCTCGTCGCGCCAGCTGGAGCGGGACGCCTTCCGCCGCGGCCAGGCGCGCCGGTCCACCTGGGTCGCGCTCGTCTCGAGCGTGGTGCTCGCCACCGCCGCGGTGCTCGCGATCCGCGCGACGCCCGGCTGGCCGCGCGTCCGGCAGTCGTTCTTCGACTGGGAGATCGCGTGGACCTCGCTGCCGAAGGTGGCCGAGGGGCTGTGGCTCAACGTCCGGGTCATGGCCGTGTGTGCCGTGCTCATCGTCGTCGTCGCGCTAGCCCTCGCCCTGGCCCGGACGCTCCACGGGCCGGCGTTCTTCCCGCTGCGCGCGCTGGCGATCGGGTACGTCGACCTGTTCCGCGGGCTGCCGCTGATCCTGATCCTGCTGCTCGTCGGCTTCGGCCTGCCCGGGCTGCGGCTGCACGGCATCCCTACCGACGCGGTGCAGCTGGGCGCGATCGCACTCGTCCTGTCGTACTCGGCCTACGTCGCGGAGGTGTTCCGTGCGGGCATCGAGTCGGTGCACCCGTCGCAGGTCGCGGCCGCCCGCTCGCTCGGCCTGACACGTGGGCAGGCGATGCGCCACGTGGTGCTCCCCCAGGCGGTGCGGCGCGTGGTGCCGCCGCTGCTCAACGACCTCGTCTCGCTGTCCAAGGACTCCGGGCTCATCTCGATCCTCGGCGCGGTCGACGCGGTGCGCGCCGCCCAGATCGAGACGGCGCGCTACGCCAACTTCACGCCGTACGTCGTGGCCGGCGTGCTCTTCGTCGTGCTGACCATCCCCCTGACGCGGTTCACCGACGCGCTCGCCAAGCGGTCGGGCTGGCTGCAGGCGCAGGGCGGGCTGCCCGGGGCGGCGATCCGATGAGCGCGGTCACACCCGTCCTGTCCGTGCGCGGCGTGCGGAAGGCGTTCGGGCCGCACGTGGTGCTCGACGACTTCTCGCTCGACGTCGACGCCCATCAGGTCGTCGTCCTCATCGGCGCCTCGGGGTCCGGCAAGTCCACCCTGCTGCGCTGCGTCGACCTGCTCGACGAGGTCGACGACGGCGTGATCGAGCTCGACGGGCAGGAGATCACCGACCCGCGGCTCGACGCGAACGCCGTGCGCTCCCGCCTCGGCATGGTGTTCCAGGCGTACAACCTGTTCGGCCACCTGCGGGTGCTCGACAACCTCACGCTCGCGCCCCGGCTGGTGCATCGCGTCCCCCGGGCGGAGGCCGAGGAGCGGGCGCGCGCGGTGCTGGCGCGCGTGGGGCTGTCCGGCAAGGAGCGGGCGTTTCCCGACGAGCTCTCCGGCGGGCAACAGCAGCGCGTGGCGATCGCTCGCGCGCTGGTGACGGACCCCACCGTAATGCTGCTCGACGAGGTGACCAGCGCACTGGACCCCGAGCTCGTCGGCGAGGTGCTCGACCTGCTCGCGGAGCTCAAGGACACCGGCCTGACGATGATCATCGCCACGCACGAGATGGGGTTCGCCCGTCAGGTGGCCGACGAGGTGTGCTTCCTGCACGGCGGGCGGGTGCACGAGCGCGGCGGGCCCGATCAGGTGCTCGCCGATCCGGTGGAGCAGCGCACGCGCGACTTCCTCCGCCGCCTCCCCGGCTGACGCCGCCTGCTCCCTCCCCGCCCCCTCCTCCCTCCCCCTCCCCTCCTCCCTTCCCCTCCCCTCTCCGCGCGCACCCACACCGGCCCCTCTTCGCCGAGTGCCACCGAAACGTGCCGAGTGCGCCCGCAACTTCGGGGGCACTCGGCGAGTTTGGGGGGCACTCGGCGAGTTTCGGGTGCACTCGGCGGGTGGCCGCCGCCGACGAGGGCGCCACGATGGGCCGCCCGGCCTCCGCGCACCTGCGCTCCCCTCTTCGCCGAGTGCCACCCAAACGTGTCCAGTGCGCCCGCAACTTCGGGGGCAGTCGGCGAGTTTCGGGTGCACTCGGCGCGGGGTCGTTGCCGGCAGGCGGGGCCGGCCGGGGGAGTCGCGAGGGCGGGGCTGTGGATGGAGGGGGTGGGGGGTGGCGCGCGGCGTGGCACGGTTCGCCGCGTGGATGA
>CAZBIO010000235.1:0-13789 GCA_964491965.1 uncultured Cellulomonas sp.
CGTGCTCGTCGGCCTCGCCAGCGGGGACGTTCAGGAGGGCGGCGAGGTAAAGGCGAGCGGGGAGGTCCAGGCGAGCGGGGATCGCCGGGCTGAGGGCGAGGCCGCGGCCGGTGGCGAGGCGGAGGCGAGTGACTTACGGGAGCCGGACGAGGGCGAGGCCACGGCCCGTGGCGAGGCAGAGGAGTGTGACGTCGTGCGGGAGCCGGACGGAGACGACGCGGACAAGGTCGGTGTCCCGCCAACGCGACGGTCGCGAGGGTCGGATGAGTCGCGGCGGTCGCATGGGTCGCGGTCGGAAGGGTCGCGCTGTGCGCCGCCCATCCGCATACCGCGCGTGCGCATCGACGTCACCGTGGCGCTCAGCACGCTCATGGGTCTGGACGAGCTGCCGGCCGAGCTCGCGGGCTTCGGCCCCATCAGCGCCGAGCAGGCTCGCGCGCTCGCGGCGGGCGGGGTCTGGCGCCGGCTCGTCACGGACCCGCTCACCGGTCGGGTCCTCGATGTGGGTCGCACGAGATACCGACCACCCGGATGGCTGGCTGAGCACGTCATGGCCCGCGACGCCGTCTGCGCCGCGCCAGGCTGCTCCGTGCCCGCCGGCCGGTGCGACATCGACCACACCATCGAGTTCCACGCCACACCCGAGGGACGACGAAGCGACCGGGGACGGCGGCGAAGCCCGCGAGACGGAACCGGAGGGAGAACGGCCGCCGACAACCTCGGACCGCTCAGCAATCGGTGTCACCGGATCAAGACGGACGGCGGCTTCTCGCTCCGGCAGGTGGAGCCGGGCGTCTTCGAGTGGCGCACGCCGGCCGGACTCACCTACCGCGTGGTGCCGGGTGACCACGGCCGCACGGAGCGCCTCCGGGAGGGGCAGCCGCCCGGACCGAACCCGGGCTATCCCGACGAGCCACCCTTCTGACCGACGAGGTCGCGACGGGCCGAGGCCGTCGCGGTGGCCGGACGGGCCGAGGCCGTCGCGGTGGCCGGACGTCCCGAGCGGCGGCGTCCGCGCACTGGTCACCACGTGAGCAGAACCTGCCCAACTGCTGACCAGCGGGGCTAGCCTGCGGCTGCGCACCCGACGAGCACGAGGACCCCGCCATGACGACCACTCCGGACGACGTCCGACCCACCCCGCTGACGGCACCGATCGGCGCCGTCGTGCCGTCGAGCGTTCCGACCCACTGGTACAACCTCGCCGCCGACCTCCCCGAACCCTGTCCCCCGGCCCTGCACCCCGGCACCCGGCAGCCGCTCGGACCCGACGACCTCGCACCGCTGTTCCCGATGGCGCTGATCCTCCAGGAGGTCAGCACGGAGCGCTCGATCGAGATCCCGCAGGCGGTGCGCGAGGTCTACGCCCTGTGGCGGCCGTCGCCGCTGATCCGCGCCCTGCGCCTCGAGCGGGCGCTCGGCACCCCGGCGCGCATCTACTACAAGTACGAGGGCGTCAGCCCGGCCGGCTCGCACAAGCCGAACACGGCGGTGGCCCAGGCCTACTACAACGCGATCGAGGGCATCACCCGGCTGACCACGGAAACCGGGGCCGGCCAGTGGGGCGCGTCGTTGTCGCTGGCCAGCGCGCTGTTCGGGCTGGAGTGCGAGGTGTGGCAGGTCCGCGCCTCGTACGACGCGAAGCCGTACCGCCGCCTCCAGATGGAGACCTACGGCGCGGTGTGTCATCCCTCGCCGTCCGACCTGACGGAGACCGGCCGCTCGTTCCTCGAGGCGTACCCGGAGACCACCGGCTCGCTCGGCATGGCGATCAGCGAGGCGGTCGAGGCGGCCGTCGGCGATCCGAGGACCCACTACGCCCTCGGCTCGGTGCTCAACCACGTGCTGCTGCACCAGACAGTCATCGGCCAGGAGGCCCTCGCTCAGCTCGACGAGCTGGGCGAGTCCGCCGACTACGTGTTCGCCTGCGCCGGCGGCGGCTCGAACCTCGGCGGGCTGTCGTTCCCGTTCATCGGGCGCAACCTGCGCGACGGGGCGACGGCGAAGGTCGTGGCCTGCGAGCCCGCGGCGGCGCCGTCGCTGACGCAGGGCGAGTACCGGTACGACTTCGGCGACGTCGCGGGCCTCACCCCGCTCCTCAAGATGCACACGCTGGGCAAGGACTTCGTCCCGCCGCCGATCCACGCCGGCGGGCTGCGCTACCACGGCATGGCGCCGATGGTGTCGCACGCGAAGGAGCTGGGCCTGCTCGACGCGATCGCCGTCGACCAGGAGGAGTCGTTCGCCGCGGGCATCGAGTTCGCCCGCGCCGAGGGCATCATCCCGGCCCCCGAGTCGACGCACGCCGTCGCGGGCGCGGTCGCCCGTGCCCGCGCCGCGACGGAGCCCGAGGTCATCGTCATCGGCCTGTCGGGCAACGGCGTGCTCGACCTCCCCGCGTACCACGAGTTCCTCTAGGCGCGGCCTCCAGGCGCGGCCCGACGACTACTTCGTCTTGACCTTCACGTCCGGCGACTGCGACGCCGCAAGCGTGTCGGTGCCGAGGAACCGGGCCACCGCGATGCGGGTACCCGACTCGGTCGCCGCCGGCAGCGTCAGGCTGGCGGTGCCACCGGCGAGGTCACCGGTCCCGACGACCTCGCCGTCGACGACGAACTCCACCGTCCCGCTCACCGCGGCGCCCCGGGTCGCTGTGACCTTCGCCGTCAGCAGCACCGGGCCGGCGGTGCCGAGCTTGCTCACCTTCGGCGCCGCCTTGAGCGTCGTGTGCGTCGCGACGAGCGGCGCGGTGACCGTCACCGGCACCGTCACCGTGGTGCCCGACGGCTGCGCGACGAGCGTCAGGACGTGTGCCCCCAGCGTGGTCGAGACCGGCACGATGGCGACGGCCGTCGCCGCGCCCCCGGCCACCGGCACCGTGCCGAGCGGCACACCGTCGAGCGCCACGTCGAGCGTGGTGTTGAGCGGCGACCCGAGGCTGGTCAGGTCCAGCCCCGCCACCGGCACCGAGGCCGAGGAACCCGCCGGGACACTGATCGCCAGGCCGCTGACCTGCACGGCCCGCCGCGCGAAGCTCGGCGTGAGCCCGGGGTGCTCCGAGATGTACTCGATCCAGGCGTCCCGGTCGATGAGCCCGGTGTCCTTGGCGTCCGACCCGAGCGTGAACGCCCGGAAGTTGTCGCCGCCGGAGGTGAGGAAGGAGAACGTGCCGATCCGGTACTCGGCGTCAGGGTCGAGCGGGGCACCGTCGACCGTCACCGACGTGATGCGCGACCCCTCGGGGAGCGCCGGGTCGAAGGTGTACGAGACGTTGTCCGAGAGCCCCAGCTGCAGGTAGGCCCGCGACGGCACGTTGCCGTTGATGTCGCGCTGCCACTGCTGCTCCAGCAGGAGCGTGAACTGCGCCCCGGTCAGCGTGGTGGTCCAGAGGTTGTTGACGAACGGGAGGATGGCGTTCGCCTCGGCGAACGTCACCACGCCGTCGCCCTCGCCCACGTCGCTCTGCGCGTACAGCAGCTCCGCGCGCAACCCGCCCGGGTTGACGACGCCGATCTGCGCGCCACCCCACTCGGGCGCCGACAGCTTGTCGCGCAGCGCGTTCGCCACGAGGTCGCCGAGCGTCGACTCGCTCGCGCGGTCGTCGCGACCGACGGCCGGGTCGGCCACGGTGTAGACGCCGTCGACGTACGAGCCCCCGGTGTAGGCGGTGGTGATGTCCGCCGCGACCGAACCGACCGGCTGGTTGCCGATCACCGCGGCCTGCGCCAGCGCGGAGTCCACGATCGACTTCACCGCGGCGACCCGCGGGTACGTCGCGACGAGGTCGGCGTCGGCCGTGGTGGTGCGCGGGACGTTCGCTGCCGTGACGCCGCTGACGGTGTCGGTCTGCGTGTCGTAGGTCAGCGACACCTTGCCGATCCGCTCGCCGTACGACCCGGTCTGCACCACGGGCCGGCCGTTGACCGTGCCCGCGTACACCTGGTGCGTGTGGCCCGTGAAGATGATGTCCACGGCGGGAGTGGTGTCCTCGACGATGTGCGCGAACACCGATCCGGGCACCACCAGTCCCCCGAGGTCGCCGCTGGTCGGCGCGCCCTCGTGGTACTCGGCGACGACGATGTCCGCCTCGCCGTTGGCCGCGTCACCGTCCGTCAGCTCGCCGGCCACGCGGTTGACCGCCGCGACCGGGTCGCCGAACGAGAGGTTCGCGATCCCCGCGGGAGACACCAGCGCCGACGTCTCCTGGGTGACGGCCCCGACGACGCCGACCGTCACGCCGCTCACGTCCAGCAGCGCGTACTCGTCGAGCGCCGGGTCCTGCGTGCCCGCGAAGTAGACGTTCGCGCCGAGGTACGGGAACTCGGCGTTCGCCGGGTCGCCGATCACCCGGTTGGTCAGGTCCGCGTAGCCCTGGTCGAACTCGTGGTTGCCGACGGCGGACGCGCCGAGGTCGAGGGCGTTGAGCACGTCGATCGTCGGCTGGTCCTGCTGGGACGACGAGGCGAACAGCGAGGCGCCGATGTTGTCGCCCGCCGAGAGCAGCACGGTGTTGGCCTCGCCGGCCGCCGCGCGCTCCTGCTCGACCGTCCCGGCGAACTTCACCGTGTTGGCGTCGATCCGCCCGTGGAAGTCGTTGATGTTGAGGAATGTCAGGGGCACCGTGGCCGCCCACGCCGCGGGTGCCGCGACGATCGCTCCGGCCAGCGCCACGCCGAGGGCTGCGATGGCCCCGGCGATCGACCTGCTTGCTACTCGCACGTCGAGATCTCCTTCGTCACGAGACACGGTCCGGCCGCCGGTAGGCGACCGCACCCGACTGTTCCCACATGTCCGAAATGCCGCAACCGCAACCGCAGCCCCCGCGCCTACCGCGCGACGAGCTCCACCGACTCGGACAGCGACCACCGCACGGAGTCGCTGCCGAGATACCGCGCGACGACCTGCCGCGCCCCCGCCTGCGCCGCCGCCGGGATCGTCGTCGTCGCGGTGCCGTTCTTGGCGACGCCGACCACCGCCACCACGGCCCCGTCGACCACGAACTCGACGTCGCCGGTCACGGCGACGCCCTTCGCGGCGTCCACGCTCGCGGTGACCGTGAACGGCTTGCCCACCTTGCGCTGCGGCGGGTGTGCCGCCAGCGTCGTCGTCGACTCCGCCCGTGCCGGCGGCACCGTCAGCCCGACGAGCACCGGGTCGTGGTCCGACGAGCGGTAGGCGTCCGGCGCGGAGAAGAGCGTGCCGTGGTAGTTGTACCGGCTGTACTCCAGCGCGATGGACTCCTCGGCGTTGATCTCCCAGACGTCCGCCCCCGTCGCGCGGGCGACCGCGGCGTCGTTGAGCAGCACGTGGTCGAGCGAGCCGGAGAGCCCGTCGAACGAGTAGGAGTACTGGCCCGCCGAAAGGTGCGTGACGGCGTCGGTGTAGCCCGCGTCGTACAGCACGCGCAGCGGGTCCTCCTGCGCGTAGGAGTTGAAGTCGCCGGTCAGCAGCACGGCCTCGCCCGGTGCGGCGATGCTCGCCACCCAGTCCCGCAGGGCGGTGGCCTGCCGCACGCGCGACTCGTTCGACGCACCCTGGCCGTCACCGGTGTCCTCGTCGCCGGGCCACGGCCCGGCGGAGCCCTTGGACTTCAGGTGGTTGACGACGACGAGGAACGGCTCGCCGCCCGCCACCGGCAGGAACTCCTGCGCGATCGGCTCGCGTGCGTTGCCGAACGCCTGGTCGTCGGCGCTCAGCGCGCCCAGGGCGCGTGACTCGCCGTACCGCTCCACCGCCGCGGTCCGGTAGATGAGCGCGTTGGTGATGACGTCCATCTCCGACGCCGGTGGCAGCTCGGCCGACGACGGCACGTACGCCCAGGTGCCCGGCCCGGCGACCGCGTTGAGCGCGCCGACGAGCGTCGCGAGCGCCTCGTCGGGCACGCCGTCGACGACCTCCGAGTTCTCGATCTCCAGCAGCCCGACGACGTCCGCGTCGAGCGCGGAGATCGCCGCGACGATCTTGTCCTGCTGGCGCTGGAGGTCCTCGGGGTCCCACGCGCCGCGCGGCGCGCACCCCTCGCGGACCGTCACCGGGTCGCCCGTGCGGTCGTCGTACGACACGCAGCCGGCGGTCTGCGCGCCCAGGGTCGTGAAGTAGTTGAGCACGTTGAACGTCGCGACGCGCAGGTCGCCACCCACCGGCTCGGGCCCGGCGGTGCGGGTGTTCGCGAACGCCACGGGCGACGGCGTGCCGCCCAGGAGGCTGCCGACCGGGTTGAACAGCCACTGGTCGTTGCGGTAGTCGACGACGACCGGCGCGGTGAACGTCGCGGGCGCCCCCACCCGGACGGGGTTCTCCAGCGAGATGTAGGGCGGGGTCAGGCCGCTGTTCGCCGCCTGCAGGAAGTTCGTCGTCGCCCCGTCGGCGAGCACCACCGCGCGTGCCGAGTTGTCGGCCGCCGTCGCGACGGCCTCGGCCGAACCGGGCGCGCCGGCCTCCGTCGGCTGGACGAGCGGTGTGGTGCCGGATGCCAGGCCCACCTCGCCGTACTGGTTGGTGGTGTAGGTGTTCGACACAGTGAACGGGCCCTGCGGCGCGACGAGCATCGACTCCAGCGCCTCGCGCGCCACGTCCGTCGTGGGCCACGGCGTCGCCAGCGGTGCCACGACGGCCGGCTCGGCGAGCTCGACCAGCCCGGTCGACGGGACGCTGAGCTCGGTCAGCCCGAAGTACTCGCTGACGGCGCCGGTCACCCGCACGTGGTCACCCACGGCCACCGAGGCCACGGTGCCGGGCGAGTAGACGAAGATCGCGTCGGACGCCGAGCCCACGGCGCCGCCGGTTCCCGCGGTCTGCAGGACGTACCCGTTGTAGCCGCCGGTCGGGTAGGCGGCGGTGACGACCCCCTCGGTGGCCACGGTCTGCCCGACGAGCGGCGAGGCCGCACCCGTCCCCTGGATCTCGGCGATCGGGGTGATCTCGCCCGGGCCTGGCCCGGGCTCCCCGGAGCCCCCGGCCTGGGGCGTCGGCGCGCCGACCGAGAAGTCGGCCTGGTTGTTCGCCGTGTTGGTGTGGCTCGCGTCCCGCGAGACGGAGGTCGGGTTCGTCGTCGCCGGTGCGGGCCCGGCGCCCGCGTACCCGTTCGCCGCGCCCCAGCCGACGAAGTCGACGACGGCGTCGAGCGTGACGCACGCCGTCCCCGTGCACGTCAGCGCCGCCGCCGTGCTCGTCAGCGCCACCTTGCCGCCGGTGCCGCTCATCGGGATCGAGCCGTCGACGTCGACCGGCACGGTCTGGGTGCCACCCGCGCCGAGCGCCTCCCCGACCAGCAGGTAGCCGCCCGCCGCGAGCGTGCCGGTCAGCGGCGTCACCTGCCACGAGCTGCCACCCGTCGACGCGTACTGCACCGCCCAGCCGGACAGGCTCACCGGGGCGCCGCTGACGTTGACCAGCTCGACGAAGTCGCGGTTCCACGTGGCGCCCGCATTGCCGCCACCGCCGTAGACCTCGTTGACCACCACCGGCGCGGCCGGGGAGACCGCGGCGGACGCCGCGGGAGCGGCGGCCAGCGAGACGGCGATGAGGGACAGGGCGGCGAGGCCACCGGTCAGCGGCTTGGCTGCAGCGCGCACGTCGAGCTCCTTCGTCGGGGGCGGGCCACGGCCCACCTTCCCGAGGAGGGCGACGGCGCCACAACGTCCGGACAGTGACGAACGCGTGAATTGTCCGCCGTCAGGCCCGCAACGTCGCGCCGAACCTCCGGTTCGCCTCGGCCACCACCGACGCGCGCACCGCGGCCGTCTCCGCCGCAGTCAGCGTGCGGTCGGCCGCGCGCAGGCGGAGCGCGAAGGCCAGCGACCGCTTGCCCACGCCCACCTGGTCGCCGGTGTAGACGTCGAAGAGGCGGACGTCCTCGAGCACGTCGCCGGCCTCGCTGGCGACTGCGCCCGCCCGCACCGCGTCGAGCACGTCGGCGGCGGGGACGGCGGCGTCGACGACGAGCGCGACGTCCTCCTTCGCGACCGGGAACGTCGAAACGGGGGTCGCCTCGGCCGGCTCTGCCACCGACGCGGTGATCAGCGCGTCGAGGTCGAGCTCGAGGGCCACCGTTCGCGGCGGCAGGTCGTGCCGCGCGACCACCTGCGGGTGCAGCTCCCCCGCGTGCCCGACGACGACGCCATCGACCGTCTCGACGCGGGCGCACCGCCCCGGGTGGAACGGCATCCGGGCGTCGGCGGCGAACCGGACGGTGACGCCGACGACGTCCGCGACCGCGCCCACGAGCGCGATCACGTCCGTGTGGTCGGCCGGACGCGCGGCTCCCCACCAGCCCGCCCGGTCCCGGGCGCCAGCGAGCAGCGCGGCGACGTGCCGGGGCTGGTCGGGGATCGCGGCGGCGAGCGCCGCGAACTGCCCGTCGGACGGCAGCACGCCGCCGGGGAGCATCGGTGCGGCCGGTGCGTCCGGCGACCCGAGCACCACGAGCCCCGTCTCGAACACGGCGAGGTCGCCCTGGCCCCGCGCGACGTTGCGCCGCGCGGTGTCGAGCAGCGTCACCAGCAGGTCGGTCCGCAGGAAGGGCTGCGCCTCCGAGATCGGGTTGGCCACGCGCACAGCGACGCGCCGCGGGTCGTCGGCCGCCAGGCCCATCGCGTCCCACTGCTCCGTCCCGACGAACGGGTACGAGAGCACCTGGACCAGGCCGTCGGCCACCAGCCGCTCCGCGACCGCGCGCCGCGCGCGCTGCGAGCGGGTCAGCCCCCGGCCGGCGGGCGCCAGCGGCACCACCGAGCCGATCGCGTCGTAGCCGCGCAGCCGCGCGACCTCCTCGACCAGGTCGACGCCCACCCGCAGGTCCGGCCGCCACGACGGCACGGCCACCGCGAACCCGCCCGATACCTCGTCGGACACCGTGCACCCGAGCGACTCGACGGTCGAGCGAACCTCGTCGGGCGTGTAAGGCACGCCGACGAGCCGCGCCGGCAGCGCCGGGTCCAGCGGCACCACGGGCGGGGCGACGGTGCGGTCGACGTCCGTCGCCGCCTCGTCGATCACGCCGCCGCCGTACTTGACCACCAGCTCGGCGACCATCCGCGCCGCGACGCGCGGCAGCTGCGGGTCCACCCCGCGCTCGAACCGCTTCGACGCCTCCGAGGACAGCCGGTGCCGCCGCGACGTGCGCGCGATCGACACCGGGTCGAAGTGCGCCGCCTCGATCACCAGGTCCGTCGTCGCGTCGCCGACGCCGCTCTCCTCGCCACCCCTGACGCCGGCGAGGCCGACGATCCGCGACCCGGGGCCGTCCGGGCTGTCGGTGATGAGCAGGTCCTGCGGGTCCAGCGCCCGGTCGACGCCGTCGAGGGTCTCGAGGCGCTCCCCCGACCGCGCGCGGCGCACGACGATCGGCGCCGCCAGCCCGGCGGCGTCGTAGGCGTGGGTCGGCTGGCCCAGGTCCAGCATCACGTAGTTGCTGACGTCGACCGCGAGGTTGATCGGCCGCATCCCGGCCTGCGCGAGCCGCCGCTGCATCCAGGCCGGGGACGGCGCGGTGGCATGCGTGCCCCACACCGTGACGGCGACGAAGCGGTCGCACCCGTCGGCACCGTCGATCGGGGCGTCGTCGGCGAGCTGCACCGCGAAGCCGCCCGAGACCGGCTCCCGGTCGGCCGGCGTCGTCGCGCCGCGGTCGGTGAACGCCGCGCCGGTGGACAGCGCGTACTCGCGGGCGATGCCGCGCAGCGCGAAGCAGTACCCGCGATCGGGCGTGACGTTGACCTCGAGCACCTGCTCGCCGATGCCGAGCAGCGGCTTCGCGTCCATCCCCGCCGGCGTCTCGTCGTCGGACAGCCCCAGCCGGCTCAGCACGATGATCCCGTCGTGGTCCTCGCCGATGCCCAGCTCGCGCGCGGAGCAGATCATCCCGTCCGACACATGCCCGTACGTCTTGCGGGCGGCGATCGCGAACCCGCCGGGCAGCACGGCGCCGGGCAGCGCGACGACCACGTGGTCGCCCGCCTCGAAGTTGTGCGCGCCGCAGACGATCCCGCGAGGCTCGGCCTCGCCGACGTCCACCTGGCACCAGTTGATCGTCTTGCCGTTCTTCTGCGGCTCGGGCGACCGCGCCAGGACGTGGCCGACGACGAGCGGCCCGCTCACGTCGCCGACGGAGTGGATCGCCTCCTCCTCGAGCCCGACGCGGACCAGGTCCGCCGCGAGCTGCTCGGCCGTGAGGCCGTCCGGCAGCGCGACGTGGTCGCCGAGCCAGGCGATGGGGACCAGCACCATGTCAGATCACCGCCCGGAACTGCTCGGAGAAGCGCACGTCGCCCTCGACGATGTCGTGCATGTCGGCGATGCCGTGCCGCAGCATCAGCGTCCTCTCGATCCCCATGCCGAACGCGAACCCCGAGTAGACCTCCGGGTCGATGCCGCACGAGCGCAGCACGTTCGGGTTGACCATCCCGCAGCCGCCCCACTCGATCCACCCTGGCCCGCCCTTCTTCTGCGGGAACCACAGGTCCATCTCGGCGGACGGCTCGGTGAACGGGAAGAACGACGGCCGCAGGCGGGTCCGCGCCTCCGGCCCGAACATCGCACGCGCGAAGTGGTCGAGCGTCCCCCGCAGGTTGGCCATCGTCAGGCCACGGTCCACCGCCAGCCCCTCGACCTGGTGGAACACCGGCGTGTGCGTCGCGTCGAGCGCGTCGGTGCGGAACACCCGCCCGGGGCAGACGACGTAGACCGGCAGGTCCCGCTCCAGCAGCGTGCGCGCCTGGACCGGCGACGTGTGCGTGCGCAGGACGAGCCCGGAGCCCGGCGGGTCGACGAAGAACGTGTCCTGCATCTGGCGCGCCGGGTGGTCGACGCCGAAGTTCAGGGCGTCGAAGTTGAACCACTCGGCCTCGACCTCGGGCCCCTCGGCGACCTCCCAGCCCATCGCGACGAACACGTCGGCGATCCGGTCCGCCACGGTGTCGAGCGGGTGCCGTGCACCGGCGGGACGGCGGTCCGCCGGCAGCGTGACGTCGACCGCCTCCTCGACGAGCACGCGGGCGTCGCGCTCCGCCTCGAGCTCGTCCTGCCGCGCGGCGATCGCCTGGTTGAGGCGGCCACGCGCCTGCCCGACGAGCTTGCCGGCCGCGGCCTTGTCGGCGGGTGCGAGCCCGCCGATCGCGCGGTTGGCCTCGGCGAGGGGGCTGCGGTCACCGGCGTGCGCGACGCGCACCGCCTTGAGGGCGTCCAGGTCGCCGGCCGCGGCGACGGCGGCCAGGGCCTCGTCGAGCGCCGCGGTCACCGCCCCGGCGTCGAGGGGGGACATCGGGATGGACATCGGGGCCTTCCGGGGTGGGGCGGGCGCGACGCGACGTCGCTGCCCATGACCAGCAAGGGAGTCTATCGGCGCCCGTCCCCGGGGCTGGCTCGCCGCCGTGCGGCGAGACGCGCGTCAGCGGCGCGGCCCGGAAACGGGCCGGCGAAATCGGCGACCAGCCGCCGCGCGCGCGATCACGGCGCCCATGGTGCCACACGGACCGGTCAGGCCCCGAGGGCCAGCTCCGCCAGCGGCGTGTACAGCGGCCCGCCGCCGCGCCCCTCCCCCGGCCGCGACGTGACGAGGGTCAGCGCGTCGACCGTCCACGCCGGCCCCTCGTACACGGCGAGCGCCCCGACGAGCGCCTCGGCGTCGAAGCCCTCGGCGGAGCGGTGGCGGTCCCGCCACCGGCCCCCGCGCGCGGACGCGCCGTTCGGCCGCACGCGCCCGATCGTCAGGTGGGCCCGGTCGCGTGGCCGGTCGTCGGGCCGCGTCCCCACCGCCTCCCCCGCCGCCACCGTGGCCCGGGCGAGCACCTGCTGCGCCGCCGTGTCGCCGCCGACGCCCACCCACAGCGTCCGGTGCGAGAACACCCCGGCACCGCGCAGCCGCAGCGTGTAGGGCTCGATCCGGGCGGCGACCGCGCCGAGCCGGCTCACCAGCTCGGGGACGCGGCCGTCGGGCAGGTCGCCGTAGAAGGCGCAGGTCAGGTGCCACGTCTCGCGCGCGGACCAGCGCACGGGCCCGGTGCCGTCCGTCGGCAGCGTGCGGCGCAGGGCACCCAGCGCCAGGTCGAGGTGGTCGAGGACCTCGTCGGGCGGCCACACGGCCGCGAACACCCGCACGTCGTCAGTCTGTCAGCGCTGGGCGCGGGCGCTGGCGTAGAGGCAGACCGCCGCGGCGGTGGCGAGGTTGAGCGACTCGGCGGCGCCGCGGATCGGCACGCGCACCGTCGCGTCGGCCAGGGCGAGGTCGTCGTCGGGCAGGCCCCAGGCCTCGTTGCCGAACAGCCATGCCGTCGGGCGGGCGAGGTCGGGCACGTCGAGCCGGCCGGACGTCCGCCCGGCGGCGTCGAGCATCTCGTCGAGGTCGACGTCGCCCTTGCCGTCGGCGGCCAGGACCGTCAGCCCGGCGGTGCGCAGTGCGGCGACGGTGTCGGCGAGGCCGGCGCCGACGACGACCGGCAGGTGGAACAGGGACCCCGCGGTGGACCGCACCACCTTGGGGTTGAACGCGTCGACGCTGTCCTCGCTCAGCACCACCGCGTCGGCGCCCGCCGCGTCGGCGGCGCGGATCACCGTGCCGGCGTTCCCGGGGTCGCGCACCCGCGCCAAGAGCGCGACGAGCCGGGGGCGAGCGGCGAGCACGTCGTGGAGGGCCGCGGTGCGCTGCTCCGCCACGGCGACGACGCCCTGCGCGTCGCCGCTCATCGCGCCGAGCACCTCGGGTGTGCCGGACCACACGGCGAGCTCCGCGTCCCGTGCCGCGCCGTCGATCTCGGGGTGGCGGGCCGCGGCCTCGTCGGACAGGTAGACGGCCCGCACGCTCGACGGGGCGTGGCGGACGGCCTCGCGCACCGCCTGCGGCCCCTCGACGAGGAACCGGCCGGTGCGCTCACGCACGGAACGCCCGGCCAGGGCGGCGACCGCACGCACCCGCTCGGCGCGGGGGTTGGTCAGCACGCCCCGGTCCGGGCGCTCCGTTGGGGTCACGCAGCCGACGGCGCGTTGACGTCCGCGGGGAGGGCGTCCTTGGCGACCTGGACGAGCGCGTTGAACGCCGCGATGTCGTTCACCGCCAGGTCCGCCATCACGCGGCGGTCCACCTCGACACCGGCCAGCTTCAGGCCCTGGATCAGGCGGTTGTAGGTCAGGCCCTGCGCCCGCGACGCGGCGTTGATCCGCTGGATCCACAGCTTGCGGAAGTCGCCCTTCTTCGCCTTGCGGTCGCGGAAGGCGTACACGAGCGAGTGGGTGACCTGCTCCTTCGCCTTCCGGTACAGGCGCGACCGCTGCCCGCGGTAACCGCTGGCGCGCTCGAGGGTCGTCCGGCGCTTCTTCTGGGCGTTGACCGCCCGCTTCACGCGTGCCACGTGATGCTCCTTGCTCGTCCAGGCTCGTCGTGCCCGGCCGCCCCGTCAGGGGCGCGCCGCGGTCACTTCCCGAGCAGCTTCTTGATCTTCGGGGTGTCCGCGGCCGAGACCACGACGTCGCCGGCGATGCGGCGGGTGCGGCGGCTCGACTTGTGCTCCAGCAGGTGCCGGCCGTTGGCCTGCTCCCGCATGATCTTGCCGGTGCCGGTCACGCGGAAGCGCTTCTTGGCACCGGAGTGCGTCTTGTTCTTCGGCATGGCTGCCGTCTCTCCTTGTCGTTCGCGCCGTGCGGGTTCGCAGGGCTCGGTGTGCTAGCTGGCCTTCGGGGGACGCGGCGCCGCGGGGCGGGGAGCCGCCGGGCGGGGCGCGGAGGGACGCGGTGGGCGCGGAACCGGCGCGGCGTCCGACGAGCCCGTCGCCGGTGCCGCCGCGGGGCGTGCGGCCGG
>CAZBIO010000236.1:0-8677 GCA_964491965.1 uncultured Cellulomonas sp.
CTGCACGGCTTCCTGCACAACTCACGCATGCTCGACGCGGCCGTCGTCGCGCTGCACCACGGTGGCGCGTTCCTGCGGCACGCGTTCGACGACCAGAACTAGCTAGGAGAAGTCGATGGACCTCACCCTCAACGACGAGCACCAGCTGCTCGTCGGGAACGTCCGTGAGCTGATGCAACGGGAGAACTGGGACGCCTACTTCTCCGAGTGCGACAAGAACCACCAGTACCCCGAGCGCTGGGTGAAGGCCCTGTGCGACCTCGGCTTCGACCTCATCATGCTGCCCGAGGAGCACGGTGGCCTGAACCTCGGCCTGGTCACCCTCACCGCGGTGTACGAGGAGCTGGGCCGCTGGGGTGCGCCGACCTACGTGCTGTACCAGCTGCCGTGCTTCGACACGATCCTGCGCGAGGGGACCCCCGAGCAGATCGACAAGGTGATGGCCTACGTCGGCACCGGCAAGCAGATCTGGAACTCGGCCTGCACCGAGCCCGGCGCCGGCTCCGACGTGGGGAGCCTGCAGACCACGTACACGCGACGCGACGGCAAGATCTACCTCAACGGGCACAAGACCTTCATCACGTCCTCGATGTACGTGCCGTATCTGGTCATCATGGCGCGCAATTCCGAGCAGCCCGACCAGTTCACCGAGTTCTTCGTGGACATGTCGCTGCCCGGCATCACCAAGGAGCCGCTCGACAAGCTCGGCCTGCGCATGGACTCCTGCTCCGACATCTACCTGAAAGACGTCGAGCTGGAGGAGAAGGACATCTTCGGCACCGAGGGAAACGGGTTCAGGCGCGGCATCGCCGACTTCGACTTCGAGCGGTTCCTGGTGGCGGCGTGCGACTACGGGACGGCGCTGTGCGCGTACGAGGACGCCGCCAGGTACGCGAACCAGCGCGTCCAGTTCGGCAAGCCCATCGGCCGGTTCCAGCTCAACCAGCTCAAGTTCGCCGAGATGGCGATCCGGGTCGACTCGATGCGGAACATGCTCTACGAGACGGCCTGGCACTACGACACCGACGGCATGAGCTCGGCCTCCGCCGCGATGTGCAAGTACTTCTGCGCCAAGGCGTCGTTCGCCGTCGTGGACGACGCCATGCAGGTCATGGGCGGCGTCGCCGTCGCGGGGGACCACCGCATCCAGCGGATATGGCGTGACCTGCGCGTGGACCGCATCAGCGGCGGCACCGACGAAATGATGATTCTCACCCTGGCCAAGGGTGTCCTGCGTCAATTCCAGTCCTGAGGGCGAGGGGACGATCGTGGAAATTCCCACTGGCAAGCCGCATTTCGGTGTCCTGGACGACGTGCGCGTGGTCTATTCGGCGATGGAGGAGGCGGTCCCGAAAGCGGGCTGCATCATGGCCGACTGGGGCGCCGACGTCACCTGGATCGAGAACACCGGCGCCGGCGACACCGTGCGCGACACCGCGTGGCTGAAGGAGGCCGAGCGGCGCAACCAGCGCAGCGTGGCGCTCGACTACTTCAGCGACGACGGTCGCGAGGTCCTGTTCCGGATGATCGAGGACGCCGACATCTTCATCGAGTCGAGCAAAGGCGGCACCTACGCCCGGCACGGCATCACCGACGAGGCCCTGTGGCAGCGCAATCCCGACCTCGTCGTGGTCCACGTCTCCGGCTACGGCCAGACCGGCGTCCCCGACCGGGTCACCCGGGCCGCGTACGACCTGACGACCATGGCCTACAGCGGGTACATGAGCCAGAACGGCACCCAGGAACAGCCGATGAACCCGGGCCCGTACACGGGCGACTACTTCAACAGCCTGATGATCATCGGCGCCTCGCTGGCCGCCCTGCACAAGGTCAAGACCACGGGCGTCGGCGAGAGCATCGACCTGGCGATGTACGAGACGCTGCTCTCGATCGGGCAGTACTACCTGGTCGACTACCTCAACGCCGGCGTCGTCTGGCCGCGTCCGGGAGCCCGCAACCAGAACCTGTGCGCGATCGGTGAGTACAGGTGCGCGGACGGCTTCATCGGCCTGACCGTGTACGGGGTGCAGCAGAACAAGTACCTGCTGGAGACGATCGGTCTCGGCGACCTGTGGGGCACGCCGGACTACCCGGAGGGGACCAGCGCGCTGTGGCTCTCGAGCCCCAAGGCGCAGCTCATCGAACAGAAGCTCGAGGAGTACCTGGCCACTCGCAGGGTGGCGGACGTGGAGCGGGACTTCTCCGCCCACCGGATCGCCGCACAGAAGGTGATGGAGTTCCCCGACCTGGTCGCCGAGCCGCACCTGGCCGAACGCGGGGTGTGGCAGGACTGGCAGGCCGCCGACGGCCGCACGTTCAAGGGCTTGGGCGTCTTCCCCAAGTTCGCGCGTGACCCGGGCCAGGTGTGGCGCCCGATGCCCGCCCAGGGCTACGACACGGCCGACGTCCTGACGAGGCTCGGCTATTCGGCCGACGACATCCGGGCCCTCGCCGACGCCGGCACCGTCAAGGTCGCGCAGGAGCTGGCATGAAGGTCGTCGCCTGCATCAAGGCCGCGCCCGAGGCGGAGGACATCGGGACGCGTCCGGACCGGACCCTCGACCTCGACAAGGCCGCCTGGAAGATCGGGACCTACGACCTCAACGCCATCGAGGCGGCGAGGGTGCTCGCCGACGAGACGGGCGGCGTGGCCATCGGGTTGTCCGTCGGAGGCCCCGCCCTCGCGAGCTCGAAGCTCCGCAAGGACGCGCTGTCCCGCGGTCTCGACGAACTGGTCGCCGTGTCCGACGAGGCCTTCGTCGACCTCGACACCTGGCAGACCGCCAGCGTGCTGAGGGACGCCCTGGCCGGGCTCGACGGTGTCGACGTCATCCTGCTCGGCGCGGGCTCGTCGGACGCCTACGCCCAGCAGGTCGGCAACGAGCTGGGCGCGCTTCTCGGCGCCGCAACTCTCAACGGGGTGAACAAGATCACCTCCGCGGGGGACCACCTCGTGGTCGAGCGGCCGCTGGAGAACGCCGTCCAGGTGATCGAGGTCGGGCTCCCGGCCGTGCTGAGCCTGACCTCGGGCATCAACACCCCGCGCATCCCGGGCATGAGGGACGTGCTGGCGGCCGGTAAGCGCCCGACGACCGAACCGGCGGGCCTGTCCGCCCCGGCCGCATCCACCAGCCGCACGTCGCTCTTGGCCGTCGAACAGGTGGAGCGCGCACACCGGGTGATCGACGGGGACACCGCCGACGTGGTGGCGCAGCTCGTCGACTACCTGAACTCTGTGGGAGGTGCCAGGTGAGCCTGGAGAACGTCTGGGTGGTCGCGCCCGGCCCGACGACGGCGGTCGATCTCGCGGCCGGCGCGCGCGGGCTGGCCGACGACGTGAACGCCGTGGTCGTCGGCTCCGACGACGCGGTGCCCGGCGCCGACCTGACGGTCGCCGTCCCGGCCCCGCCCGACGGGGTGCTCGTCGAGAGCTTCGCGACGCCGATCGCCGACCTGCTGGCGACCCGCGGGGCCAGGCTCGTCGTCTTCGGCTCGGACGTGTCCTCGAGGCTGCTGGCCGGCCTCGTGGCGGCCAAGCTGCGCACCAGCGCCCTGGTGGCGTCGACGGTCGGGGTCGACCGTGACGACATCGTCATCACGCGGACGGCCTACGCCGGCCTGGCGACCGCGAACGAGCGCGCGACGGGTTCACCCGTGGTGCTCGTCGTCCCGCCGGGCGTGCTGCCCGCGCAGGCGGCCGCTGGGGCCGGCCGCGTCGAGCGGGTGGAGATGGCGCCCGCGCCGGACGGCATGCGCGTCGTCGAGGTACGCGCCAAGGCGGGAGAGCCCGTGAACCTGGCGGCCGCGACGCGGGTCGTCGGGGTCGGTCGTGGGTTCTCCGCCGAGGCGGACCTGGGACTGGCGCGCGAGCTCGCGACCGCGCTCGGCGCCGAGCTGGCATGCAGCCGGCCGTTGGCCGAGGGCCTGGGCTGGCTGCCGGCCGAGCGGTACGTCGGGGTCTCGGGAGCGACGATCCGTCCCGACCTCTACGTGGCCGTGGGCATCTCGGGCCAGGTGCAGCACATGGTGGGGGTCAACCACGCCAAGGTGATCGTCGCGATCAACCGGGACAAGAACGCCCCCGTGTTCGGCCAGGCCGACCTGGGGGTGGTCGGCGACCTCTACGACGTGCTGCCCGCGCTCACGAGCGCCCTCTCGCACTAGGCGGTCGGGCGGACCGTGAACGACATCGCACGTGGGCTGAGCGTGGGCTCGGTCTGGGCCGCCGCGGTCCGAACCCGCGGCGACCATCCGTTCCTGGTCTGGCTCGGCGCCGACGGGTCACGCCGGGAGTTCTCGTACCACGAGATGGACGAGCGGATCAACCGGGTCGCGAACGCCCTCACCCAGATCGGCGTGGGCGCTCGCGACCTGGTCGCGGTGCAGCTGCGGAACAGCCACGAGTTCGTGACCTGCCTGTTCGCACTCGCGAAGCTCGGCGCCGTCACCGTGCCCGTCGCGCTGGGCGCGAGCCCGGCCGAGGTCGCTCGCATGTCCGCGGCCTGCCCGCTCGCCTGGACGATCGTGGACACCAGCTGTGTGGACGTCCATCGGGCGCTGCGCCGTGCCGATTCCGCCGCCGGTCGCCGGGCGAACCCGCTGATCGTCGTCGGCGGCACCGGGCCCGACGAGGGCACGGTCGACCTGGCGGAAGTCTGCACTCACGCGTCGCCCCTGCCGCCCACCGTGGAACCGGTCGACTCCCGGGCGCTCGCGGAGCTGCTGTACACCTCCGGGACCACCGCGGAGCCGAAGGGTGTCATGGTCACCCAGGCGAACCTGGTGTTCTCCGGCCACTACGGCGTGTGGGAGACGAGCCTTCGGCCCGACGATCGGCTGTTCACGCCGATGCCGGCCTGCCACTCGAACTTCCAGATGGCCGCCCTGATGCCGGTCGTCGTCGCCGGTGCGTGCCTGATCCTGGCGGAGACCTACTCCGCCAGTCGCTTCTGGGAGCAGGTTCGCCACAGCGACGCCACGGTGATCCAGATCATCTCGATGATCGTCCGGACTCTGCTGCTGCAGCCGCCGAACCCGCTCGACTCCGAGAACCGCGTGCGGGAGGCCCTGTTCTTCATGGGGTTGAGCGAGGCCGAGAAGGACGCATTCGAGCAGCGGTTCGGCGTCCGGCTGCTCAACACCTACGGGTCCACCGAATCGATCGGGTGGGCGCTGACCGACCCCCCTGTCGGTGAACGGCGGTGGCCGTCGGTCGGGCGACCCGGGCTCGGCTACGAGGTGGGCGTCTTCGGCGCCGGCGGCCGCGAGCTGTCCGCGGGGGAGGTCGGCGAGCTCCGGATCAAGGGCACGCCGGGAACCTCCCTGATGGCCGGCTACTACGACAACCCGGCGGAGACCCAGCGCGTCCTGCTGCCCGGTGGCTGGCTGCGCACCCACGACCTGGGCTACCGCGACGACGACGGATGGTTCTACTACGTCGGCCGCGATCGCGACCTGATCAAGCGATCCGGCGAGAACATCTCCGCGGCGGAGCTCGAGCAGGTGCTCACCGCGCATCCCGAGATCGCCGAGGCTGCCGTCATCGGCGTCCCCGACCCGATCCGCGACGAGGCCGTCAAGGCCTTCGTGCGTCGCGTGCCCGGGTCGGTCCTCAGCGTCCAGGACGTCGTCGACTACTGCCGGCGCCAGGTCATCGACTTCAAGGTGCCCAGCGAGGTCGAGTTCGTCGACGACTTTCCCAGGACTCCGAGCATGAAGATCGAAAAGCGGCTGCTGCGCCAGGCAATCCCCGGCACGCAGCTTCACACCGAAGTGGAGAAGTGAATGGCACCGATCAACCGCATCAAGACCGAAATGGTGGGCCAGAGCTTCGGCCCGTTCGTCCGCGACTACACCTTCCGCGACCTGGAGCTGTTCGCCCTCGGTTGCGGCGCCGGGATCGACGGCAAGGACGACCTGCAGTACCTCAACGAGCACGACGAGCGAGACCCGCGCCTGAAGGTGCTGCCGATGTTCGGCGCCATGCTGATCGTCGACAGCGAGGTGACCAGGACCATCGACTACGGCTACAACTACGCCGGCTCGCTGCACTGGGGCTTCGACCTGCGCATCCACCGGCCGATCACGGCGATGTCCGGCCGCCTGGAGACGAAGGTCAAGCTCGCGGGTCTCTACGACCGGGGCGAGGGCAAGGGCCTGCTGGCGCAGCACATCGGCGACACCTACGACGCCGACGGGAACCTGCTGCTGACCAACGAGAGCTGGGACTGCCTGATCTACGACGGTGGCTGGGGTGGTCCGGCCGCACCGAAGGACATCGTGGACATGCCCGACCGCGCGCCCGACCGCGAGGTCGTCGAGACCATCCCCGAGAACCAGGCGCTGATCTACCGCCTCTCGGGCGACTTCCACCCGCAGCACATCGACTGGGACTACGCGGCCGAGAACGGCGAACCGCGACCGATCCTGCACGCCATCAGCTACGCCGGTGTGGTGATGCGCCACGCGATCTCGACGTTCATGCCGGGGGAGCCGGAGCGGCTCACGCGGTTCAAGACCCGGATCACCTCGCCGGTGCACCCCGGATCGACGCTCACCACGCAGCTGTGGCAGGTGGGAGATCACGAGCTGCGGTTCCGCCTCGTCGACACGGACGCCCCGGACGCCAAGCCGCACCTGAACTGGGGCATCGTCGAGTGGAAGTAGCACCGGCGGGCCTCGCGGCCCAGCGGACGATCGACGACGTCGAGATGAGTCCGTTCCTGAGGAAGATCGTGCTCTTCTCCAGCGGCGGCTCGTTCCTCGACGGGTTCGCCCTGTCGATCATCGGGGTCGCCCTCGTCCAGCTCGGCCCGGAGCTCGGGCTGACGTCGACCGACCAGGCACTGATCGGTGCGGCCTCCCTTGCGGGGATCTTCGTCGGCTCGATCCTCGCCGGCAGGCTCACCGACGGCCTGGGGCGGCGGACGATGTTCATCCTGGACGTCACCGCCATCGGCGTGGCCTCGCTCGCATCCGTGTTCGTCGCCACCCCGTGGCAGCTGATCCTCATCCGCCTGCTGCTGGGCTTCTTCGTCGGCGCCGACTATCCGATCGCGACGTCGTTGATCACGGAGTTCGTGCCCCGGCGCGCCCGCGCCACGGGGATGGGCGTGGTGTCCATCGCGTGGTACGTCGGGGCGACCGCGGCGGCCTTCGTCGGGTTCGCGCTCGTCGACGTCGCCCAAGGCTGGCGCTGGATGCTCGGCAGCGCGGTGCTGCCGTGCGTGGTTCTGCTCGTCGGGCGACGGGACATCCCGGAGTCACCGCGGTGGCTCGCCCGGCGGGGACGCATCGAGGCTGCGCGCAGCACCGTGCACCGGGTCTACGGCGAGGACGTCGAGCTGGACGACGAGGAGCCGGTGAAGACCCGCTTCGCCGCGGTGTTCCGTGCCGGCTATGCGCGCCGGGTGGTCTACCTCGGGGTGCTGATCTTGTGCCAGGTCGTTCCGATGTACGCGATGTACACGTTCGGCCCGCAGATCCTCGAGGCCTTCGGCCTCGGTTCGGGTCGGATGTCGATCCTCGGCGAGGCGCTGATCAGCGTCTTCTTCATCGTCGGGAGCATCCCGGCGATGTTCTGGCTGAACTCGTTCGGACGCCGGCCGCTGCTGATCGGGAGCCTGGCATTCATGGCGGTGGGCCTGCTGATCCCCGGTGTGGCGCCCACCGCGGCGGCGGGCGTGATCGTCGTCGCGTTCGGGATCTACGCCTTCTTCTCGGGCGGCCCGGGCATCCTGCAGTGGCTCTACCCGAACGAGCTGTTCCCGACCGAGATCCGCGCCACCGCCGTCGGGGTGGCGATCGCGATCAGCCGGATCGGGGTCGTGATCTCCACGTACGGGCTGCCGCTGTTCCTGGCCCGGTTCGGGGTCGGCCCGACGATGCTCGTCGGCGCGGGCCTCCTGGTGGTCGCCCTGGTCTGGTCGATCGTCGATGCGCCCGAGACCCGGCACCTGACCCTGACGCAGGCGAGTGCCCTCACACCGAAAGAGCAAGGAAGGTAGCGATGGCGGACTTCGATGCGATCGTCGTCGGATCGGGCTGTGCCGGGCCGGTCGCGGCCTACGAGCTCGCGCGCGCCGGCAAGAGCGTGCTCGTCGTCGAACGGGGGACGTTCCCGGGGGCGAAGAACGTCTCCGGGGGCCGCCTCTACACGCACTCGCTGCGCGCGGTGTTCCCGGACTTCGCGGCCGAGGCACCGCTGGAACGGCGCGTCGTGCGCGAGCGGATCTCCCTGCTCGCGCCGGACGCGAACGTGACCGTCGACTACACGGACGCGGAGCTGCGCACCGAGCGCGCCGAGTCGTACACCGTGCTGCGCGCGCGGTTCGACCCGTGGCTGGCGGGCAAGGCCGAGGAGGCCGGTGCCGAGTACGTGACCGGCATCGCGGTCGAGTCGCTGCTCAAGGACGGCACCCGGGTCACGGGTGTGCGGGCCGGCGACGACGAGATCACCGCCGACGTGGTGATCCTCGCGGACGGCGTGAACTCCCTGCTCACCCAGCAGGCGGTCGGCGCGGCGCGCCCCGCGCTCGGGCACCTCGCGGCCGGCGTCAAGCAGGTCATCGAGCTGCCGGAACGGACCATCAGCGACCGGCTGATGTGCGCCGACGACGAGGGCGCGGCGTGGCTCTTCGTCGGTGACGCGACACATGGCCACGTCGGGGGCGGGTTC
>CAZBIO010000237.1:0-15989 GCA_964491965.1 uncultured Cellulomonas sp.
GCCGACGCCCTGGTGGAGATGGTGCACCGCACCGTCACCGACAAGACCACCACCCCTGGGGCGGTGGCCCCCGTCCAAGCGATCGTCACCTTCAGTCAGGAGACCTGGGCGGCGCTACGCCACGGATGCGGTGACGACGACGCCGGCACCGCCAGCGGCTCCCCCAAGACCGGGTCAGTCGCCCGGAAGGGCGCAGCTGCCGCCGGCGGTGCGGTGGCAGCCGGTGATGCGGCCGGCGCCAGTGGTGCCGCAGTCGCGGCCCATGACGCTGCCGCCCGCAGTGGCGCGGACGCAGCCTGTGACGCAGGTGCGGCCGGTGACCCAGTCGGCGCGCCGGGTGCGGTCGCCGGCAGTGACGTGGTGCCAGGGTCGACCGCGGATGTGGTGACCCGGTTGCGGGGTGTGGCGCCGGTGGTCGACGAGACCGGACAACCCTGGCCCGCCTCCGAGATCGCCCGCGCCCTGTGCGACTGCGCGCTGACCCGAGCCGTGGTCGGCGCGCCGGGTGCGCGGTTGGACCTGGGGCGTGAGGAGCGGTTGTTCCTGCGGCGGCATTGGCTCGCGTTGTACGCGTCGGGTGTCACCACCTGTGCCGTGGACGGCTGCAGCATGCCGCTGCGATACACCGAACTGCACCACATCCGATGGTGGCTGCAACATCACGGCCGAACCGACCTGACCAACTGCGCCCCCGAATGCGTCTTCCACCACGGCGAAGTCCACCGCCTCGGGTTGACCATCACCCGACGCCCCGACGGGTCGTACGAACACCACTACCCCGACGGACGCCCCTACGGCGGAACACCACCCCACAATCCGGCGCCGCGCGACACCGCACCACCGGATCGCATGAGGCCACCACATGACGCCGCGCCAACGGATGACACCCGATCGGCGGACGGCAGGTCACCCGACGACCGGCCACTCGCCGACCCGTCACCTGCCGAACGATCGCCGGACGATCGGTTGCCCGACGACCCCGCCACAGCGGACGACGCTCGAACGCCGAGAATCGCCGCGCCGCCAACCGACAGCGGCCCGCCGGAGATGCTGCCCCTTGAGCTCTGACGGGTGGCCCTACAGGTGCGCGTCCAGCCACGCCTTCGAGACGCGGAAGCCGTCCTCGAGTGACGCCGTGCTCTCCTCGTCGACGCAGAGCCACCCCGTGTAGCCGACGTCCTGCAGCGCCGTGACGACGCCCGCAAGGTCGAGCTCGCCCTGCCCGAGCAGGCGCCACTGGCCGTCGTAGTCCTTGAGATGGATGTTGTCGATGACGCTCGCGAAGGTGCGGATGAAGCCGGGAAGGTCGTCGAACCCGGACTTCGCCAGGTGGGCGGTGTCCACGGTGAGGCCGACGGCGCCCTCCTCGACCTCGTCGAAGAACGCCTCGAAGTCCGGCTGGAGCATGACGGGCTGGTCGAAGTGATGGTGCAGCGACATCGCCACCCCGCGCTCCCGCGCACGCAGGCCGGCGTCGGAGATCAGGCGGGCGTACCCCCGCAGCACCTCCGGCGTCACGCCGACGCGATCGTGGTTGTGGCAGAAGACGATCCGCTCGCTGCCGGTGGCCACCGCGAAGTCGATCGTCGCGTACAGCCGCGACAGCCCGTCGTCGTCGAGCGTGTCGAAGGCGATCAGCGCCGAGTAGATGCCCGGGTCATCGCCCCACTCGCGCAACCGGCCCTCGGGGTCGTCGAGGTACTGGCCGTACTGGCTGATCTTCAGCTGGAGGCCCTCGTACCCCTCGGCCCGGAAGTCCGAGATCAGGCGGGGGAAGTCCGCCGGTGCGGTGGGCTTGGAGATCGCGCGGCGCATCAGATCAGGCCTTCCGTGAAGGTGACGGGCTCGCCCGTCTCGGCGGACCGGTAGGCCGCGGCGAGCAGGGAGAGCGTCTTGAGGTTGTCGACACCGGAGTTGCCCGGCTCGCCGCCGGTCTCGATCGCGACGAGGAGCTGGTCCAGCTCGCGGAACGCCGCGGCCGGCTTGCCATCCCCGGCGAAGGGGTTCTCCAGCACCTCGACGCCGTTCGCGTCGTGGATCTCCAGGTGGTCGTAGTCGAACCGGAGCGTGCCGGTCTCCCCGATCACCACCGTCTCGCACCGCTCCACCCGGCTGGAGAAGCTCTGCGTGTAGTTGACCGTCGCGTCGCCGAACCGGATCTGCACGAACGCGTCGGTCTCGCCGGCGGCGCCCATCGCGGGCGACGAGTACGTCCGGGCGACCAGCCAGTCGGCGTCCGCGTCCAGCAGCTGGCGGAAGCCGTCGAACCAGTGCACGCCCATCACCGAGAGGGCGTTGTGCGCCATCCGCGCCCGCCAGCCGGCCACGGTCCGGTACGTCAGCTCGCTCTGGTCGATCCCGAGCACCCGGCCGATGCGCCCCGCGCGGATCGCGTCCCGGGCGAGGCCGAACGCGTAGTGGTCCCGGAAGTTCTGGTCGACCGCCAGCTTCACCTCCGCCTGCCGCGCGATCTCGACGACCTCCCGCGCCTCCTCGATGCCGTCGGCCAGTGGCTTCTCGACGAACAGGTGCTTGCCCGCCTTCGCGAGCTCGACGATCGCGTCGCGGCGCACGTGGCTCGGCGTGCAGACCACCGCGACCTCGAAGCTGCCCGCGTCGAGGAGCTCCGCGATCGACGCGTACGTCGTCGTGATGCCGAAGGTCGACTCCACCCACGCGCGGCGCTCGGGGACCGGGTCCACCGCGGCGACCACCTCGACGCGGTCAGGCCGGTCGAGGTACCCGCGGAAGTGCATGCCGGAGACGATGCCCGCGCCGATCACGGCGAGCCGGTGCACGGTGCTCATTCGCCCACCACCTGACGGTTGGCGGTGTCGAAGCAGATGAGCAGCTCGCACGTCTCGTCGCCGATGTTCGTCGCGTTGTGCACCGAGCCGAGCGGGATGGAGATGGTGTCTCCCGGCCCCATCTCCAGGTACTCGTCGCCGACGCGGTGGCGGATGCGCCCGGCGATGACGTGCAGCACCTCGTCGCAGTTCGGGTGGTGGTGCACCGGGTTGTTGCGCCCCGGCTCGATGTAGCACTTGCCGACCGTCAGGACGTCGGAGTTGCCCTCCGAGGCCGCGACCATCCACTCGAGGCGGCCCCACTCCTGGGGTTCCACGCGCACCGAGGCGGCAGGGGCGAACCCGCCTCGTCGGGACGCGTGCTGGGCATCGGACATGTGTGTCGCTCCTTGGTCCGCGGGATGGGGATTCACTGCCGTCAGTCCTTGACCGAGCCGGCCGCCAGGCCGCCCGTGATGTACCGCTGGAACATTGCGAACACCACGACGATCGGGACGGCCACCACGGTCGAGGCCGCCATCAGCGGCCCCCAGTCGGTGCCGTACTGGCCGATGAAGCTGTTGAGCGCCACCGTCACGGGCTGCATCGGGCCCACCGTCGTCAGGGTGAGCCCGAAGATGAACTCGCCCCACGTCATGACGAACGCGAACACGGCGACCGTCACCAGGCCCGGCCGCACCAGCGGCAGGACGATGCGGACGAACGACTGGAATCGGTTGGCCCCGTCCACCGCCGCCGCCTCCTCCAGCTCCGACGGCAGGTGCAGGTAGAACGGCCGCAGCACGATAACGGCGAACGGCAGCGTGTTGATCGTGTCGGCGATGATCAGGCCCCAGTAGGTGTTGACGAGGTTCCACTGGCTGAACAGCGCGAACAGCGGCAGCGCCACGTTGATCGTCGGCAGCAGCTGCGCCAGCAGGAACGGCAGGAGCAGCAGGGCGGTCCACCGCAGCCGCAGCCGGGCCAGCGCGTAGGCCGCCGGGGTGGCGAGCAGCAGCGTGAGGATGGGCGCGCCGACGCTGATGATCAGGCTGTTGGCCAGCGAGCGGACCATCTCGGGGTTGTCGAACACCGCCGTGACGTAGTTGGTCCACGTCGGGGCGGTGGGGACCCAGGTGGGTGGGCTGGTGAACAGCTGGTCCGGCGTCTTCACCGAGCTGGTGACCATCCAGTACAGCGGGAAGAGGAACAGCCCGACGACGACGACGCCGATGGCGGTCAGGTGCCATCGCGGCCGGTCCTCGCGGGTGCGGTTGCGGGGCGGCGCGGTGGCGGCGCGCGGGGGTGCGGCGGTTGTGGCGGTCACAGCGCTGACTCCTCACGCCGGCGGGTCCACAGGTACAGCACCGACAGCAGCAGGGGGATGACGAGCAGCACGTTCGCCGCCGCCGCGCCCCGGCCCAGCCGGAAGTACTGGAAGGACAGGTTGTAGACGTCGATCGACATGACGTTCGTCGCCCCGGCCGGGCCGCCCGACGTCATGACGTAGACGATGTCGAACACCTTGAAGGTGTGGACGAAGCCGAGCAGCAGCGTGGTGAGGATCACCGGGCGCATCAGCGGCACCGTCAGGTGCCGGAACCGCTGGAACGCGCCGGCGCCGTCGAGCTCGGCCGCCTCGTAGAACGAGCCGGGCAGGCCCTGGAGCCCGGCGTGGATCAGCATCATGTGGAACGGGATGCCCACCCAGATGTTCGCGACGATCACCGCCGCGAGCGCGGTGCGCGGGTTGACCAGCCAGGCCTCGGTGGTGTGGACGCCGAACCAGCCGAGCACCGCGTTGAGCAGGCCGAAGCTGCCGGCGTAGATCCACCGCCACAGGCTCGCCGAGACGACGGCGGGCAGCACCCAGACGACCAGCATGATCGCCCGCAGGAACCCGGAGAGCGGGAACGGCCGGTTGAAGAACATCGCGAACGCCCAGCCGATCGCGTGCTGGAACACCAGCGAGCCCACGGTGAAGACCACCGTGATGAGCAGCGACGGCAGGAACCCGGGCGAGCGCAGGTAGGTCAGGTAGTTCTCGAGCCCGACGAACGGCGCGCCGCCGGACAGGAAGTTGCCGGCGTCGACGTCGAACAGGCTGAGATTGAACGTGTACCCGACCGGATAGAACATGAACGCGATCAGGAACACCAGCGCCGGGAACACGAAGTAGTACCGGCGCCACGACGACGCCGCGCGCCGCCGTCCGGCGACCACCCCGCGAGGGGCGGCCGCCGGACGAGCCAGGGTGCGCGTGGCCACAGCACTCACGGCAGCAGCGGGGCGATGGCGGAGGCGGCCACCGGCAGGGCGTCCGCCGCTGACTGCTGGCCCGTGAGCACCGACTGGATCGCGATCACCACCTGGTCGGCGATCTCGGCGTAGTTGGAGCCGTAGGCGCGCGGCTTGGCGACGCCGAGCTGCTCGGTGAACACCGCGAGGTTCGGGTCGTCGCTGAACGGCTCGACGTCGGTGCGCGTCGGCAGGCTGCCGGTGGAGGCCGCGAGCTCCGCGACGCGGGCCGGGTCCTGGAGCCACTCGAGCAGCTGCCAGGAGGCCTCGGCCTCCGGCCCGTCGATCACCATGTAGTTCTCGCCGCCCAGCGCGGAGGCCGCCTCCTTGCCGACGGGCAGCAGCGCGACGCCGTAGTCGAGGTCGGGGGCGTCCGCGGCGAGGGCGGGCATCTGCCACGGGCCGTTGATCATCATCGCGGAGCGGCCCTGGGCGAAGTCGTCCTTCACCATCGTCTGGTCCCAGTTGAGCGCCTCCTGCGAGACGCTGCCGGACGTGACGAGGTTGCCCCAGAAGTCGAGCGCCGAGACCGCCTCGGGCGAGCCGACGTCGGTCAGGTCGCCGCCCGCCTGCCACAGCGTCGGCAGCCACTGGAACACGGCCTGCTGGTTGTTGACGGCCGAGAACGCGAGGCCGTAGTGCTCCGGCGTCGTCAGGGCGGCCGCCGCTGAGGTCAGCTCCTCCCAGGTCGTCGGCGGCTCGACGCCCGCCTCCTCCAGGTAGGCCTTGTTGTAGAAGAGCGACAGGCAGTTCGTGGTGATGGGCAGCCCGTAGATGCGGTCCTCGTAGGTCGCGGAGGCGATGATGCCCTCCGGGTACTTGTCCAGCTGGCCCCATTCGGCGAGCCGGTCGGTGAGGTCCGCGGCGATCCCCAGCTCGGCGAACTGCTGGTGGTCCGGGCTGTTGATGACGACGAGGTCGGGCAGCGCCGCCGCGCCGGCGGACTGCAGCAGCGTCTGCTTCAGGTCGGCGTAGGCGACGAACTCGCGCTCGATCGTCACGTTGGGGTGCTCGTCCTGGTACTGCGCGATGAGCGCCTCGACCGCCGTGACCGACTTCTCGTCCTGGTAGTAGTCCCACCAGGTGATGGTGACCGGGGCGTCGTCGGCCCCTCCCGTGGTCGGGTCGCCCGCGGCGGACGTCTGCTCCCCGCCCGGCGTCGTCGCGCCGCTGCCCCCTCCGCCACCGGGCGCGCAGGCGGCGAGCGCGACGGCGGCGACGGCGATGGCCGACAGCGCCACGGGAACCCTGCGTCGTGCTGTGGTCATTTCGGGCCCTCCTCGTTCGTTCGACATTGAGCGACGGACCGGGCGAGGGGCGCGAGACCGACCGTCCGCGCCGCCCTCTCCGGTGCCTGTGCCACACCGTCCGGATCGGGCAATTCTGACGACGTGTAACTTCCCGGCAGAGAGCCAATTCCCGGCGGGTGGCCCCCGGTTGGCACGCGAATGGACCCGCGACGGCTCCGCCGGCACCCCGCCGCCCCTCGTCGGGCACCGCTCAGCGGCTGTGCCACGCCTCCGCGAGCAGCTCGATCCCGCGCCTGGTGACCCCGGGGTGGCCGGCGTACGAGAGGCGCACGTGGTCGTCGAGCCGGTCGACGATGCTGAACGTCGACCCCGGCAGCAGCCGCACGCCGAGCCGCTCCGCGCGCTGCACCAGCGAGGTGGCGCTGTGGTCCGGCAGGCCGATCCACAGCGAGCCGCCGCCCTGCGGCAGCTGCGGCGTCCACTCGGGCAGCAGCTCGGCCAGGGCGTCGAGGGCCAGGCGCCGGTTCTCGCCGAGCATGGCCAGGCGCTGGTCGCGCGCCTGCTCGATCTTGGGCAGCAGCTGCGCGGCGAGCAGCTGCGCCAGGACCGAGGTGCCGAGGTCCTCGCCGCCCTTGACGGCCGCGAGCTCCGCGACGAGGTCGGGGTGGGCGCGGACCCAGCCGACGCGCAACCCGCCCCAGAACGACTTGCTCATCGAGCCGATCGTGACGATCAGGTCGCCGCCGGCCGCCAGCGGGATGGGGCGGCGCTCGCCGTCGATGATCGTGTCCGCGAGCGTGGCGTCGTCGACGAACGTCACGCCGTGCCGCGCGGCGATCGCCGCGACGCGGCTCCGGCGCAGGCCGTCCAGCACCGAACCGGTCGGGTTGTGCACGGTGGACTGCAGCACGACGAGCTGGGGCGAGGTGGTGGCGACGGCCTTCGCGAGCTCGTCGACGTCGACGCCGTCCGGCCCCGACGGCACGCCGACCAGCCGCACGCCGAGCGCCTTGAGCGACTCGATCGCCCCGCGGAACGACGGCTCCTCGATGATCACGGTGGACGTGGGCCCGACGAAGAACGACGCCACCAGCCGCAGCGCCTGCTGCGCGCCGGACGTGACCAGGATGTGCTCGGGCGTCGTCGGCAGGCCGAGGTTCGCGTAGTACCCGGCGATCGCCAGCCGCAGCTCGGGGAGCCCGGACGGCACGTAGCCGTGCGACGCGACGAGCTCGCGCGTGCGTGAGCCGTCGAGGAGGTTGAGCTCGTCGGCCACCATCGGCAGCCCGGGGAGCGCGGCGCTGCGCAGGTCGATGCGGTCGAGCTCGCCATCGGCGATGAACGTGCGCAGGCGGTCGTCGCCGCGGCCCGGTGCGTGCCGGCGGGGGTACGTCACGTACGTCCCGTCGCCCTGCCGGCTCGACAGCAGCCCCTCGCTGCGCAGCTCGTCGAGCGCCCTGGTCACGGTGTTGCGGCTGAGGCTGAGCGCCGCACCGAGCGCCCGCTCGGACGGCAGCCGGGTGCCGGCCGGCATCGCCCCCGTGCGCACCAGCATGCGCAGCTGCGCCGCCAGCTCGTCGTGCAGCGACGCCTCACCCCGCTGCCAGTCCCCGAGCAGCCTGACGAGGCGATTGGCACCCATCGACGCCAATCCGAAGGAATTGGCACTCGTCTGGACCAGCGGCATCCGCACAGTATTGGAGCGCCGGAGCGGGGCTGACAATCACCGCTGGCAGGGAGCACGCAGAGAGCAGAGAGAACCATGCCGCACACCGTCGTGTTGGTCGGGGCGCTCGACACCAAGGGCGCCGAGTACTCGTTCGTCCGCGACCGCCTCCAGGCCGCGGGGCTCGCCACCCTCGTCGTCGACACCGGGGTGCTGGGCGAGCCCGCCTTCCCGCCCGACGTCTCGGCCGACGAGGTCGCCGCCGCCGGAGGGGGCTCGCTCGACGAGCTGCGCACCACCGCCGACCGCGGCCGCGCCATGGCGGTGCAGGCCGCCGGGGCCGCCGCGGTCGTGGCCCGGCTCGCGCAGGAGGGCCGGATCCAGGGGGCGCTCGCGCTCGGCGGGACGGGCGGCACGTCGCTCGCCGCGACCGCGTTCCGCGGCCTGCCGCTCGGCTTCCCCAAGCTGATCGTCTCGACCGCGGCCTCCGGCCACACCGAGCAGTACGTCGGCGAGACGGACCTGATCCTCGCGCCGAGCATCGTCGACATCGCCGGCCTCAACCGGATCTCCGAACGCATCCTCGCCAACGCCGCGGCGGCCGTCGCCGGGATGGTGACCGCCGCGCCGGTGGCCGCCGCCGGCCACCGGCCGATGGTCGCGGCGAGCATGTTCGGGGTCACCACGCCCTGCGTCACCCGCGCGCGCGAGCGGCTCGAGGCGCTCGGCTACGAGGTGCTGGTGTTCCACATGACCGGCTCGGGCGGCCGGGCGATGGAGTCGCTGATCCGCCAGGGGTACATCGCGGGCGTCCTCGACGTCACCACCACCGAGCTGTGCGACAACCTGGTCGGCGGCGTGTTCAGCGCCGGGCCGGACCGCCTGACGGCCGCCGCGCAGACGGGGACGCCGCAGGTGATCTCGGTCGGCGCGCTCGACATGGTGAACTTCGGGCCGCGCGACACCGTGCCGCCGCAGTTCGAGGGCCGCAACCTCTACGTCCACAACTCGAGCGTCACGCTGATGCGCACCACGCCCGACGAGTGCGCGCAGCTCGGCGCCGAGCTGGCCCGCAAGGCGGCGGCCGCGACGGGCCCGACGACCATGGTCCTCCCGTTGCGCGGGGTGTCCGCCATCGCGACGCGGGGCGGGCCGTTCGACGACCCCGCCGCGGACGACGCCCTGTTCGGCGCGATCCGCGCCGGCCTCGCGGGATCCCCCGTCGAGCTCGTCGAGCTCGAAACCGACGTCAACGACCCGGCGTTCGCGGACGCCCTCGTCGAACGGCTGCACGCGGCGATCCAGAGCCGTGCCGCAGCGACCCACTGAACGGCCGACCACGGCCCCGACCCAGCAAAGGACGCACGCCATGCCATTCGTGCCCCGCTCCGAGATTCTCGCCCGCCTCCGGACGAAGATCGCCGAGCACCGCCCGATCGTGGGTGCCGGTGCCGGCACCGGGCTGTCCGCCAAGTGCGAGGAGGACGGCGGGGCGGACCTGATCGTCATCTACAACTCCGGCCGGTACCGGATGGCGGGCCGCGGCTCGCTCTCCGGCCTCCTCGCCTACGGCAACGCCAACGACCTGGTGGTCGAGATGGGCCGCGAGGTGCTGCCCATCCCGAAGCGGACGCCGGTGCTGGCGGGCGTCAACGGGACGGACCCGTTCTTCGACCCCGCCCGGTTCGTGCGGCAGCTGCGCGAGCAGGGGTTCTCGGGCGTGCAGAACTTCCCGACCGTCGGGCTGATCGACGGCACGTTCCGCGCCAACCTCGAGGAGACGGGCATGGGCTACGGCCTGGAGGTGGAGCTGATCCGCCACGCCCACGAGGCCGACCTGCTCACCACGCCGTACGTGTTCTCCAGCGAGGACGCCGTCGCGATGACCGAGGCGGGAGCGGACGTCATCGTCGCGCACATGGGCCTGACGACCGGCGGCACCATCGGCGCCGAGACCGCGAAGACGCTCGACGACTGCGTGGCGTTCGCCGAGGAGTGGGCGGCCGCGGCCCGCTCGGTCCGCGAGGACGTCATCGTGCTGGTCCACGGCGGGCCGATCGCCGAGCCCGACGACACCCAGTACATGCTCCGCCACACCACGGGCATCCACGGCTTCTACGGCGCCTCGTCGATGGAGCGGCTGCCCACCGAGCGCGCGCTCACCGCCCAGGTGCGGGCGTTCGCCGAGCTGACGTTCTGACGGCGCTCCGCCGCGGCGCCGGTCTCCCCACGACGGGGTCCGGCGCCGCGCAGTGTCTGGCTCGCCGGCGGCTCACCTGCCCTCGGGCCGCCGCTGGCTACCGTTCAGCGCCCGCCTGCCCTGCGCAGTGAGCCTGTAGCCACCGGTCGGGTCGAAGGGACTGGTCTTCGTCGCTTCGATCAGCCCCCTGTCCCGTGCGCGGCCGATCCACTTGTTCCTCGTATCCGGCGAGGTGACACCGAGGGCCTCGCCGATGCCCCTGGCGCCCAGCTCGGCGCCCGGCGCAGCATGGATGGCTGCGAGCAGGTCGAGCACCCGATCGGGGTGGAAGGGTCCGCGCCGCGCCCCCCGGGCGCTGCCACTCGAAGGCGTGGGCTGACCCCGATCCGCTGGCGCAGGCAGTACCCAGACCGGCCGCCGTCGGGCGGCAAGCCGGCGCAGGAGACCAGCGTGTTCGAGTTCGTCGAGGCGCACGGCCGCGGCCTCGAGTGTGCAGGGTGCCAGCGAGCGCGCCGCGAGAACGGCATCGAACGGGATGGCGGCCAGTTCCGGGAAGGCGTCGCGTAGCTCACCGAGGCGTGTCGCGACCGCGAGCAGTCGAGCCGAGTCTTCGGGTCGAGGAAGCGAGAACCCCGAGCTGGCGTCTCGGGCGCGGCGGAGGTCGACGACCCCGCGGGCAAGCAGGACCTGGAAGGAGTCGGGGCGGTCGACGAACAGGGCGGGCATGGTGCCTTCTGCCCGGCAGGCCCGGTCGGCGGCTTCGATGCCGGATGTCTGGTTCTCGACGATCCGTGCGCCACTGGGGGTGCGCAGGAGCTCACCGATGCGCACGAGCGCGTAGTTGCGGACGCCCGACACGGGCGCCAACCCCAGCAGTTCAGGGTCGGCGGACAGGGCAAGGTTCCCGGGGCTCGTGACGGCAACGGCATCGTCGCCCACTTCGACCAGGACGGGGCGGTCGACCAGGCCGGGTGCGAAGCTGCGATGAACGAGGGCGTTGGACAACACCTCTCGCAGGGCCTCGGCTGGGATCGGCAGAGCGTCGAAGACGCTTCCGTCACGTACGACCTGGACCGGGTCGAGGTCCTTGCGCAACTGGATCGTGAGGTCGTCGAGGAGCTCTCCGATCGTGCCCTCGATGTGTCGGCCCGTGTATCGGGTCCCGATCGGGTCGGTGCTGCGGGGATGGACTCGGTACGTGACACGCGCGGCCGGACACGTGTCTTGTGGGCTTTCCCCGACTGTCAATGCGCCGGCGAAGGTGGGCTTGTCGCTGTCGTCGACGATGTGCCATCGACGCAACAGCACCTGGTCGGCACCCGCGTCGCGTGCACTCGCGGCTCGAAGCGCGGCCAGGAGGTCGTTCGCTGCCTTGAGCCCGAGGGCGGTTCCGTCCGGCGCGGCCCCGGCCGAGTAGTCGATCCGACTGGCCCCGGCGGCCATGTAGCGAACTTCGTCCGCGGACATCTGCTGGTCGCCATCGCCGACACGGATGAACGAGCTGCGCTCGGCACTCTCCGACGCCAGGTGGCAGGGGCGCTGCTCACGAGGCACGGCCGGGACACGGGCCACCACCACGTGCCCATCCGAGTGGTCGACGAGTTCGATCGTCGCGCGAAGGGGAGGCGTCATCTGGGCGCAGAGGGCCTGGAGGTCGGACTGGGACTGCTTGGCGTCGGCAACGCCCGAGACGACGAAGGTGCCGTCCCGCTCGTCGACGCCGAGGACGATGGTGCCACCGCCGCTGTTCGCGAAGGCGCTGAGCGTCTCGTGCGTGCTCGCCGGAAGCCTGTCGCGAGCCCTCTTGGCTTCGACCGTCTGGTGGTCGGTCTTGAAGGTGCGCAGCTCGGCGAGGAGCAGCTCCAGCTCGTCAACGTCCATCGGAGCGCCGCCCTGCTCGGGGAACCTTACGCCCCTGACCTTACGCCTCTGGATCGAGGGCGTTAGGTTCGGATCAGATCGCTGATCAGCGCAAAAGCCGCGAACCTTACGCCCAGCCTTACGCCCTGGGCGTAAGGCTCCGGCCACCAGCCGCCGGCCTGCCTGCCGCTACGCCGGCAGCCCCGCCAGGTCGCCCCAGCGCATGGAGTCCCCGGCCGGGGCGCGGTGCTGCGGCACGCCCCACGGGTTGTCGTCGCGCAGCGGCGGCGGCAGCAGCGACTGCGGAGCGTTCTGGTAGGCGACGCCGCGCAGGAAGCGCGTGATCGCGGCCGTCCCCACCGACGTGCCGCCGGCCGTCGTCGCGGGGTACGGGCCGCCGTGCTGCATCGCCGGGGTGACCGCGACGCCGGTGGGCCAGCCGTTGACCAGCACCCGGCCGGACGTCCGCGCCAGCGCGTCGAGGAGGGCCGCCAGCCCGGGCGTCGCGTCGTCGGGCGCCACGTGGACCGTGCCGGTGAGGTTGCCGGGGAACAGCTCCGGCACCAGGGCGGCGAGCGCCGTGGGGTCGTCGTACTCGACGACGACCGACAGCGGGCCGAACGCCTCGTCGAGCAGGTCGCCGCGGCGCGCCCGCAGCGTGGCGACGTCCGTGACGACGAGCGTCGGCGTGGCCCATGTGCCCTCGTCGTCCTCGCGGACCGTGCCGGCGGCCACGACGGTGACGCCCGGCGTGGCGAGGATCGCCGCGCGCCGTTCCACGTACCCGGCGGCGACCGCCGGGTGCAGCAGCCGGTGTTCCGGCACGTCGGCCGCCGCCTCTCCCGCCGGCCCGGCGAACCCGGTGCCGGCGGGGACGAAGAGGAAGCCGGGCTTGGTGCACAGCTGCCCGGCCGAGCCGCCGACGCTCGTCACGTAGCCGGCGGCGATCGCGTCGCACCCGGCGGCCGCCGCGGCGGGCGTGACGAACACCGGGTTGACGCTGGACAGCTCGCCGTAGAACGGGATCGGCACGGGCCGGGCGGCGGCGAGGTCCGCGAGGAGCCGGCCCGCCGACAGCGACCCGGTGAACGCGGCGGCGGCGATCCGCTCGTCGCGCAGCGCGGCGACGCCGTTGGCCCGGCCCTCGACCAGCCCGAGCGTCCCCGGTGGCATGCCGGCGCCCTCCAGCGCCGCGGCGGCGATCGCCGCGACGCGACGCGACAGCTCGAGGTGGCCGGTGTGCGCCTTGACCACCACGGGGTTGCCCGCCGCGAGCGCGGAGGCGGTGTCGCCCCCGGCGACGGAGAACGCGAACGGGAAGTTGCTCGCCGCGAACACCAGTACCGGGCCGATCGGCGCCAGGTAGCGGCGCAGGTCCGGGCGGGGGCCGAGCGCGAAGTCCGGGTCGGCGGCGTCGAGCCGCACGTCGAGGTAGGAGCCGTCGACGACCACCTCGGCGAAGAGGCGCAGCTGGACGGTGGTGCGGCGCAGCTCGCCGCGCAGCCGCGCCTCGCCGAGCCCGGTCTCGCGGCGGCCGATCGGCACCAGCTCGTCGGCCGCGGCGTCGAGCGCGTCCGCGACGGCGACCAGGGCGGCGGCCCGCTCGCGCGGCGACAGCGCGGCTAGCAGGGGCGCGGCGGTGGATGCCGCGGCGAGGGCCGCCTCGAGGATCGTGTCCGTCATGTCACTCCGCCTCAGAACTCGAAACCCTCGGGGAACGGGTCGGTCGGGTCGAGCATGTACTGCCCGATCCCGGTGACCCAGGCGCGGCCCGTGACGGTGGGGATCACGGCGGCCCGGCCCGCGACCTGCGTCTCGCGCACCAGCCGGCCGGTGAACCGCGAGCCGATGAACGACTCGTTGACGAAGTCCTGGCCCACCGCCAGCTCGCCGCGCGCCCACAGCTCGGCCATCCGCGCGGACGTGCCCGTCCCGCACGGCGAGCTGTCGAACCAGCCCGGGTAGATCGCCATCGCGTGCCGCGAGTACCGCGCGTCCGAGCCGGGCGCGACGAACTCCACGTGGTGGCAGTAGTCCACGCCGGCGATCTCCGGGTGGGACGGCGCGTCCCGCTCGTTGATCGCGCCCATGATCCGCAGCCCGGCGTCGAGAATGTCCCGCTGCCGCGCGCGGTCGAACGGCAGGCCGACGTCGTCGAGCCCGACCAGCGCGTAGAAGTTGCCGCCGAACGCCAGGCTGTACGGGACCGTGCCCAGGCCGGGGACGTCGATCGTCGCATCGAGGCGCTCGGAGTAGGCGGGGACGTTCTCGATGGTCACCGAGTCGGCGTGGCCGCCGGACACCGCGACGCGCGCGACGACGAGCCCGGCGGGGGTGTCGAGCCGGATCTCGGTCACCGGCTCGGTCACCTCGACCATGCCCGTCTCGACGAGCACCGTCGCGACGCCGATGGTCCCGTGGCCGCACATCGGCAGGCAGCCGGACACCTCGATGTAGAGGACGCCGACGTCGGCGTCCGGCCGGGTGGGCGGCTGCAGGATCGCCCCGCTCATCGCCGAGTGCCCCCGCGGCTCGTTGACCAGCAGCTTGCGGACGTGGTCCAGGTGCGCGATGAAGTGCAGCCGCCGCTCGTTCATCGTCGCGCCCGGGATCACGCCGACGCCGCCGGTGACCACGCGCGTGGGCATCCCCTCGGTGTGGGAGTCGACCGCCGTGTACAGCCGGGACGAGCGCATGTCAGGCCACCGCCGGCGTGCGCGCCGCCAGGTACTCGACGGCGGCCCGGGTCTCGGCCGCGATCTGGTCACGTTGCTCGGTCGTCAGCGCGCCCCGGGGCGGGCGGCAGGGACCGCCGTAGCGCCCGACGAGGTCCATCGAGTGCTTGATCGCCTGGACGAACTCGGTGCGCGAGTCCCACCGGAACAGCGCGACGAGGTGCGTGTAGAGCTCCCGCGCCTGCTCGATCCGCCCCGCGCGCGTCAGCCGGTACAACTCGACCGTCTCGGCGGGGAACGTGTTGGTGAACCCGGAGAACCAGCCGACCGCGCCGTCGACCAGCAGCTCGAACGCCAGGTCGTCGGCGCCGGCGATGACGTCGATGTCGCACCGCTCGCGGATGGCGAACGGGCGCCGGATGTCCCCGGAGAACTCCTTGATCGCGACGACGTTCTCGATGGCGGCCAGCTCGGCGACCACCTCCGGTACCAGGTCGACCTTGGTGTCGATCGGGTTGTTGTAGGCCATGATCGGCAGCCCGGCCTCGCCGATCTTCGCGAAGTGCTCGACGAGCTGGGCCGGCGTCGCGCGGTACATCGTCGGCGGCAGCGCGAGCACGCCGGCCGCGCCGTCCTCGGCCGCCAGCTCCGCCCAGTGCTTGGCCTGGTGCCAGCCGGGGGCGTTGACGCCGGCGATGACGATGCCGCGCGACCCGACGGCCTCGACGGCCACCTGCACCACCCGGCGGCGCTCGTCGTCGGTCAGCGACGCGTACTCGCCGAGCGAGCCGTTGGCCCCGATGCCGTCGCAGCCGTTGGACATCAGCCAGTCGCAGTGCTCGGCGTACGCGTCGTAGTCGACCGCCAGCCCACCCGGCGCGGCGGGGTCCTCGCGGTACGGCAGGGCGGTGGCGACGACGACACCGCCGAGGATGCTCTGGGGCTGCTGAGGATCCATGTGGGGTCCTTCCGGTGGGGCTCGGGCGGCGGGTTCAGGCCGGTGGGGCTGGCGCGTCTCGGGTCGGGTCGGCGATGTCGGGGGCCAGGGCGGCGAGGTCCCCGAGCCGGCGCGGGGCCGCGAGGGGCCGCCGGTCCGTGACGGCGCCGTCGACGAGCGCACCGCCGGGCGCCGCCGCGGCGAGCAGCTCCTCGACCGCCCGCCCGCACACCCGGCCCTGGCACAGGCCGAGACCCGCGCGGGTCGTCATCTTCAGCGAGCGCAGGCCCACCGAGGCGGTGCCCCGCGCCGTCCGC
>CAZBIO010000238.1:0-2688 GCA_964491965.1 uncultured Cellulomonas sp.
GCCGACACCCTGCGCGGCCTGGAGCACATCTACGACGAGTCGATCCGATTCCACGTGCACAACCGCTGGTGACGCCGTGGAGCACCGGCTCCCGTCGCCGCGTCGATAGGCCCGTCCCGGGTCGATAGGTGGACCTATCGACCCGGCGTGCACCTGTCGACCCGGCCTGGTGGGCGAGGTCGTGACGGGTGCGCTCGCGCGTGACAGTTGATCGCGCGGGGCGGGCGGATCGCTGCGGACCGCGTACGCGCGTGGGAGTGCCGCGCGGGGCTTGGAGAGGGGCGGGCGGCGGGCGCGGCGGCGGAGCCGGCGCGGTCAGAGTTCTGGGAGGTCGTGTGCGCTCGTCGGGCCTGGCGGAAGGGGGCCCGGGCGCGGGTCTGGCGGGGTGCCCGGGCGCAGGCCTGGCCGGAGGGTGGCCTGGCGCGGGCTTGCCGGGAGCTCGAGGATGCGGGGGAAGGTGACCGGCGCGGGGCCGAAGGCGGCGCGGGCGCCGTCGACCACGGTCTTGCCGAGCGCGCGCCCGCCGACGATCCCGATGACCGCGCCGATGCCGAACGGCGCGAGCCGGCCCAGCGCGAGGCCGCCCTGCTTGGCCGCCTGGCGGCGGATTATCCGGCGCGTCAGCTGGTTGTTCACGGCCTTGACGGTGCGCAGCGGCATCCGCGTCAGCAGGGTTCGTGCGACGTGGACGGCGCCGATCTCGGCGGTGTCGCCGACCGCTCGGACGCCGGCCTCGCCGAGGAGCGTCGCCAGCAGGAGGGCCTTGCGCCGGTCGACGTCCTGGACGTCGATGCCATGCACCGACGCGACCGCCAGGGAGAACGCGGCCGAGGCGCCGAAGAAGCCCGCGACGTCGCCGGCCGTCAGCGCGACCGCCGTGCCGGTGCCGATGCTGGGCGTCGCCGCCGCCGCGCCGACCGCGCCGCCGGTGGTCGCGACGACGCGCAGGTACTCCTTCTCGAGGATGGCGATCACCTGCGCCGGCGTCGCCAGCGGGTTGCGGCGCCGGATCTTCTCGACGTGCGCGTGGATCGTCCCCGACGGGACGGTGACGGCCTTGTCGAGCGCCGCGCCGACGAACCCGGGCACGGCCGTCACCCCTCGGCGTCGACCGTCAGCGCGACCGTGGCGCCGGCCTTGAGGGTGCGGCCGACGGTGCAGTGCTCGTCGATCGCGCGGTTGATCACGACGAGCAGGCGCGCGCGGTCGTCGGGCGACAGGCTCGACATGTCGACGACCAGCCGCTCGGCGAGCGCGGGGTAGCGGTCCTCGTGGGCGTCGGACAGGCCGCCCACCTCGATGGTCACCGCGACGTCGTCGCCGAGGCGCCGGGCGATCGCGTGGTCGGACGACAGGCCGCTGCACCCGGCCAGCGCGATCTTCAGCAGCTCGCCCGGCGTGAAGGCGCCGTCGTACTTGATGTCGCCGATCTCCACGGTGGCGCCGCGCGAGTTGTGACCCACGTAGCGGCGCTCGCCGGTCCGCTCCGCCCACAGGCGCGTGCCGTGGGCATTGGCGAGCGGGTCGGCGGTGGTGGTGTCCGTGGTCGTCATGTTTCGATCCTCGCACGCGGTGCCGGGCGGTCGGGCGGACCGGTGGGACCGCGGACCCTTGGGCCCGGCAGGACGAACGGACCGGCAGGATGAGCGCAGCCGCCGGCGCTCGCCGGCGCCGGGGAGGGGACGGCGATGGGGTCCGACGAGCGGGTGGGCTTTCGGCCGGGAGAACAGCCTGGCGAGGCGCACGACGAATGGCACGACGAACCGCGGGGCGGGCGGCTGTGGGTCTGGTGGCTGGTGCGGCTCGTCGGGCTCGTCGTGGTCGCCGCGATGATCGGCGCAGCCACCGGAGGGCTGTACTACCTGGTGCGGAGCGGCGACACCTGGCGGGACCTCGCGGCCGCGGTGGTGGGCATGATCGTCGCCGCGCTGGTGCTCGCGCCCGGCTGGCTGTTGTGCCTGGTGCTGCTGCTGCGGCGGTTCGCGCCCGAGGGGCGGCGGCTCGCTGCGGGGGCGGTTGCGCTGGGTGCGCTCGCGGTCGTGGCGATCGGGCTGACGGCCGTCGTGGCCGCGCTGCCCGACGACGCTCGGTGGGCCGGGGTGGCGCCCGGCGGGGTCGCAGTGGTGGTGACCGGGCTGGTGGCGGTCGTCGTGCCGCCGGTTGTCGTGCGGGCGACGTCCGCTCGTCGGGCGCGGGAGGGGTGATCGCTCGTCGGGCGCGGGGCGTGACCGGTCGTCGGGCGCCGGGCGGGTAACCGCTCGTCGGGCGCGGGAGGGGTGATCGCTCGTCGGTTGCTGCACGACTCGGCGCCCCGGGACGGGAGGTGACCGCCGCGGACCAACTCTCGTCCGCGGCGGCCACGCCCCCCTCTGTACCGGTACCTCCGCCGCTACCCCAGCGGCGGGCTGGCCAGCTCGATCAGCTGGGCTGCTTGGGCGGGGAACCAGTCGCCGGCCGCCGGGTCGGTGATGTCGCCCCACTCGGGGTCGGTGCCCGTGCCCAGGCCGCGGCCGCACTGGCCGTCGGACTCGCCGGGGACCTTGATCCACAGGAGGGCGTCGGCGAGCGGGTCGCCGGTGGTGGTGGTCGGCGTGAGGCCGATGCCGCGGTCGGGCGGGTTGCACCAGTCCTGGTTGTCCGGGTAGCCGCCGCCCGCCCACGGGCCCTGGCCGTTGCGGCTGGTGTCGA
>CAZBIO010000239.1:0-2858 GCA_964491965.1 uncultured Cellulomonas sp.
GAGACGGTGCTCGCGCTGCCCGGTGTCACGGGGTCCAAGGAGGACTTCGCGCTCGTCGGGCCGCTGCTGGCCGGGCACGGCTACCGCGTCGTCGCCGTCGACCTGGCCGGCCAGTACGAGTCGCACGCCGCCGGGCCGGGCGACCGCGGCCCCTACGACCTCGCGCTGCACCTCGCCGACGCCGAGGCGCTGCTGGACGCCTACGGGCCGGCGCACGTCATCGGGTACTCGTTCGCCGGGATCGTCGCGTCGCAGCTCGTTGTGCAACGCCGGGAGTTCGTGCGGAGCCTGGTGCTGGTCTCCGCGCCGCCGGTGGCGGGCAACGCGCTGGCGCGGGTGCGGATCGTCGGGCCGCTGGCGCACGTCGTCGGGGCGCGCGGCGCGGCCGGGCTGATGACCTGGGGACTGCGCCGGAACCTCAACCGGGTCACCGCCACCAGGTACGCCCTGGTGCGCCACCGGATGGGCTTCACGGTGCCGCGGTCGGTCCCCGACGCGATGGCCGCGATGATGCGCGTGCCCGACACGGAGGACAAGGTGCGCGCCAGCGGCGTGCCGGTGCTCGTCGTCAGTGGACACGGCGACCTGTGGACCTCGCGCCGGCACCGGGCGTACGCGCAGCGCCTCGGCGGGCAGGTGCGGATCTACCCCACCGGCCACTCCCCGATGGAGACCACCCCGGTGGAGCTGGCGGAGGACCTGCTCGAGTTCCTCGCGGCCGCGACGGCCGCCGGCGAGGCGTAGGGCGGCCCGCTACCGCGGTTGCCGCACCCGCACGCGGTCGCGGATCCGCTCGTCGACCGGCGCCACCCAGCCGTGCTTGACCCACGGAGCCCCCGCCGGCCACGACTTCTGGAACGTCCACAGCGCCTTGCGCAGCCGCAGCCCCAGCGCCTGCGGCGACGCGAACGGCCGGGCGGAGACGGGCATGACGAGGGTCGGGTCGTACTCCACGCGCGTCCCGTACGGGAAGTGGATCGACAGGTCGAGGTCGTCGTGGATCACGGGGTCGCCGGAGGCGACGTGGCCGCGCACCCGCCGCCACAGGCGCGTGCGCATCGCGAAGTTCGAGCCGAACACCGGCGGGTGCCCGAACAGCGGGGTGAGCACCGCGTACATCCCGCCGATGTAGTAGTGCACCCCGGCGAAGTGGGCCAGCGCGCTGCCGCCGTAGAACTGCGCCGCGCCGGTCAGGGCGTCCAGGTTGGCGTCGTGCTCGAAGGCCTCGGCGACGCGCTCCACCCAGTCGGCGGGCGGGATGGAGTCGGCGTCGAGCCGGGCGATGACGTCGGCCGTGCGCGCCGCCACGTCGTACCCGCGGGCCGCGGCGGGCCAGATGCCGCGCACCGGCTGGCGCGCCAGCCGGACACCCGCGTGGCGGGCCACGTCGACGCTGTCGTCCGTCGACCCGTTGTCGACGACGACCACCTCGTCGGGTCGCCGCGTCTGGTGCGCCAGCGCCTCGAGGCACACGGCGAGGAACGTGGCGTCGTTCAGGCACGGGACGACCACGACGACGCGCAGGTGGGCACCGGCGCGCGCGAGCTCCGCGGCCCGCTCGGACCCGCCCGCGACATCCACGCTCGCCAACGCTGTCCTCCGTGCGACGAGGGCGTACTCCCAGGGAACGTACCCCGTTGCCCCAGCGCTCCGCGCGGGAGGCGGTGCGTGGGACGATTTCCTGGTGAGGCCGTTCCTCTCGTGGCATCGCGAGCACCCGGTGGTCGCCGACATCGGCGGCGGGTTCGTCGCGACCGAGGCGCCGGCCCTCCAGAAGGCGATCCGCGGGGCGATGAAGCTCGGCGAGCTCAGCGCCGGCCAGCTCGAGGCGGACCTGTCGTTCGAGCCGGGTGCGGAGGGGCGCATCGTCGTCCGGTGGCGCAACCACTACGTCGGATTCGTGCCGGAGACGCACGCGCCCGCGCTGCGGCGGCAGCTCGCGACGCTCGGCCGTGCGGCGCTCGTCTCGCCCGGGGTCGTGTACCGCGACGGTGAGCTGTGGCGCATCTGGGTGGGCGAGCCGCTGCCCGGCATCGAGGTCCCGCGGCCGGCACCCGGGTACGACTCGATCGGGCCCGAACCCGCGACGATCTTCGGCATCCCCGTGGGGATGTGGGTGCAGCGGGCCGCGCACCACGGGAAGTCGCAGGCGCGCTGGGTGCTCACGGTCGGGGGTTCGTCGTGGGACGTGCGCGACGGCGTGGACCTCGACCTGGTGATGTTCCGGAGCCGGATCGCGTCGGCCGGCGACGGCGACACCGTGCAGATCTACCTCGTCGACGAGCCCGTCACCATCCACCTGGAGCCGGGGACCCGCATCACGCTGACCCCGCCCGGCGGCGGCGCGCCCGAGGTGCTCTACCCGCGGTCCTGACCGTCGTCGCGGTCGTCGCCCTCCCGGCCGTCCTCGCGGCCGATCATCCGGCGGAAGCTCCGCACCACGCGGTCCATGTCGTCGCCGAGCGCCATGTCGTGCAGCACGTAGGTCCACGTGGCGCTGGGCCGGCGCAGGCCCAGGTCGGCGAGCGTCGTCGCGTCGGCGTGGGACGACAGCAGCTCGTCGGCCTCCTCGCGCGCCTCGTCGAGCAGCGGCGCGAACGCCTCTTCGGCGTCGTGGTTGAACGTCAGCCACGGGTTCATCCGGGCCAGGACGCGCAGGTGGATCGTCTCGCGCAAGTCGGTGAGGAAGCCGAGGTGCTCGCTCCAGCGCCGGTCCAGCACCGCGAGGCGCACGGCGCGCCACAGGTCGTCGTCGCGCTCGAGGATGCGGTCGCGTTCCGCCTGCACGGCGGCGCGCTGCGCGGCGACGATCGCGTGGTAGCGCCACGTGTCCTGCAGGCGCGCGAGCTCCTGGCCCT
>CAZBIO010000240.1:0-2629 GCA_964491965.1 uncultured Cellulomonas sp.
GCGGCGTTCGCCGATCGCCCCAGTTCCCTCGTTGCGTCCGGGAGTCTCGGTGCCAGAGCCCCAAACTCTCGGACGTTACGTGGCGGGTGACGGCGTGGGAGGGTGACGGGGTGCCGAAGCCGCGCCGTGCCGTGCTCGAGCGCCGCATCCGCCTCGTCGTCGCGACGACGATCTCCTACAACGTGATCGAGGCCGCCGTCGCGCTCGCCGCGGGCACCGTCGCGTCCTCGTCGGCCCTCGTCGCCTTCGGGCTGGACTCCGTGGTCGAGGTGCTCTCGGCGGCGGCCGTCGCCTGGCAGTTCGCGGCGCGCGAGCCCCAGACCCGCGAGCGCCCCGCGCTGCGGCTCGTCGCCGTCTCGTTCTTCGGCCTCGCGGCGTTCGTCGCGGTCGACGCCGTGCGCAGCCTCGCGGGCGCCGGCTCGCCCGAGCACTCGCCGGTGGGCATCGGCCTGGCGGTCGCCAGCCTGCTGGTGATGCCCGCGCTGTCCTGGTTCGAGCGGCGCACCGGCCGCGAGCTCGGCTCCGCGTCGGCGGTCGCCGACTCGAAGCAGACGCTGCTGTGCGCGTGGCTGTCCGGCGTGCTGCTCGTCGGGCTGGTGCTCAACTCGACGCTCGGCTGGGCGTGGGCGGACCCGGTCGCGGCGCTCGTCATCGCGGCGTGGGCCGTGCGCGAGGGCTTCGAGGCGTGGGGCGGCGAGGCGGAGAAAGCCCCGGTCTCCGCGATGCTCGCCGGGTCGCCCGACGAGCCCACGGACCGGCCGGGCGACAGCCAGCCCGCCCGCGAGGACCGGCCCGACGAGCCCCGGACGGGCCGCTAACGGGCCGGCAGCTCGCGGTAGTCGAAGAAGTCGAACGCCGCCGTTTCGCCGTACCCGGAGTAGTCCACCGCGGCCAGCCCGACGAAGGCGCCGGTGAAGAACCCGCCGTACGTCTGGTTGACGTAGTCGTCGGACAGAACCTTGGCGTCGAGGTCGACGCCCGTCGGCTCCCAGGTCTCGCCGTCGAAGGAGTAGTCGTAGGTGTACGTGTGCGTCCGCACGCGGGTGCGCAGGTGGACCCACTCGACGCCGTCCGGCACGCCGATCGCGTCGTCCTTGAGGAACGACGTGTAGACGCCGCGGTCGTTCTGGGCGACCTCGAGGACGCGGCCCTTCGCCTCGTCCCACGTGACGAAGACCCACGACCAGTGGCGGGCGTTGTAGTAGTTCACCAGCCCGGCCATCGCCTGGTACGTCGTCGGCGAGAAGCGCACCGCCGTCGTCGCGTCGAAGTCGAAGGCCTGCCAGCGGCGGGCGACGAGTGACAGGTCGTGCGCGTTGGTCAGCGAGCCGCGCCCGACGAGCTCGAGCCGCCCGCCGCTGGTGCTTCCGAGCTCCGGCCCGAACGGGACGCGGAGCGTGTTCCAGTCGCCGCCGAGGGCGGCGTCGTCGAACTCGTCGTGCTGGGAGCGGTCCGCGGGCGCGACGGTGTCGAGCGCGTCCTTGGGCGCGTCGACCTCCACCTGGCCCTCCGGGCCGCCGACCACGCGCGGCCAGCCGTCCACATCCCACTCGACCTTCTGGATCGCGGTCTCGCGGCCCAGCGTGCACCAGCCGCGCGGCGCCGTGACGCCGTCGCCCGGGGCCTCGCCCGGGTGCAGCCACGGCCGGGCGGCCAGGGACGCGTAGTACCACTCGCCGGCGGGGGTCTCGACGAGGGCGCCGTGCCCCTGCTTCTGGAGCGGGAAGTCCGGGGTGTGCACGTTGGTGATGAGCGGGTTGTCCGGCATCGTCTCGAACGACATCGCGTCGAGCGTGCGGGAACGCGCCACGCTCTCCTGGTGCTCGTAGACCGTGCCGCCCTCGGCCGCGAACAGGTAGTACCAGCCGCCCACCTTGTACAGGTGGGGGCCTTCGACGAGCCCGCGCTCGGTGCCCGGGTAGATGGTGCGCTGCGTCTCGCGCCGCAGCCGGAGCGTGGCGGGGTCGAGCTCCGTCAGCGTGATGCCGTCGAACGCGTGGTGGTACTCGCGGTGGTCCCACGTCTGCTGGACCAGGTACTTGCGGCCGTCGTCGTCGTGGAACAGCGACGCGTCGAAACCGACGCCGTTGAGCCGGATCGGGTCCGACCACGGTCCGCGCGGGTCCGGGGCCGTCGTCAGGTAGTTGGTCATGTCCTTGAAGGCGCCCTCGGTGACCTTCACGTCGGTGTAGACCAGCCAGAACAGGCCGTCCGCGTAGGAGAGGTCGGGCGCCCAGATGCCGCCGGAGTCGGGGTTGCCGCGCATGTCGACCAGCTCCGTGGTCGACAGCGCGCTCCCGACGAGGTTCCAGTGCACCAGGTCCTGCGACTCGTGGATCCGCACGCCCGGGAACCACTCGAACGTCGAGGTCGCGAGGTAGTACGTGTCGCCGACGCGCACCATGCTGGGGTCGGCGTGGAATCCCGTCAGCACCGGGTTCGTGATCTTCATGTCCCACTTTCTCCGTGGTGCCGCGACGAGCGCGGCACCGCATTACTCCGTGCGGACCGTCGACGGCCCCGCGGCGCGCGCCGCCCGGGCCCGCGCCGACCACCGCCCGTGGCCCCCCCCCGCCGGCCCCCCCCCATCCCGCGCGCGCACAGGCTGGAGAAGCCCAACCCCCGGCGC
>CAZBIO010000241.1:0-12013 GCA_964491965.1 uncultured Cellulomonas sp.
CGCCGCCAGAGCGGTCCGCACCACGCGGCGCGGGGGCGAGCCCGGCGCGACCGTCACCCGGCGCAGCCGATGCACCGACCGCAGCAGGTGCTGGCGCAGCGGCCCCGCCGCGACGAGGGCGTGCCGCGGCAGCCCGGTCTCGGGCAGCCAGCGCCGCCGGTAGGAGCGGTCCCCCCCGGGGACGTCGCCGGCGAATCCCGGGGGTGGCCCGACGAAGCCACACGCGTCCGCGAACGCGGGGGCGTCCGCGCCGTAGCGGTACAGGAACTCGAGGTCGACGAGGACCGGCCCCCGCGTCGCGTCGAGGACGAAGTTCCCGGGCTTGGCGTCCACGACGTCGAACCCCAGGCCGTGCACCTGGCGGAGGACGGCGACCATGGCGCGGACGACGGACAGCGGCAGCAGGCGCCTCGGCCGCCGCGGCATCGTGTCGTCGATCCGCTCGGTCAGGAACCAGTCGTCCCCGCGCTCGACGACCGGCAGGATCGCGGGCACGCGCGGGCTCAGCACGGCGCGGCCCTCGACCTCGCGGTCGAGGAAGCGCCGGAACCCCGGCGCGTACGTCTTGCGGACGGCGAGCCCGTCCCCGTGCCGCACCACCTCGACCTTCGCCCGCCGCCCGCGGCTGAGCGTCGCCACCACGTCCGGGAGCGGGCGCCACCGGGTGCGGCGCTCCTCGACCGCCGCGCGCAGCGCCGGCTCGTCGTCGGGCACGGCGAGGCGCACGTACTCCCAGGCCTCGACCTCGTCGTCCGACGAGTGCATCGGGTTGAAGCGCTCGTCGGGCGCGACGCGTGCCGCGACCAGGTCGCGGACGGCCGCCTTGGCCCGTGCGGTGAGGAGGTTGGTCAGGCGCGGGTAGTCCCGCCGCGTGCGCTCGTCGGGCGGCTCCGGCGCGTAGTGCGCCGCGACCACCACCGCCGCCGGGTCGCCGCCGCTGCGCGGGAACGGCCCGGTGCTCCAGTTGCCGCCGCGCATCTCGTGTGCGCACCGCTGCCGCGCGGCCTCGTCGAGCTCGCGGGTGGCGAGCGCCTCGAAGCCGAAGCCCTCCAGCGTGCGGAGCACCTCCGGCAGCGGGAGCACCCGTGCGGTGCGCTCGCGCACGACGAAGACGGTGGTCCCGGGTGGCTCCGGCGTCGCCGCCGGCTCGACCCGTGTGGCGAGCCACGCGTTGTCGCCCGCGAGGCGGCGGATGGTGTCGGCCGGCGGGCGCCAGCCGACGTCGCCGAGGTAGCGGTCCAGGCCCGCCAGGTCGAGCGGGACGGTCCGGCCGAGGGCCCCCGCCAGGGACTTCAGCGCGTCGTCGTAGGCGTGCTCGGGCCCGGGCATGCCGACGGCTCCCGGCTCCGGCGGCAGGCCGGAAACGGGGCCCTTGTGATAGACGGCGTGGTAGGCCAGCGAGTGCAGGTGGTCCTCCGGTGCCGGGACGCGCAGGCCGCTGCGGTGGACCACCGCCCGCGCCAACAGGTCGCGGGCGCGCGCCGGTGGGTAGTACGCGGCCTTCCGGTAGTCGGCGCCGGAGATGCCGGACACGCTGTAGACGTCGACGGGGATGGTTCCCGGCTCCTCGTCGAGGACGGCCGTCAGGCGAGCGAGGTCGTCGTCGGCGACCAGGACGTCGAGGTCCTCGGCCGGGTCGAGGTGCGGCAGGTCCTCGAACCACCGGAGCACGGCATAGGAGAGGCCGTCCGCCGCGAGCCGCTCGGCGAGGCCGGACACACCCAGGACGGGGGACAGGTAGTGCCGGGGCCGGACGCGCCGCCGGGCGGGCAGCTCGAGCACGCCGGCGCGCAGGACGTCGTCGACGGTTCCCGCCGCGCGCACCGAGCGGGCGAGCCGCGCGGCGGCGGCGGCCAGGGGCGCACCCCCGCGTTCGACGAGGACGTGGCGGACGTGCTGCAGGTCCCGCACCGACCACAGGAGCCCCGCCACCGCTCGCCGGACGACCAGCACGTCGGTGGACGACGCGGCGGCCACGCCGGGGTGGATCGCGTGGAACCGGCCGGCGAGCGGGCCCGCCTGCGACCTCACCCGGTCGAGGTCCGCTGCCGGGACGAGCCCCAGGTAGCGAGCGCCGAGCCCGGCGCACCGCGCGGCCAGCGCCGCGTCCGCGGCACCCAGGTCGAGGACGCGGGTGCCGCTCTGGAGGAGCGCCGGGAGATCCACGCTGCGTACAGTAAGGCGCGGTTTGGGTGCATTGATCACGCTCGTCCAGAGTTCACCCGGTTCCGCGCTAGGTGCCCGCCGGGTCCATGCCCCACGGTGGGTCTACACACCACGCGTCCGCCATGCGTCCTGGGAGGGACTGTGACAGCTCCGGCCTCGTCGGCCGACAACGCGCCCGCGGCCGCCGCCGAACCGCGGCGGTCGCCGTGGCGTGCGGCCCGCGGCGCCGTCCGGGCCGTCCGGCGGCTGGACACGTTCTTCGCGGCGTCGCGGGGGCGTGTGGTCCTGCTCGGAGCGACGTCCGTCGTCGCGGGTCTCGTGGAGGCGGCCCTCCTCGCCCTCATCGCCGCCGTCGCCACCGGACTCTCCCAGGGTGAGGACGTCATCCGCGCCGACCTCGGGCCGGTCTCGATCGACTCGGGCCTGGCCGCCACGTTCACGGTCGGCATTGGCCTCGCGCTGGTGCGTGGCGGGCTCCAGCTGCTCCTCGCCTACCTGCCGGCCCGGATGAGCGCCGACGCGATGGCGCAGCTGCGCCGCAGGCTGTTCGACGCCTTCATCGGCGCGGCGTGGCCGGCGAAGGCGACCGAACGGGACGGGCAGTTCCAGTCCCTGATGAACGCGCACATCACCAGCGCGTCGCAGGCGATCACGATGCTCGGCAACGCCATCACCGCGGTGCTGATGTTCGGCACGCTGCTCGTCTCGGCGTTCGTCCTCAGCCTGCCGGCCGCGGTGGTGCTGTCCGTCGCCTCGGTCGCCCTGTTCGCGGCGCTGCGGCCGCTCGCGCGCCGCCTGCGGGCATCGGCAAAGGCCCTGAGCTCGGAGAACATCGAGTACTCCAAGGGCGTGCAGGAAGTGGTCCTCATGGCGGAGGAGACGCAGGTCTTCGGCGCCAGCGACGACTACCGCCGGGGCATCTACCGCCTCGTCGACGGAGTGCGTGCGCCGATGCTGCGCACCAGGTTCCTGTCCAACGCCGTCCCCGCGCTCTACCAGAGCGTCGCGCTGCTCGTCATGGTCCTGGCGCTGATCGCCGTGTCCTTCGTCGACACGGCGCGGATCGCCTCGCTCGGCGCGGTGGTCCTGGTGCTGGTCCGGTCGCTGACCTACGGGCAGCAGGTCCAGTCGGCCGTGACGGGCATGGACGAGCGGATCCCCTTCATGGACCGCCTCGCCACGGCGCTCGAGCACTACGGGTCGCACCCCCAGCAGGACGGGCCCGAGCTGCTGCCGGTCGTCAGGTCCATCGGCATGTCGGACGTGACCTTCGGCTACCGTCCCGGGACGCCCGTGCTCCACGATCTGAGCTTCGAGGCGCACGTCGGCGAGACGATCGGCATCGTGGGCCCGTCCGGCGCGGGCAAGTCGTCCGTGGTCCAGCTGCTGCTGCGCCTGCGGGACCCGCTCGGCGGGGCGGTGCTGGTCAACGGGGCGGACGTCCGCAGGTTCCGCCGCGCGGACTGGCAGCGCGCCGTGGCGTACGTCCCGCAGCAGCCGCAGCTGATCTGGGGGACGGTCGCGGAGAACATCCGCTACTACCGCCCCCACCTGGACGACGCCGCGATCGAGCGCGCCGCGCGGCGGGCGCACGTGCACGACGAGGTCATGTCCTGGCCGCGCGGTTACGACACGGTCATCGGGCAGCGGGCGTCGGCCGTGTCCGGCGGGCAGCGGCAGCGGCTGTGCCTCGCCCGGGCGCTGGCCGACGACCCGCGCGTCCTCGTGCTCGACGAGCCGACGAGCGCGCTCGACGTGCTCTCCGAGGAGCGGGTCCAGGAGTCGATCCGCGGGCTGGGCGACGACGTGATGGTGTTCCTCGTCGCCCACCGGCTGTCGACGCTGTCGGTCTGCGACCGGGTGATGGTGCTGGTCGACGGGAGGCTCGAGGCGCTCGGCTCCGCGGATGCGGTGGAGGAGGCCAGCGACTTCTTCCGCGAGGTCACCGAGATCACCCGTCGCAGCACGCTGCTGTGACGGTGCCGCCACCTGGGTGATTGACCGGGCGAAATTGGACAGAAGGGTCGAACGGGTGCGAGACGGGCGTCTAGCCTGACGAGGACCCACGCGGGAGAGGAACCCCCATGGACCTGTTCACGATCGTCGGCGCGAGCCTGCGGCGCTGGTACGTCACGCTGCCGGTGCTGCTCGTGGCGCTCGTCGGCGCCGGCTTCGCGTACCGGTCCGTGGCACCCCTCTACACGTCGAGCGTGTCGGTCGCGGTCCTGCCGTCCACGCCCACGCCGGCGGCCCCCGGCGAGGAGGAGACGCCGGCCGGGGAGAACCCCTACTCCGGCTCCGGCGGCGCCCGGTTCGCCGCCGCCGTCCTCGCCCGCAACATCAACACCGGGACGTACCGCGACTCGGTGGGGCTGGGCGGCCGGAGCGACGTCACGTTCAGTGCCGAGGCGTCGAGCCAGCAGCCGATGATCCGCATCGACGCGACGGGGCCGTCGGCCAAGTCGGTGCTCGACACGCTGGACCGCGTCGCAGGCCAGGCGGGTGTGGTGCTCAACCAGTTCCAGGTCAGCGCGGGCGCGTCTAAGGAGACGCTGTACCGCCTCGCCGTCGCCGTGCCGGCCGACACCGTGTCGGACATCACGCCCAGCCGCTGGCGCAACGCCGGGGCGATCATCGCCGCCGGGCTCGTCGTCGCCGCCTCCCTGGCCACCGCGCTCGACGTCATGCTGCGCCGCCGGCCCGGGCGGAACCGCGCCGCGAGGCGCAACCCCCCGGGGTCCGACGACGACCGGCGCGGCCTCGTCGAGCCAGCGGTCGGGCAGGAGCGCCGGGCCGACGGACACGCGGCGAGCGACGTCGTCTTCCCGCGGTACTCGCCCGCCGAGCCGACCGACTCGGCGGCCCAGCGTGCGGACGCGGCGGCTCGCGCGGAGGTGGCGGCTCAGCGCGCGCCGGTGGAGGGTGTCGACGCCGATGACGTCGCGCCGGTGCCGGTGGGCGAGCGGGAGCCCTCCCCGGCGCCCGTCGTGAAGCGCCCCGTCGGCGCGACCCCGCATGGCTGACCTGCGGGGTGTCGCGCCCGACAGCCTGGAGGCCGCCCGGGGCTCCGGCCCGTGGATGCTCATCATGCTGGCCGCCCTCAGCGGCCTGACGATCCCCGCCGGGCTGGTCCTCGCCGGCCCCCTGGCCTCGAACGGCTGGCCGCCGCGGCTGTTGGTCTTCCTCGCCGCCGGGGGCGTGCTCGTGGGGTGGATGGTCCGGGGCGCGGCGGGACGGGCGCCCGCGTCGCCGGCGCTGATCGGCACGTTCCTGCTGCTCGGCGCCTGTCTCGTGGCGTACTTCGCCACCGGGATGCGGGCGGCCTCGCCCGAGGAGACCGCCGGCGCGCTCCGGGCGGTGCTCGCGATCGTCCCCGTGGCGATCGTCGCCGCGGGGATCGCCCAGACGGCGACGGAGCGGCAGGTCAACGTGCTGCTCCAGGTGCTGGTCGTCGGGGCCGCCGTCTCCGCGCTGGTCGCGCTCGCGCAGTACGTCAAGCCGTTCGACTTCGCGTCCCTCATCCAGATGCCGGGGACGGTCGCCCGCGAGGCCGGGGGGATGGGCTCGCGCGGCGGCTTCACGCGTGTCAACGGCGCGGCCGAGCACCCGATCGAGTTCAGCGTCATCACGGGTGCCGTGCTGCCTCTCGCGATCCACGCCGCGCGGTTCGCCTCCGACGGGCTGCGCCGGCTGGTCCACTGGGTGGTCGTCGGGGTCTTCGCGCTGGCCGTACCCATGGCGGTGTCGCGGTCCGGCGTCGTCGTCGTCGCCGTGGCCCTGCTCGTCTACGGGGTCGCCCTCAACGGGCGGCAGCGACTGACCCTGTTGGTGGTGGTCGTCGCGGGCGGCGCGCTGCTGCGCGCCGTCATCCCCGGGCTGCTCGGCACCGTGACGTCGATCTTCACGAGCGCCGCCACCGACCCGAGCGTGTCCGGGCGGACGGACGACTACGTCATCATCGGCCAGCTGTTCCGGCACTCGCCGTTGCTGGGGATGGGCCTGGGCACGTTCCGGCCCGAGGTCTACTTCTTCCTCGACAACGCGTACCTGCTCGCCGCCGTGGAGGGCGGGCTGCTGCTCGTGTCCGCGGTGGTGGTCTTCTTCCTGCTCGGTGTCGCCGCCGCGCGGGGCGCGGCACTGCGCGCCCCCGACGACGAGCACCTCTCCCGCTCGCAGGCGCTCGCGGCGTCGATCGCGGCGATCGGGCTGGCGGCCTTCTTCTTCGACCTCTTCAGCTTCGCGCAGGTGACGCTGCTGTGCTTCCTGCTCGTCGGGATGGCCGGGGCGAGCTGGCGGCTGTCGCTCCAGTCGGGGCGGGCGCTGCCCACGCCGCTCGAGCGGATCCGCGGGGTGCCGGCCGACCGGTTCGTTGCGACGTCGGCCGGGACCCGCGGGGCGTCAGCCGATGGACAGCGGCGACCCGTCCGCGTCCCAGACGTTGCCTGACGCGTTCACCGGGACGGTGGCGCTCGCGGGCCCGTACCGGTAGGTGCTGCCGAACCGGTTCCGCAGGACGTCGACCTCCTTGATCGTGTCCCCGGAGCTGCCCGGGACCACGTAGAGCGTGTAGTTCCCGCCGTTGAGCCAGTTGTCCTCGATGACCACCGGGCCGTTCGACGAGCCGCCCATGTCCGGCTTGATGATCAGGGCGGAGTTGCCGAGCGTGCCGAGCCGGGCGTTCGAGGAGTCGATGACGTTGTGGCGCACGACGACGTCGTCGACGCCCGACTGGACCTGGCCGCCGTCGGCGTGTGCGCCGGGCTCGGGCGTCAGGTCGTGGATCCAGCTGTCCTCCAGCAGCACGTGGGAGCCGAGCTTGACGCCGTCCTGGGTGGTCGAGTGGATGTCGAGGCGCCGCCCGGTCCAGTCGTTGCCGCTGATCGCGTTCTGGAAGCCGAGGATCTCGGTGTCCTCGATGGTCACGTCACCGCTGGTCACCCGGATGCCGTAGTAGCCGGTCCCGGAGATCCGGGAGTTCCTCACGACGACGCCGGGGGCGGCCACCGTGACGGTCCCGTGGACGTCGAGCCCCGAGATGACGGTGCCCGCGGCGGTGACCGTGATGGATCCGCTGGACGTGAGCGCGGTCCCGGCGGGGACGCCGGTGGTGGTCGGACCGGGCCGGTCGCCGGTCGGCGCGGGCGGCTGGGTGGTGGGCGAGGTCGTCGGCGGCGGCGGTGGCGGGGGCGCGACGGTGGGGGTCGGGGTCGCCGTGGCGGTCGGTGTCGGCGTCGGGGTGGGCGCCGCGGTGGTGCTCGGTGCCGGCGTCGGCGTGGGTGTCGGCGTCGGGGTGGGTGCGACGGTGGGACTCGGCGTCGGCGTGGCCGTGGCGGTCGGCGACGGCGTCGGCGAGGCCGTGGGCCCCGGGGCGGACGTGGTGGGCGTCGACGTGCCGCCCAGCGTCAGCGGCGCGCCGGTGTCGGCCCAGACGTTGCCCGACGCCGTCACGGGTGCCGTGATCCGGGCCGGCGAGCCGCCCGCGCGGCCGAACCGGTTCCGGACGAGGGAGGTCCCCTGCTCGACCCTCCCCGTGCTCGACTTCAGGATCTGCACCGTGTACGTCCCGCCGTCGAGCCAGTTGTTCTCGACGGTCAGGGGTCCCGTCGCCGGCGCGGTGCCCTCGGGCTTGACGAACACGGCCGCGTTGGCCGGCGCCTTCCCGGCGACGTCGATCGTGTTGCCCCGCACGACGACGTCGCGCGCGCCGCCGTCCAGCTGCACGCCGTCCACGGCGCCGCCCCCCGCGACCCCGAGGTCGTGGATCCAGCTGTCGAGGAGGCTGTCGCGGCTACCGAGCTTGACGCCGTCACGCGCCGCGCCGGTGACCTCGATCCGGCTGGCGGTCCAGCCGGATCCCGAGAGGCCGTAGGTGAAGCCGGAGATCTCGGAGTCGACGATCGTCAGCGACCCCGACTCCACCCGGACGCCGTAGGGAGTCCCGGTGCTGCCGTGGATCCGCGAGTTGCGGATGACCACGCCCTCGGCGGCGATCGTCACCGTGCCGGTGATGTTCGCGGCGTCGATCCGCGTGCCGGCCGTGGTGATCCGGCCGCCCGACCGGGCGGTGAGCTTCGTGCCGTCCGGCACGCCCGTCGTCGCGGCGCTCGGCGGCGCCTCGGAGGTCGCGCTCGACGCCGAGGCGACGATCACCGGCAGGACCAGGATGGCGGTCATCGCTGCGGCCAGGCGCGCCGGCCGCGTCCCGGCGCGCGTCCGGGAGGTCACGGCGTGGCTGGCTGGGCCGGTCCTGACGCGGGTGGTGGCGGTGTGATCCGCTCGGTGGGTGCCCCTGTTCATCGAGTGGCGTGCCATGGGCGTCCAATCTCGGCGCCTGCCTCCCGGAACCAACCCGGGAGGACGAACGCCGCCGGTCCGTTGCCGTCCGTGAAAGGGCTCCCGTGTGGATCCCCGCTCATACAGCTGCCATACAACGATCCGGTAACGAGAGTGTCAATTTCCGGATACATCGGACGGAACGGTGATGTCGGACAGTCGAGCAGCGGGTGAAATTCACCCTCACCTGGGGCGGCAAGGCGGCCGTGAAGGACGATTCTGAGCGTCTCCGCTCAGTTGAGTGTGACCAAGATCACACCGTCACCAGCCGCCGTGGCCCCTGACCACGCGGGCCGCGCGCTTGCGCGCGTGATCGACCTTGGCGCGCCACCCGGAGTAGCGGCGCAGGTCCAGGCTCGCGCGCTGGACCGCGACCGCCGACTCGTGCTCCTGGCGCGCCCAGTCGGCGACGGTGCGGATCCCCAGCGCCTGGGCCGTGAGGGGCATGCGTCGCAGGAAGTCCTCGTCGGAAGTGAACAGGGTGCGCGACGACCGCGGGTCGTCCAGGTTCTCCTCGTGGAGGAACGGGTACAGCCAGCCGTTGATCGCCCCGAGGCGCGCGAGGCTCAGGCAGTACGCGGTGAACGACTGTCCCGTGGCCAGCAGGCCGCCACGTGTCACCCACGTGCGCGGGAGCAGGTATCCAGAACCCTGGACCCAGTGGTTGCGCAGCAGCCGGACGCCGCCGGCGAACTCCACGATCTTGCGGTTCGCCAGCTTCGGGACGAAGTCCTCGTCGCGGAAGCGCCAGCTGCCGATCGCCCCGAACCCCGGATTGAGCGCGTGCGCCTCGCGAAGCCGCTGCACCCAGCCGTCCTCCGGGAGGCAGTCGTCGTCGACCTTGGAGACGAAATCCGCGTCGGACTGCGACCACAGCCAGTTGGTCGGCGGGGTGAGCCGCACGTTCTCGCGGCTGTGGTGGAAGCGGTGCACCCGGGGATCGGTGGCGTGCTCCCGCACGGCCGCCAGGGTCTCCTCGTCGTCCCCGTTGTGCCAGAGCCACACGCGCGTGTGCTCGTCGCAGGTCGCCAGGAGATGGGGGAGTGACAGGCGGACGTGCGCCGGGCTGTTGTACGTGATCATCAGCACGTCGGTGAGTGCGGGCACTGCATCCCTCCCTGGAAAACCTCCTGTTCACTATGCCGACTCACGCGCCCGCAACCCGAGGGCCGGCGCGGGTGAATTCGGCGCGATTGCGGCTTTCGGGCTCGAATGGTGCATGTCGCTGCAATAGCCTCAAACCTCCGCTCGACCGGGAGGTGTCATGGTGCCGTCGGCGACGGGGATCCTGTCCGTCGTCGTGCCCGCGCACGACGAGGAGCGGATGCTGCCGGCGTTGCTCACCGCCCTCGACGACGACGGGCTCGAACTCGTCGTCGTGCCCAACGGCTGCACCGACCGGACGGCGGACGCGGCCCGTGCCGCGTCGCCCCGGGCCCGGGTGGTCGAGGTGCACGAAGCCTCCAAGATCGCGGCGCTGCGCGCCGGTGACGCCGCCGCGCACCACTTCCCGCGGTTCTACCTCGACGCGGACGTCGCGGTAACGGCGGCCGGGTTGCGGCGGCTCGCGGATGCCCTGGACGCCCCGGGCGTGCTCGCTGTCGCGCCGACCGTCGTGGTCGACGTGTCCGGCGCGTCGTGGCCGGTCCGCGCCTTCTACCGCGCGCTGCCCCTGCTCCCCTCGGTGTCGAGCTCGATCGCCGGGACGGGCTGCATCGTCCTCTCGGCGGAGGGCCGCGCGCGGTTCGGCGACTGGCCGTCCGTCCTTGCCGACGACTACTTCCTCGACGGCCTGTTCGGGCCCGACGAGAAGCGGCGCGTGGCGGGCGTCACGTCCCGCGTGCGGACGCCGCGGCGGCTCGGCGACCTGGTGCGGCGCCGCATGCGCGTCAGGTTCGGCAACCGGCAGGTCGACGGCCTCGGCCTGCGCGTCGCCCCAGCGGTCGGCGGTGGCGTGCTCGCCGCGCTGCGACGCCACCCCGGCCGGGCCTTGGACCTCGCGCTGTTCGTCGCCGTGGGCCTCGTCGTCCGCCTGCGCGTGGCGGCGGCGACACGCGGCGGCGGCGAGGTCGGCTGGAACCGGGACGACAGCAGGGACGCCGCGTGACGCCCACCGTCGCGGTGGTCGTCGTCGCCTATCGGAGCGCGGGGGACCTGCCGGGGTGCCTCGCGGCGGTCCGGGACGCGTGCGACGACGCCGAGCTGATCGTCGTCGACAACGCCTCGCCGGACGACACCGCCGCCGCGGTGCGCGGCGAACCCGGCGTCAGGCTCGTCGCGATGGGGCGCAACGCGGGTTTCGCCGCGGCGTGCAACGCGGGCGTGGCGGCGGCCTCCGCCGACTACGTGTGCTTCGTCAACCCCGACGCCCGCCCGGCGCCCGGGTCGATCGGCGCGCTCCTGGAGGCGGCGGGCCGCCGTCCGAGCCACGCGCTGTACAGCGGGAAGGTGGTCACGCCGGCCGGCGCGGTCGACGCCGGGTGCTGCAGCGCGCTGCCCTCGCTGTGGGAGTACGCCTGCTTCGCGTCGGGCCTGTCGACGGTGTTCGCGCGCAGTCGGTGGTTCGACCCGGCGGCCCTCGGCGGCTGGGACCGCGGCGACGAGCGCCCAGTGCCGGCGGTCTCCGGGGCGTTCCTGCTCGTCAGGAAGGGCGACTACCTGGCGCTGGGTGGGTTCGACGAGCGCTTCTTCATGTACAGCGAGGACGTCGACCTCTCGGCGCGTGCGGGGGCCGCCGGTCTCGGCCCGCTCTTCGTGCCGTCCGCGGTGGCGGTGCACGCGTCCGGCGGCTCGTCGACCAGTGGCGCCAAGACGGTGATGGTGCTCCGCGGCAAGGCGACGTACCTCGGCCTCCACTGGCACGGCGCGCGCCGCTGGGCCGCGCTCGGCCTGCTGGCGGCCGGCACGGGCGTGCGGGCCGCGGCGTCGCGGGTCACGGGGCGGGGGAGCAAGTGGCGGGACGCGTGGGCCGCCCGGCGGGTGTGGCGCGCGGGCTGGTGACGCCCGGCCTCTGACGCTGTCACCGCTCCCTCGTAGACTGGCGGCACCCCCTCCTCTCGTGAGTTGCGGGGCTTTTGTCGTGCCCGACGACGTATTCGCCGTGCTCGACGACGCCCAAGGACCGCCCGAAGGGACCCATGAACCTCACCGGCCTGCTGCCCGCCCTCCTCGCCGACCCGGCGGCGCGCGACGCCGTCGGCCAGGTGCGCACCCGCGGCGAGCTGGACGTCGTCGGCCCCGCGGGGGTCCGGGCGCCGTTGCTGGCGGCCTTCGCGGGCGCGCGCGCCGACGGAGCCAGTCCGGGAGCACCGGGTGCCGACGAAGCCGGCGCAGGCGCCCCACGCACCGACGGAGCCGGCCGGGGGAGCGGCCCGACGAGCAAGGCCTCCCGCCCGCTCGTCGTCGTCACCGCGACGGGCCGGGACGCCGACGAGCTCGCCGCCGCCGTCCGCTGCTACCTGCCCGACGAGGACGTCGCGGTGCTCCCGTCCTGGGAGACGCTGCCGCACGAGCG
>CAZBIO010000242.1:0-4021 GCA_964491965.1 uncultured Cellulomonas sp.
AGCTTCCGCTACCTCGTCGGAACGCTCGTCACGGGGCTGACGGCGCCGACGGCCCGTCCGCGGCGAGCCCTCAGCTGACGCCGAGGATGTCGACGACGAACACGAGCGTGTCGCCGCCGCGGATCCCGGCCTGCGGCGCGCCGCGGTCGCCGTACCCGAGGTGCGACGGGATGGACAGGAGCACGCGGGAACCGACCTGCTGCCCGACGAGCCCCTCGTCCCAGCCGGCGATCACCATGCCGACGCCGATCGGGAAGCTGATCGACTGGCCGCGGTCGTAGGAGTTGTCGAAGACGTGGCCGCCCCACGTCTGGCCGAGGTAGTTGACCTCGATGTCCTGGCCGGCCTCGACGAGGTCGCCCGCGCCGCGCTCGAGCACCTGGACCGCAAGGTCCGCGGGCGCCGGTTCGGTCGGGAACGTCAGGACGGGCTTGTCGCCGAAGGAGCCGGAGGCCGTGGGGAACGCAGCAGTCATGCCGCCATCCTCACATGGGGTGACCGATCCCGAAATCACTCGTACGAGTGTACGAATGAGGCGGAATTGGCACTCGGCATGTCAGTAGGCGCCGTTAGTGTCGTCGGAGTTAGGGGTACCGAGTGATGGACGACGACGAACGGAGGGCGACGGTGGGGCACGCGGAGGACGGCGCGGTGCACCCGCTCGTCGGCGCGCTCACGGCCGCCGTCGACGCGGTCGTGGCCGCGGTACGGGCCTCGTCGGACGGGCTCGGCGGGCTCGGCGGACCGGAGGCGACCGCGGTGCTGCTGGGCGTCGTCGAGCAGGCCGGTCGGCTGCACGCCGCGGCCGCGCGGCTCTCGGCGAACGTCGACGAGGACGGGCTGTGGGCCACCGACGGGTCGCGGTCGTTCGACCACTGGCTGGCCGCGGCCTCCGGCCTGACGTTCACACGAGCGCGGAACCTGGCGGCGACCGGCCGCGCGTTGCGAGATCACCTGCCGGCAACGGCCGCTGCCGCGATGGCCGGTGAGGTAAGCGCCGACCACGTCGCCGCCCTCGCGAGGCTGGCACCCACCACGGACGCTCGTCGGGCCGCGCTGGCCGCACCGGCCGAGGAGTGCGGCGAGGAGTTCCTCCTCGAGCATGCCCGGCAGATGCCCGCCGGCTCCTTCCGCAACCTTGTGCGGCGATGGGCCGCCGCCGCGGATCCCGAGGCCGACGAACGCGGCTACCGCGACGCCTGCGACCGGGAGTTTCTCGCCTTGTCGCCGACCACCGGCGGCGTCCACCTGGCGGGGTTCCTCACCACCGAGCACGGCGCGCTCCTGGACACCGCGCTCGGCGCCGTCATGATGGCCCCCGCGCCCGACGACAAGCGCACCACCCAGCAGCGCCGCGCCCAGGCGTTGACCGACGTCGCGCGACTCGCGCTCGACCACGGCCTGGTCGGCACCGGCTCCGCCGTGCGGCCGCACATCAACGTCGTCGTCGACTACGACACCCTGCGCCGCGCCGTCGAAGGCAGCGGCTCGGATGACGACGACCGCGGAGCGAGTGATGACGACCGCGGAGCGAGTGATGGACCGCGGTTCCGTGCGGCCGACGAGCCGAGGCCCGCGCCGGGTCGGTGTCGATTCCGGCTCGCGCCGGTCGCGGACGTCGAGCGGTTCGCCGTCGCCGAGATTCTCGGCTCCGGGCCGATCCCCCCATCGGTGCTGGCCCGCCTCGCCTGCGACGGAGAGCTCGGCAGGATCGTCTTCGGCCCCGACAGCCAGGTGATCAACGCCGGCCGCACCGAACGCACCTACTCCGGGCCTCGCCGAAAAGCGGTCATCGCCCGGGACGGGACCTGCCGATATCCCGGTTGCACCGCGCCGCCGGCGCTCGGCGAGATCCACCACGTCGAACAATGGGTCAGGGACCGCGGAGACACCGACATCAACCTCGGCGTCCTGCTGTGCTGGCACCACCACGACCTGGTGCACCGACTCGGCATCCAGATCCGCCGATCACCCACCGGCGGCTGGCTGTTCCTCACCCGCCACGGCACATCCGTCGCGGGTGCGGTGTGATGCGGGTGCGGTGTGACGCGAGTGCGGAGTGACGCGGGTGCGGCGTGACGCGGGTGCGGTGTACGCGGGTGCGGCGCGCTGCCCTGCGGCGATCACCCGCGCATTGCGCTGCCGTTCAGCGGTCGTGCGCGCGGCGCGCTGTCCTGCGGCGGTCACCCGCGGGCTGGGGCACCGGGGCGTCACCCGCGCGCCTCGTCGCCGGGGCGTCACGCGCGCATCGCGACGCCCTTGCGCCAGTAGCCCATGAACGCCACCTGCGCCCGGCCGACGCCGAGGCCCGAGACCAACTGGCGCCGCAGGGTGGTCACCACGCCGCTCTCCCCCGCGATCCAGAAGTAGCGGTCGGACACGTTGTCCCGCGGCGCGAGCGGCTCGCCGAGCCCGGAGTACCGCGGCGTCTCCCAGAGCAGCTCGTCGGTCTCGTCGTCAGGGATGCCCCCGGCGGCGCCAGCGGTGCCGTTGCCCGGGTCGCCGCCGCCCGCGACGAGATGGCTGGCGCCGAGATGACCCGCGTCGAGGTACCCCAGCACCGTCGGCAGCAGCACCGCCCCGTGGGGACGCCCGTCGCGCGGCAGCCACCGCACGTCGACACCGGCCGGTGCCGCGATCGGCAGCGCGTCCTCGCCCACCGGCACCTCGATGAGCGCGGCGCCCCGGACACCGCGCGGGCAGTCCTCGAGGATCCGCGCGATCGCGGGCGCCGCGGTCTCGTCGCCGACGAGCATCACCGTCCCCGCCGCGCCGGGCGCGTACTCGATGCCCGAGCCCTCGGAGCGGCCACGCCGCGGCCCGACGAGCAGCAGCTCGTCGCCCGGTCGGGCGCCGTCGGCCCACCGCGCCGCCGGGCCCGTCAGGCCGGGCCGCAGGTGCAGGACGAAGTCGACCACCACCTGCGTCCCGTCGGGACCGACGCGCAGCTCCCGGATCGAGTACGTGCGCATCGGTCCCCGCGAGGCCAAGGGCAGGTCGAGCCACGCGGCGTACCAGTCGGCCTCCCCGGCAAGATCGGGGACGGTCCCCGAGGCGGACGGGAACACCAGCTTGATCCGCTGGTCGAACACCCGGCCCACGTCCCCGAGGGCGTCGAGACCGTCGCCGCCGAAGGTCACGCGCACGAACGTCGGCGACACCCGGTCGACCGCCCGGACACACGCCCGCGCGACGACGAACGGCGAGGAGCCGGTCGCGCCAGCAGAGTCGGCGGCGTCACCGGACATGGTGCCTGCCGATCGGCAGCACCACGGGCGCGCCCGACACCGGGTCGGCAACCACCCGGCTCTCGAGCCCGAACACCTCGCGCACCATCGCGGGCGTCACCACCTCGTCGGGCGCCCCTACCGCGTGGATCGCCCCGCCCCGCATCGCGATGAGCAGGTCGGAGTACCGGGCGGCGAGGTTGAGGTCGTGCAGCACCATGACGATCGTCGTGCCGCGGTCGCGGTTGAGGTCGGTGAGCAGGTCGAGCACCTCGACCTGGTGCGCGACGTCGAGGAACGTCGTCGGCTCGTCGAGCAGCAGCACGTCCGTCTCCTGCGCCAGCGCCATCGCGAGCCACACCCGCTGGCGCTGGCCGCCGGACAGCTCGTCGACCGCCCGGTCCGCGAGGTCCGCCACACCGGTGGCCGCGAGGGCGGACGCGACCGCCTCGTAGTCCCGGGGGCTCCATCGCGCCAGCAGTCGCTGGTGCGGGTGCCGCCCGCGCCCGACGAGGTCCGCCACCGCGATCCCCTCCGGTGCGACCGGGTTCTGCGGCAGCAGCCCCAGCACGCGGGCGACCTCCTTGGGTCCCCGGCGGGACAGCGCCACGCCGTCGAGCAACACCTGGCCGGACCGCGGCGCGATGAGGCGGGCGAGCGCCCGCAGCAGCGTCGACTTGCCGCAGCCGTTGGCCCCGACGATCGACGTGATGCGGCCCGGCTCCACGGCCAGGTCGAGCGACTCGACGACGACGCGCTCGCCGTAGGCGAGCGTCACCGCCTCGGCCGCGAGC
>CAZBIO010000243.1:0-10253 GCA_964491965.1 uncultured Cellulomonas sp.
CCTCCGCGACCCGCTGCGCGTGCTCCACCCGGGTGCGCGGGCCGCGCCCCGGGACCTCGCCGTCGTCCGGGCCCGACGAGGCCCACGCCGCCGCGTCGTCGGCACCGGCGGCGACCAGGCCGTCGTCCAGCGCCGCGTACACGGCCGAGCCGCCGGGATCGCCCTGCCGGCCCGAGCGGCCACGCAGCTGGTCGTCGAGCCGGCGCGACGGGTAGAGGCCGCGGGCCAGCACCAGCAGCCCGCCGCGCTCCGCGGCGCCGATGCCGAGCCGGATGTCGGTGCCGCGGCCCGCCATCTGCGTCGAGACGGTCACCGCGCCGCGTTCGCCGGCCCGCGCGACGAGGGCGGCCTCCGCCGCGTCGTTGCGGGCGTTGAGCACCACGTGTCCGATGCCTGCCGCCTCGAGCCGGGCGGCCAGCGCCTCGGACTCCGCGACGGACTGCGTCCCCACGAGCACGGGCCGCCCCGCGCGGTGGGCCTCGGCGGTGCGTCGCACCACGGCCTCGTCGGCCACCGCCCCGCCCGCGAAGACGCGGACCTTCTCGTCGACGCGGACGACCCGCCGGTGCGGCGGGATGCGGACCACCTGGAGGCGGTACAGCGAGTCGAGCTCCTCGCGCGCGCCGGCCGCCGTACCGCTCATCCCCACCACCGAGCGGTAGGCGAGCGTCAGCGCCGGGACCGTCGTCTGGTCGAGCACCACGCCGGCCTCCGAGCGCGCCAGGCGCTCGCGGACCTCGACTGCCTCCTGCAGCCCGTCCGGCCATCGCCGCAGGTGGGCGACGCGTCCACGTGAGGTGTCGACCAGCTTCACGGCGCCGTCGACGACGAGGTAGTCGACGTCCCGCGCGACGAGCGCGCGGGCGTGCAGCGCGAGGTTCACCGCGGTGAGCGTGGCGGCGCCGGCCTCGTCGTACAGCGAGCGGCCGCCGAACGCCCGCTCGACGCGGTCCGTGCCGCGGTCCGTGAGCCATGCCGCCGTGCGACCTTCGTCGGACTGGAAGTCGGCGCCGGGCGTCAGCGCCTCGACCACCTCGGCCGCGCGCACCGCCAGCTCGCCGTCGCGCTCGCCCCAGGCGCCCGCGATGACCAGCGGGATACGTGCCTGGTCGACGAGCAGGCAGTCGACCTCGTCGACGATCAGGTGGTCGAGGCCGTCGAGCACGCGGTCTGCGGGGCGCTCGGCCAGGCCGTCGCGCAGCAGGTCGAAGCCCCCCTCGGTCCGCGGCGCGTAGACGACGTCCGCGCGGAAGGCGGCGCGGCGCTCGGCCGGCGACATGGTCGAGGTAACGGCGGCGACCGTGACGCGGGCGGCCTCGTAGACGGGGCGCATCCAGTCGGCGTCGCGGCCGGCGAGGTAGTCGTTGACGGTCGCGACATGCGTCCGGCGCCCGCGCCGGGCCTCGACGATCGCGGCCAGCGCGCCGACGAGCGTCTTGCCCTCGCCGGTCGCGAGGTCGGCCGCACGGCCGTCGAGGAGCGCGAGGACCGCCAGCCACTGCTCGTCGTGCGTGTGCAGTCCCAGCGTCCGCGCGACGATCGCGTCGAGCTCCGCCCGGTGCGGCGCCGCCGGCAGCGCCCGACGAAGCCGCGCGAGGGCCCGGCGCTCGTCCTGCTCCATCACCCACTGGGTCAGTCGCACGGCGCCGACGCTACCGACCGCCGCCCGCGCGCCCACCCTCTTCGCCGAGTGCCACCGAAACTCACCGAGTGCCACCGAAGTTGCGGGCGCACTCGACGGGTTTCGGGTGCACTCGGCGAGGGGTCACCACTCGGCGAGGAGGCAGAACTCGTTGCCCTCGACGTCCGCCATCACGACGAACGTGGCGTCCGGCGGTTGGCCGACGTCGATCCGCCGCGCGCCGAGCCCCTCGAGCCGCGCGACGTCCGCCGCCTGGTCGGGGGAGTGGAAGTCGAGGTGGACGCGGTTCTTGACCGACTTCGCCTCGGGAACCGGCTGGAACACGATCGACGGTGGCCCGTACAGGGTCTCGCCCTCCTGCGGCTCGATGATCACCTCCCCGCGGGAGCCGTCGCTGCGTCCGGTCCACCCGAGGGCGGCCTGCCAGAAGTCGGCCACCGTTGCGGGGTCGGCGCAGTCGACGACGACGCCGGTGAAGGTCAGTGCCATGGCTCCATGCTGCGTCACGTCTCCGACACTCGCCCCCGTACCCTCGTCGGGTGTTCTGCCCCGCGTTCGAGGCCGGTCGCTGCGCCTCGTGCACGCTGCTCGCGTCGCCGTACGACGAGCAGCTCGCGGGCAAGGCCGCGCGCGCGGCGGCGCTGCTGGCCCCCTTCGGCGACGTCGCGTGGGAGCCGCCGGCGGCCAGCCGCGAGGCGGGCTACCGGAACAAGGCGAAGCTCGTCGTCGGCGGGACCGTCGATGACCCGACGCTCGGTATCCTCGACGCCGACCACCGCGGGGTCGACCTCCAGGACTGCCTGCTCTACGAGCCCGAGCTGGCGGCATCCTTCCCCGCGCTCGCGGCCTTCGTGACGCGCGCCTCGCTGGTGCCGTACTCGGTGCCCGAGCGCTCCGGCGAGCTCAAGCACCTGCTGGTGACCGTCTCGCCCGACGGCGAGCTCATGGTGCGGTTCGTCCTGCGCTCCACCGAGGCGCTCGCCCGCATCCGCAAGCACTTGCCGTCGCTGCTCGCCGACCTACCGCACGTCGCCGTCGCCTCCGTCAACGTGCTGCCCGCCCACGCCGCGGTGCTCGAGGGGGAGCGCGAGATCCCGCTCACCGACGCCGACGCCCTGCGCATGACGCTCAACGACATCGACCTGTGGCTGCGGCCGCAGGGCTTCTTCCAGACGAACACCGCGGTCGCCGCCCGCCTCTACCGCGAGGCGTCGTCGTGGCTGTCCGACGAGCCCGCCGAGTCCCTCTGGGACCTCTACTGCGGGGTCGGGGGCTTCGCGCTCCACGCGGCGACGTCCGGTGTGACGCGAGTGCTCGGCGTCGAGACGAGCGAGGCGGCCGTGGCCGGTGCGTGCCTCTCGGCGCAGGCGGCCGGCGTGGACGTTCGGTTCGTCGCCGGCGACGCGACCGAGTTCGCCGCGGGCTCGTCGTCCGCGGACCTGCCGGACGTCGTCGTGGTCAACCCGCCGCGACGCGGGATCGGCGCGACGCTCGCGGGATGGCTGGAGTCGTCGGGCGTGCCGCGGGTCCTCTACTCGTCGTGCAACGTCGAGAGCCTGGCGGCGGACCTGGCCGCGATGCCGTCGCTGCGCCCGGTGCGGGGCCGGCTGCTCGACATGTTTCCCCAGACCCCGCACGACGAGGTGCTCGTCGAGCTGCGTCGTACCGCCTGACCGCGCGGAGGGTTGCCGCGCCCACACGGCACCGTCCCCTTGACGAAGCGTGCTTACCGAGTAATGTCGCGCATGGTTACTCGGTAAGTACAGATCGTCAGGGGGCATCGTGTCCGTTCGTCAGGGGTTGCTCGCGCTGCTCGCGGAGCGGCCGATGCACGGCTACCAGCTGCGCCAGGAGTTCGAGGCGCGCACCGGCGGCACGTGGCCGCTGAACATCGGGCAGGTCTACACGACGGTCCAGCGACTGGTCCGCGACGGGCTCGTCGAGCCGGTTCCCGACCGCTCCGACGACGGGGGCGACCGCCGAGATGGCGGCGCCGGGGACCGTGAGGTCGAGCGGTTCCGGCTCACCGCGGCGGGGCGCGCCGAGGTGCAGCAGTGGTGGAGCACGCCGGTGGACCGCGGCGAGCCGGCGCGCGACGAGCTGGTCATCAAGCTGGCGCTCGCGGTGACGTCGCCCGGCGTCGACGTGCGGGACGTGGTGCTGCGTCAGCGCACGGCCACGATGCGCGCGATGCACGAGTACACACGGCTCAAGCAGAACGTCGCCTCCGACGACCTCGCGTGGTCGCTGGTGCTCGACAACCTGGGGTTCGCCGCCGAGGCCGAGGTGCGCGGGCTCGACCACGTCGAGGCGCGCGGGGCCCGGGCGGCGGGGTCGGGTGGGGCGCAGGGGCCGCGCGCGGGCTCGTCGGGCGTGGGGCCCGACGAGGGCGCGACGACCGAGGCCGGCCGGGCGCCGGACGCGGTGGCGTCCGACGAGGCCGTGCCCGCCGAGCGGAGCTCGCGATGAACGCGCCCGGCCCGGTGCTCCTGACCCTGCGCGGGGTGAGCCGTGACCACGGGCACGACGTGAACCTGGTGCACGCGCTGCGCGGCGTCGACCTGGAGGTGCGGCTGGGCGAGCTGGTCGCGGTGATGGGTGCGTCCGGCTCGGGCAAGTCGACGCTGCTCAACATCGCCGGCGGGCTCGACACCCCGACGGCCGGCTCGGTGACGCTGGCCGGCTCGGAGCTCGTCGGGCTGGACCAGGCGGCGCGTGCGCGACTGCGGCGGCGCAGCGTCGGGTACGTGTTCCAGGACTTCAACCTCATCCCGGCGCTGACCGCCGCGGAGAACGTGTCGCTGCCGCGTGAGCTCGACGGGCTGTCGGCCCGCACGGCGCGCCGGGAGGCGCTGGCCGCCCTCGCGGAGGTGGGGCTCGAAGGCCTGGGCGACCGGTTCCCCGACGAGATGTCCGGCGGCCAGCAGCAGCGCGTCGCGATCGCCCGCGCGCTCGTCGGGCCGCGGCGACTCGTGCTGGCCGACGAGCCCACCGGGGCGCTGGACTCGGCGACCGGCGAGGACGTCATGCGGTTGCTGCGTGCCCGCGTGGACGGCGGTGCGGCCGGGCTGCTCGTCACGCACGAGCCGCGGTTCGCCGCGTGGGCGGATCGCACGATCTTCCTGCGCGACGGGCTGGTCGTGGACTCGACCGGCGACCCGGACGGGCCGGAGTCGTTGCTGGCCACAGCCCCGCGTCACCGGGTGTGACGGCGATGTCGAGGTGGACGGCGTCGTGGCGGGTGGCGGCGCGGATAGCGCGGCGGGATGCGGTGCGGGCCAGGGGGCGCACCGCGCTCGTCGCCGCGATGATCGGGCTGCCGGTGCTGGTCGGCGCCGGCGGCGGGACGCTGATCCAGTCGACGAACGTCACGCCGGAGCGGCGGATGACGTGGGAGCTCGCCGCGGGCGTTCAGGCGAAGATCGACGCCTTCTGGGCGCGTGGAGTTCTCCAGGCGCCTGACAGGTCGACGGCGAGTTACTCGGGCGAGGACACCGACGAGGCCCCGTCGCTCGACGACTACGAGGCCCAGCTCGGTGGCGTGACCCCCGCCGGCAGTCGACTCGTGCGCGGCACGATCGCTTTCGCTGACCTGGCCCATGGCGACGTGGTGCTGCACGACGACGCGCAGGTCGAGGAGTACCCGGCGGACGGCATCGCGGATGTACTTGTCGCGCCCGTTGCGGCCGGCGCGCTGCCGGGCCGAGTCGACGAGGTGGCACTGTCTGCACGGCTCGCCGGCCAGCTCGGTGCGCGGGTCGGTGACGAGGTGACGGTGACGGCTGGCGAGGCTGAGCCGGTCGCCGTCCGGGTCAGTGGTCTCCTTCGGAACTGGCCCTCGGGCCCGGAGGTCGTCGCCCTGCGGGGCACGGTTCTCGATGAGCCGCCGGACGCTCGCGGTGCGCAGGGCTTCGGCGAGCTGGGGCCATACCCTGAGTGGTATGTCGTCGGCGACGCGCCCGTGACGTGGGAGGACGTCCGGGCGATCAACGGCCTGGGCTCGCTGGTGACCAGCCGTGCGGTGATCCTCGACCCGCCACCGATGCCGGCAGAGCTCGTCTCGACGGACCTGGGGCCGAGCATGGCGACGATCGGCGTCGCGGCCGGGGTGGCGGCGATCGCGCTGGTCGAGGCGGCGCTGATGATCGGTCCGGCGTTCGCCGTCGGCGCGCGCCGGAGCCAACGACAACTGGCGCTCGTCGCCGCCACGGGCGCGGACCGGAAGGCGATGCGGCGCGTCGTGCTGGCGAACGGCCTGGTCACGAGCCTCGGGGCGTCGGTCGCGGGAGTCGTCGGCGGCATCGCGATCGCCGCCCTCGTCTCGTGGATCGCGACGCTCCGGGGGTCGTCCGCGCTGCCGGACGTGCGCGTGCCGTGGCCGCTGGTGCCGGGCCTCGTCGTGCTCGGCACGGCCATCGGAACCCTGGCTGCCGCGACCCCCGCGCGGCGAGCCTCGCGGGTGGACGTCGTCGCCGCGCTGGCCGGGCGACGGGCCGAGGCGGCGCCGCATCCGGCGGTGCCGGCGGCCGGCGTCGTGACGGCCGGGCTCGGGATCGTCGTGGCGCTCGTCGGGGCGACGACTCGCCTGCCCGTGGTCTTCGTCGGGGGCATCGTCGCGGTGCAGCTCGGCGTGGTGCTCGCGTCGGGCGGGATCGTCTCGTTCGTCTCGCGACTCGCACCGCGCCTGGGTCCAGCAGGTAGGTTCGCCGTCCGGGATGCCGCGCGGCAGCGGGGCCGCACGGCCCCGGCACTGGCGGCGGTCCTCGCCGCGATCGCCGGCGTCAGCGCTGCGCTCGTCTTCGTTGCCTCCAACGACCGCCACGTCGAGGAGTCGCGGGAGACGATCGGCGCGCCGGGGACGGTCGCCGTGGGCGCGGGCTGGATTGAGCCGGGTACGGCGGAGCGGAGCGCCGCGGAGGTCGCCGCGGCCGAGGACGCGGTGCGGGCCACCCTGCCCGTCGCAGACGTCGCGGTGGTCCACCTCGCGGTGCCACAGCGCGAGCCGGTGCCACCGCGGAAGGACGACGGGACGCCGGCCCAAGCGGGTCCGGTGACCGTCTCGGGGGATGGCGCCGGGACCACGTCGATGGGCCTGAGCATCGAGGCCGTGCGCGCGACGGACCAGGAGTGCCCGCTGTGGACCGGCGACCCGGGCCGGCCCGGCCGGCTGACGCACGTCGACACCCGGTGCGTCGTCGACCGCAGCGGCGCGGTGATCTGGTCAGATCCCCTCAGCTACACGCGCTGGCTCGTCGACGACGGGACGGCGATCCGGCTGCTCGGCACGCCTGAGGCAGCCCGCGCCGCCGACGCGCTCGCCGCCGGCCAGGCCGTGGTGCGCTCCGAGCACGACCTGCAGCCCGACGGCACCGTCCGCGTGGAGGTGCGCCAGTGGACGGACGGGCAGACGCAGACGACGCTCGCCGGCGTCGACTTGCCCGCGGTGGTGGCCGACCTGGACAACTACGACCAGCTGAGTCTGGTGCTGCCGCCGAACGCGGTCGAGCCGCTCGGCCTGACGACGCGAGTCGCCGGGCTGGTGGCGACCACCACCACGATGCCGACCGACGAGCAGATCGCCGCCGCGGGCGATGCACTCGACGGGCGCGTGTGGCAGCCGGGGGTGTACGTGCAGCGACCCCCGGCCCCGATGACCTACCTGCTTTGGATCCTCATCGCCGCCGCGTTCGTCGTCGGGATCGGCGCCACGACGCTGGCCGTGGCGCTGTCGGCGGCTGAGTCGCGGCCCGACCTTGCCACGCTCGGCGCCGTCGGCGCCGCTCCACGCACACGGCGAGGCATCGCGGCGGCCCAGGCCGGGGTGCTCGTCGTCACCGGGACGGTCCTCGGGGCGGCGACCGGCCTGATCCTCGGCCGCGTGCTCGTCACCATGAAGCGGATGGGCGGCGAGCTGATCGACCCGACGTGGGCGACCGTCGTGCCGTGGTCGTGGCTCGCTGCGGTGGTTGTCGGCGTCCCGCTCTTGACGATGGCGGGCGCCTGGCTCTTCACCCGCTCGCGCCTGCCGATGGTCCGCCGGGTCGTCGGCTGAGGCGCGGGTCCTAGGGTTCCGCCCATGGGTCGCATGGCCGGGCCGCTGTGGTGCGTCGAGGCGGGCGACGGCCCGCCGCTCGTCCTGCTGCACGGCAACGGCGAGTCGCACCGGGTCTTCGACCGGATGCTGCCGGTGCTGGCGCCGCGCCACCGCCTGGTGGCCCTCGACTCCCGCGGGCACGGCGGCAGCCCCCGCGGCGACGGGCCGCTGACGATCGCCCGGATGGCCGACGACGTCGCCGAGGCGCTCGGCACGCTGGGATTGGCCGGCGTCGACGTCCTCGGCTTCTCCGACGGCGGCAACGTCGCCCTCGAGCTGACGCTGCGGCACCCGGGCCGCGCCGGCCGACTCGTCGTCGTCGGCGCGAACCTGGTCCCGGGCGGGCTGCGGCCCGGCACGCTCGCCCAGATCAGGACGGTCCGGGCGGGGCTGCGCGTCGCCGGCAGGGCCGTCCCGGCGGCCCGACGAGCGGCCGAGCGCTGGGCGCTCATGGCCGACGAGCCGCGCATCGTCGCCGCGGACCTGGCGCGCGTCGAGATCCCGGTGCTCGTCGTCGCCGGCGACCGGGACGTCGTGCGCCCCGAGCACACGCGCCTGATCGCCGACAGCCTGCCGAACGCTCGTCGGGCAACCGTGCCGCGCGCCGGCCACATGCTGCCGCTCACCCACCCGCGCGAGCTGGCCGCACTCGTCGAGGAGTTCCTGGCGGCCGAGTGAGCGGACGCTCGCCCGAAGGAAACGGGCACAGCGAACCCGCGCCCAGCGCTCCAGCGAACGCTCTCGCGTGCCGAGACATGGGTATGCACGACGAGCCCAGGGTCCTCAGCACGCGCTCGACGACCCCGGCTCATCCCCGCGGTGGCGTCGCGGCCGACCTGGCGCGGCCGGTGCGCGTGCTCGGCGCGGCCGTCCCGGTCGCCGACCTCGAGGTCTTCTTCCGCGACCCGGACCTCGCCTGCGTCGCGGTGCGGGACGACGACGATCGCATGGGCCTCATCACGCGGGCCCGCTTCGGTGCCGCGATGTCCGGTCGCCTGGGGGCGGGCCGTTCCGAGGCGAAGCGCGGAGTGGTCGGCGACATCGCCGACTGGGCGCCGCTCGTCGTCGCCGCGGAGACGCCGGTCGCCGGTCTCGGGATGCGCGCCATGGATCGCGCGGCCGAGCGCCGGTACGACGAGGTGCTGGTGCGCGGCGACCGCTGGGGGACCGTCAGCCCGGCCGACGTCGTCGCCGCGCTCGTCGGCTCGCTGGCGGAGCCGGCGGTCCACGACCCGCTGACGCGCCTGCCGGGCCGCCTCGCCACCTGGCGCTCCCTCGCCCGCCGCTGCGAGCTGGCGGCGCGGACCGTCGCCCGGGTGGCCGTGGTGCTCCTCGACGTCCACGACATGGTGGGGATCAACGCGCGCTACGGCCTGGCGGCCGGCGACGCCGTGCTCGTCGAGCTGGCGGGCCGCATCGTCGCGGCGATGCCGGAGGACTGCGAGGCCGGGCGCGTGGACGGCGACCGGTTCGCCGTGCTCGCGACGCTCGCCCCGGTGGCCGACCTCCAGGCCTCGGCGGCGGCCGACGGCCTCCGGCAGCGGATCGTCGCGGCGCTCGCGGCGCCGTCGGGCGGGATCCCGGCGTCGGCGTGGCCCTGGCTGTACTCGTCCGTCGTCTGGTCGGTGGCGGGCGGCTCGGACCCCGGCGAGCTGGTGCTCCAGGCCGAGAGTCGCCTGCGGCGCGTCAAGGCGGCGGCCGCGGCGCCGGCTGCTGCCCCGGTCGCCACCCCCGCGGCGTTCGCCGCCGCGGAGCGCCAGGCCTGAGCGGCGCGCGTCCTGGGCGGACCCGTCCCAGCGGGGCCGGTTTCCGGCGGCGCCCCTAGACCAGCCCGCCGCTAGACCAGTCCGCCGCCGACCCACGCGCGGATGGCGCGTTCGTCGTCCTTGCTCAGCTCCATCCGGGCGCCCCGGCAGAGCCCGACGACGTTGGCCGCCCACGCCGCGGCGAGCTTCGTGGCCTGGGTCGTGCCGCCGAGCGTCGCGCCCGCGTAGAGGAGCCCGCCGATGACGAAGTTCACTGAAGCGCGCCCCACGGCCGCGCCCGCCTTCTGGCAGGCCTCGCGGACGCGGCGGGCGGTCTCGATGCGGTCGAAGTCGTGGGTGGTGACGTCGTCGGCGAGGCACTCCAACAGCGTCCGGTAGTCCGCCTGCGTCAGCCCCGGCACGTCGGTCACCGCGGCCACCTGGCGCTGCAGGTCCGTGGTGGCCGCGGCGGCGGCGCCGGGGAGGTCGGCCTCGTCGAACCGCTTCGGGTCCCAGACGTAGCCCGGCGTCTTCGTCGTCGCGCCGAGCCCGGGGAGCTCCCGCGCCAGCCAGGCCGCGAACGTGCGGGCGCCGTTCCAGCCGGACCCCGCCAGGCTGGGGTCCGCCTGCTGCGCCGCCTGGGCGGCGGCTCCGAGGGCGACGGGCCGGTCGGCCGTGCGGACCAGCTGCTGCACCGCGCGCCGGGCCGGTGACGACGAGGCGCGCGCCGCCGAGGCTGCCGCGCCCGCGCCCGTCTTCGGTGCACCCCGTG
>CAZBIO010000244.1:0-3803 GCA_964491965.1 uncultured Cellulomonas sp.
ACGACCGCCAGAACGACGCTCAGGACAATCCAGCGCGCATCCTCGACGAATGCGCCCGCACGCAGGATGAGAGTCCAGATCGACCGTCGAAGCGCGGTGAGCACACGCGGGACCATATCCGGAGCCGCGATCGCGTGGGGCGGATCAGAGGTCGCACTCGCAGACGGTGTTGAGCTCGACCACCTGTTCGCCGGCTTCCGTATCCGCCCAGGCCGCGGCCTCGGCCCTGCTGGCGAACCGGCGGGGAGCCAGGCGGCCGTTCGCCAGCAGCACGCCGATGTCGGTCAGCTCGCGCGGGTCGTCCCATCCGGTGGCGTAGGCGGTCGTGGCCGTCATATGAGTCCCTCCGGTCGGCACTCGCTCGTCTGGGGCGACCGTGGGCAAAGCGTGACCATTCCCGATCGCGTCGGCTGGGCCATGCCTTCAGCGATGTGGGACGCCGAGGGCACCGTCCTGACCCACCCATGCCTCGCTCTGGGGCTGGTCCATCGGCGACAACATGCCCGCCCTCGCCGCGCGGACCTTGAGCCTGGCCTCCGCGTCCTCCCAGTAGCGGCCAAGGACGTGGTCGAGCCGGGGCGGAAGGGACATGTCCCCACCCGGTTCTGGCGTGATCTCCCCCAGGACGGGGCCTTCCGCGGAGTCCAGCAGGTCCACGCGCAGGAAAGGCCGAGGAATGGCCGCGCTGGCACGCCGCGCCAGGTCGAGCAGCTCCGGCGCGTGCAGAGGTGTGGGGACGGAGTCGTTGTACTCCTCGTTGAACAGGTTCCCCAGGTCGTTCCAGCAGGCATCGAAGTGGCGCCAGGTCGTGGCGGGACGCCCGCGCTGGTCGGAGCCATGGAACTTGGCCTCGATGAGTCCGACCCGCCCGAAGAAGGTCCACACCTTGTAGTCCACGGGCTGCTCGCCGGGGAATCGCGGGTCCTCGACCAGTTCCTCGACCAAGAATGAAGCGGAGATCCTCTCGAGCTCGACCAGCTCGGCGATCTCCCGGCCGATGTCGGCCGCGCACAGCACCCGACGAGAGAGCAGGTCACGCCAGCCGTCGCCGTCCCGGACCAGGAGGTACACGCCGGTGCTCACGGTTCCGCGCGTCGGTTTGAGGACGAACCGGTCCGGGAGCGCACCCCAGTTGAGGTGACGGACGTCGTCGTGGACCGCCACGAGCTGAGGCGTTCGCAGACCGAGTCGCACCGCCCAGGCGTGCATGTCGTCCTTGGCGTTCACCTCGAACGCGGGATCCTGGCAGCCGAGCTCGCGCATCAGTCGCCGCTCCCGCCGCGCCTCCAGGTTCTTGTAGTTGAACGAGGGTTCACGCAACGCCGCCGTTGCGATCCGCCGCTGGGTCCTCCCCAGCCGATTGCGCATCCGCTTCGCGACGCTGGGCAGCGCCGCCCGGCGTTGGCGCTCAGCGGGTAATCCACCGTTGACCTGCATCTTCGCCAGCCTTCGTGCTTCCACGACTCGACGAAGGGCGATGTTAGGGGATGAATCGGACGGCCACCGCGGATTGGTGAGGCGCGGGCGTTGGCGGACGGAAGTTCACCCGCTCCGGTGGCTGGGCCGTCATTTCACGGAAGTTCGATGAGGCTTCCATTGTGCTGCCACGGACCGTGTGCCACGATGCGTCTCGCGGGCGCCGTTGCCCGCATGACCGGGGGGCTTGCATGCGCACACCACTTCGTCGGCTAATCGTTGTCGGATGTACCGCATTGCTCACGATCGGTGGTCTGACAGTCGCCGGACCGGCTTCGGCGGGTTCGTGGGACTCCTTCACGGACAGCACGAGCGCTAAGGGCTATAGCATCGTCGTTCGCGGTTCAACCTACTCCGGGAGTTGGTCCGTAACAGGCACCGGGGCAACGTCGGGCAGCGGCTTCTGCGGAACGTGAGCATGGGCCGATTCCGCGCCGGTCGGCATTTTCGTGCACTCGCAGTCGTCTTAGGGGCAGTGGCCTTGACGGGGTGCGCTGCGCCCGGCAGTGGCGATCAGGCCGCACCCGGGTGGGACGAGCCGGGGTGGATGGCGCAGGTTCGGGAGCAGGACGAGGCCTATCAGTCCGCGATGATCAGCTGCTACGCCGAGTACGGCCTCGAAGCTGCTCGCAGTATCGGTGGCGGCGGCGTCGGGTTCGTGAACCTGGCTGACGACAGCGGGCAGATGCCGCCCGGCGTTGCTGACGTTCTCGAAACCGCATCGGCAGACTGCAATGCGCGAGTCCCGCTTCCCGATCACCGGGCTTCCCAGACGTTCGACGACGCGTCATACCAACGGTTGCTCGAACTGCGAGCGTGTATCGCGGCTCACGGCTACGACGTTCCCGAAGCACCGAGCGCGGAGACGTGGAAGGACTCGGAACCGAGTACGGCCTGGAATCCGTATTCGGCAATGTTCGCTGGCACATCGGGAACACCGATCTCCCAGGACGAACTACGGTCGTTGATGGCGGCGTGCCCGCAGAGTGGACCGAGCTATTACATCGAGGCGCCGACCGACGGTGACGGATGACGCAGTCGTCCCCGGATGTCGCAACCCGCGTCGAGTCACCAGAGATAGTGGCTCGACGTCGGCGGCTCGGCCTGCTGCCATGGGTGCTCGCACTGGTGCTTGCCGGGGGATTCGGGACCTTGTTCGGGAGGTGGACCTTCACCCCGCCTCCCGTCGACGAGGCGACGGACGTGCCGGCAACGGTCAGAGTTGCCGAGATGACGGTGGGCAGATCCTTGCCGGTCGCCGTCTCGGCGGCGTGGGCGGCGCGGCCTTTCGGCGTCGGGGCCGCGTCGGGCGTGCTGACCTCGCTGGATGTCAGCGATGGCGCGACGGTCGATGTCGGGGACCGCGTGTACACGGTGGACCTGCGGCCCGTGGTGGCCGCTGTCGGGAGCGTGCCCGCATTCCGCGATCTGTCACAGGGCTCTCATGGTGCCGACGTCACCCAGCTGCAGCAGTTCCTCGGGGACACCGGGTTCCTCGCGGGGCCCGCCGACGGGATCTTCGGGCCGGACACGACGCGCGCCGTGCGTGCGTGGCAGGGGGGCCTCGGGATCGAGAAGGACGGCGTTGTGCGCGCAGGCGACATCGTGTTCGCGGCGCGGCTTCCCGCACGTGTTCAAGTCGCCGACGAGGTTGACATCGGTGCACGCCTCGTTCCCGGCGACGTCGTGCTGTCCGTCCTCGACGGTGACCCGGAGTTCGTCGCCACGATCCCTTCGGAGGTCGCGGTCGACTCGTCCCGTCCGATCGAGGTGTCTTTCGGGGATGAGGTCGTGGAGACAGTGGTTGCCGGTTCTCGTGACGACCTGTCAGGACACACGATCTGGACCCTTACTCGGGCGGACGGGACGTCGGTGTGCGCGGACCGATGCGACGAGGTACCCCTCGATCAGCGAGACGCCGTCTACCCGGCCAGGCAGGTTCTCGTCCCCGAGGTGACGGGTCCCGGGGTGCCGGCTGCGGCCGTGTGGTTCACGGCAGAGGGTGACCCTTACGTCGTCTTGCCCGATGGAACCCCCGTATCGGTGACCATCGTCGGGCAGGGCCAGGGCACGGTGGTGCTCGACGGCGTGGCCCTGGACACCACCGTCGTCGTCGCCCACCAGGCCGGGCAGTCGCCCGACGAGCCGACGTCCGAGCCGACCTCGGACGGACGATGAGCGCGGCTCCTAGTGCCCTGCGTGGTTAGTTGATTGACGGTTGTTGGGTTGGGATCATGGGGCATGGCGAATCGTCCTGCCCCGGGGTTGGTGATCGGCGATGTCGACAGGGTCGAGCTGGTGCGTCTGGCGCGGGCGTCCAGTGCGCC
>CAZBIO010000245.1:0-4156 GCA_964491965.1 uncultured Cellulomonas sp.
CGCCGTCGCGGCACTGGCGACCGGGCTGCGGAGGCTGCCGGTCGACGCCTCGCGCCGCCGGGGTGCGGCCGTCGCGGCACTCGTCGCGCTGCTCGTCGTCGGCACCGGGCTGGCGCTGTGGCGCCTGGTGCGGGTGTCCGACGAGCCCGACGCCGCCGGTCAGGCCGCGCCGATGCTGCTGCTGGTCTGCGCAGGGGTGCTCGCCGGGCTCGTCGCGAGGCGCGCGGGGGACGGGCGAGCCGGCGTGCACCGAGCGTGGTTGCTACCCGTCGTCGCCGCGCTCCTCGGGGGCGCCACCTGCTACGCGCTGCGGGCCGACGAGCCGGCGCTGCGCGCCGCATGGGTGGCTGCGGCCGGCGGTGCGCTGGCAGCGGGCGTGGTGACCGTGGTGGCGGACGTGCTGGCCGGACGTCCGGTGGCGGCCCAGGCGTCGCGGGACCGGACAGCCACCTCGCTGGTCGCCGGGCTCGTCGTCGCGTGCGGTCTCGGGGTGGGGGCCGCGCTCGCCACCGCCGGGCTCGTCGTCGGGGGTGCCTCGTGACCTGGCCGCGACTGCTGCTGCGCCACCTGAGGCTGTCCGGCGGCCGGTGGGCGGTGCTGGCGCTCGTCGTCGCACTGACGTCCGCGCTGACGATGGCGTGGCCGCGCTGGCTGGCGCGCACCACGACCGACGAGCTGCGCCGCGACCTGGCGGGGGCGTCGAGCCCGTTCGTCGACCCCGCCGTCGCGCCCGGCGAGGTCGGCCTCACCGTTCCCGGTCTCGGCACGCTCGAGTCCGGTGGCGTCAGCGTCCACGACGGCGAGGTCCCCGACGAGTCCGTGGATCCCTGGGGTGACGTCGAGGCAGCCCTCGAGCAGGGGCGCGCCGCCCTGCCGGAGCCGCTCCGCGGCGTGCTCGGCGGAGCGCAGATGTGGCAGACCTGGCGGGACGTCGCCACGTTCGACGACGCGGTCACCGACCGCGACTCGATGAGCCTGCAGCCGGCGAGCACGCCGGACCTGCTCGCCCACGCCCGCATCGTCGAGGGTCGGGTGCCGGCGCTCGACGATCCGCCGGTCGACGGCGATCCGGACGACCCCGACGCCCGGTACGTGCTGGAGGTCGCGATGTCCGTCGAGTCGGCCGACGCGATGCGGTGGCACGTCGGCGACGTCCGAGCGACCGCCACCCAGGGACCCGACGGCCTCCAGCCGCTCGAGATCGCGCTCGTCGGCACCTTCGAGCCCGACGACCCGAGCTCCGACTTCTGGCAGAACGCGGCGACGCTGCTGCGGCCGACGACCGTCTACACCACCAACGGCATCAACGTCACCGCGCGCGGTCTGGTCTCGGACGCCGCGGGCCTGCGCACCGTGTGGAGCATCGGCCCCGCCTCCGGAGGCAACGTCAAGCAGACCGAGAGCCGGGTCTGGTTCCCGCTCCAGGTCGACCGGGTCGACGCGGCCGACGCCGGCCGGCTCGCCGCGCAGCTCCGCACCGAGCTCGCCGCCGTGCCGTTCGGCATGGGCCGCGCCCTGAGCTTCGCCTCGGAGGTACCCGCCCACATCGACGAGGTGCTGGCCCGGGCCGGCGCCGCGCAGTCCGTGCTGGGGCTGGCGGTCGCGGCGCCGGGGGGCGTGCTGCTCGCGCTGCTGGCGCTCGCGGCGCAGGTCGTCGTCGCGCCGCGCCGGGCGGCCCACCTGCTGACCGGGCTGCGCGGAGGCTCGCGCGCGCAGCACCGCTCGCTGCTCGGTGCCGAGGCCGCGGTCGTCTGCCTGCCCGCGGCGGCGCTCGGCGGCGTGCTGGCCCGTGCCCTGGTGCCGGCGACCGTCGGCCCGTGGTGGTGGCTGGCACCGGCGGTGCTCGGGCTGGTCCCCGTCCTCGCGCTGGCGACCACCTCCCCTACGCCGCGCCCCGCGTCCGCGCCGCGGGTGGCCGTCGAGGTCGGTGTCGCGGTGCTTGCCGTCGCGGCCGTGGTGGAGCTGGTGCGTCGCGGCACCGCCGGCGGCGCGAGCAGCGACGTGCTGGCGATCGCGGCGCCGCTGCTGCTCGCGGTCGTCGTCGCGCTCGGCTGCGCCCGGCTGGTGCCGCTGCTGCTGCGCCCGCTCGCGGCGCGGCTGCGCCACCGGGACGACCTGGTGACCCCGCTGGGCGCCGCGCTGGCCGCGCGACGGCCGCAGCCGGTGATCGCGTCGGTCGCGACGGTCGCCGGCACGGCGGTCGCACTGCTCGGCGTGCTGTTCACCTCGACGATCGCGGAGGCGCGCACCACCGCCGCCCGGCACGACGTCGGTGCCGACGTGCGCGTGCTGGGCGGTCTCGACGACGCGCAGGTCGCGGCGCTGCGAGCGGTCCCCGGCGTGGCGCAGGTCGCCACGGTCGCGGCGACCCCGTCGGTCGGCCTGTGGACCGGTGCCCAGACCAGGGTCGTGACCACGCTGTACGCCGCCGACCCGGAGCTGACGCAGGTGCAGCAGGGTGTCCCGGACGCGGTGGCCGTGCCACCGGTCGGCAGCATCGTGCTGTCCGGGACGTTGCCGGTCGGCACCGGCGAGACCGCACAGCTCGCCACCTCGCCACGGCTCTCGCTGACCGTCACGTCGAAGGCGGCCGCCGCCCCCGGGCTGACGACGGCGCAGACGTGGATGCTCGTCGACCGCCGCTCGCTCGAGGGCAGCAACGTGCGTTTCGTCGTCACCGCCGCCTACCTGTCGCTGACCGGCGACGCTGACCCGGTCGTGGTCGCCGCCGCCGTGCGCGAGGCAGCGGGCCCGGACACGAGCGTGGTCACCGAGCACGAGCGGCTGGACCAGCTGCGCACCGCACCGACCGCGCGGGCGCTGAGCACCGGCATCCTCGTGGTCGTCGTCGCCGGCCTGCTCGCGGCGATGCTCGCCGTCGCCCTGGCGCTGGCGGCCCGCACCGCGGAGCGCACCCGCGTGGTGGCGGTGCTGCGGACGCTGGGACTGCCGCCGCGCGCCGAGCTGCGGCTGGTGCTGTGGGAGGCGACGCCGAGCGTCGCCGCCGGGGTCGTCGCCGGCACCGCGCTGGGCTTCGCGCTCGCCCGGCTGCTGCTGGCGAGCATCGACGTGCGACCCTTCACGGGCGGCGACGCGCAGCCGCCGCTCGTCGTCGGGCCCAGCCTGGCGGCTGCGCTGGGAGCCGTGCTGGTGGTGGCGGGAGCGGCCGTCGTCGTCTCGGCGTGGGCGGCCGCGCGCCGCAGCGCCGCCGTCGTGCTGCGAGCCGGGGAGGACCGGACATGATGATCGTCTGCGAGGACCTCTGGCGCGTCTACCAGGGAGACGGCATCGAGGTGCAGGCACTGCAGGGGCTCGACCTGCGGGTCGACGAGGGCGACCTGGTCGCGATCGTCGGCGCCTCGGGCTCCGGCAAGTCGACGCTGCTGGCGATCCTCGGCGCGCAGGACTCCCCCAGCGCCGGGCACGTGCGGGTGGCCGGCCGCGACCTCGGCACGCTGACTCGCAAGGGCCGCGAGGCGTACCGGCGCGAGGCCGTCGGCTTCGTCTGGCAGCAGACCGGCGAGAACCTGCTGCCGTACCTGTCCGCGGCCGAGAACGTCGAGCTGCCGATGCTGCTCGCCGGCCGGCGCAGGGACCGCTCGCGGCAGGCGCAGCGGCTGCTCGACCTTCTGGACGTCGGCGAGCTGGCGGACCGCCGCCCCGAGCAGATGTCCGGCGGCCAGCAGCAGCGCGTCGCGATCGCGATCGCACTCGCCAACGCGCCGAAGGTGCTGCTGGCCGACGAGCCCACCGGCCAGCTCGACGAGGCGACCTCGGCCGAGGTGTTCGAGGCGATCCGGTCCGTCAACCGGGAGCTCGGCGTGACGACGGTGGTCGTCACCCACGACCGCGCGGTGAGCGAGCACGTCGCCCGCACCGTGCAGATCCGCGACGGGCGCGTCTCGTCCGAGGTGGTGCGCAACGGTGGCAGCGAGCACCACCTCGCCGAGGAGTTCACCGTCATCGACAAGGTGGGCCGGCTGCAGCTGCCGCACGAGTACGTCGAGCGGCTACGGCTGGCCGACCGGGTGCGCCTGACGCTCGAGTCGGACCACGTCCAGGTGCACCGCGGCCAGGACGACGAGACGCGCGACGAGCCGCGCGACGAGCCCGACGGGTCCGGTGCGCACGACGAGCGCGGGGTGGGCACCGGGGA
>CAZBIO010000246.1:0-3197 GCA_964491965.1 uncultured Cellulomonas sp.
GATCTCCCGCGTGACCAACGACATCGACAACATCACGCAGACCATGCAGCAGTCGCTGTCGGGGGCGCTGACCGCGATCCTCACGGTGGTCGGCACCCTGGTGATGATGTTCTCGATCTCCTGGAAGCTCGCGCTGGTCGCGCTGGTGTCCCTGCCGTTGATGGGCGTTATCTTCGGGATCATCGGCCCGAAGTCGCAGAAGGCGTTCGGGTTGCAGTGGCGGAAGGTCGGGCGCCTCAACGCCCGCGTCGAGGAGTCGTTCTCCGGGCACGCGCTGGTCAAGGTGTTCGGCCGGCGGCGCGAGTTCCACGCCCGGTTCCGTGCCGACAACCAGGAGCTGTACCAGGCGTCGTTCAAGGCGCAGTTCCTGTCCGGGATCATCTGGCCGGGCATGTCGTTCGTCGGCAACCTGACCTACGTCGGCATCGCGGTGCTCGGCGGGCTGATGGTCGCCGGCGGCTCGATGCTCCTGGGCAGCGTGCAGGCGTTCATCCAGTACGCCCAGATGTTCTCCCAGCCGCTGTCCCAGCTCGGCGGGATGGCCGCCGTGGTCCAGTCCGGCACCGCGTCGGCGGAGCGCGTCTTCGCCCTGCTCGACCAGGACGAGCAGAGTCCCGACCCCGTCGACGCCGCGGCGCCGGTCGAGGGCAACGGCACCATCGAATTCGAGCACGTCGCGTTCTCGTACAGCCCGGAGCACCCGCTGATCACGGACCTGTCGTTCAGGGTGCACCCCGGCGAGACGGTGGCGATCGTCGGCCCGACCGGCGCCGGCAAGACGACGCTGGTCAACCTGCTCATGCGGTTCTACGAGCTGGACGGCGGGCGCATCCTCGTCGACGGCCAGGACATCGCCACGCTGACGCGGCACGACGCCCGCGCCCGCACCGGCATGGTGCTGCAGGACACGTGGCTGTTCGCCGGCACCATCCGGGAGAACATCCGGTACGGCCGCCAGTCCGCGACGGACGACGAGGTGCTGGCGGCCGCCCGCGCCACGTACGTGGACCGGTTCGTCCACTCGCTCCCGCACGGGTACGACACCCTGCTCGAGGAGGACGCCGCGAACCTGTCGGCGGGCGAGCGGCAGCTGATCACCATCGCGCGTGCATTCGTCGCGCAGCCGTCGGTGCTGATCCTCGACGAGGCGACCTCGTCCGTGGACACCCGCACGGAGCGGCTGCTCCAGCGGGCGATGGCCACCCTCCGCCAGGGGCGCACCTCCTTCGTCATCGCCCACCGGCTCTCCACCATCCGCGACGCGGACCTCATCCTGGTGATGGAGCACGGTGCGATCGTCGAGCACGGCACGCACGACGAGCTCATCGCGGCCCGCGGCGCCTACCACCGGCTGTACCAGTCCCAGTTCGCCGGGGCCCTGGTGGACGAGGAGGCGTGATCTCTTAGCCTGAGGCGATGGTGCGACGGACGGCGGCGGAGACCCGGCAGCGGATCCTGACGAGCGCCGCGGCGCTGTTCCGCGAGCGGGGCTTCGCGCAGGCCTCCGTCCGCGACATCGCGGCGGCGGCCGGGACGGACGCCGCCCTGGTGATCCGGCACTTCGGCTCCAAGGAGGGGCTGCTCCTCGAGACGGTCGGGCGCGAGTTCGTCGCGCGACCGATCACAGACGGGCCGCTGGAGACGCTCGGCCGCGACGTCGTGCGCTGTGTGCTCGACCCCGGCGACGACGTGCGGGGCCTATTCCTCGCGCTGGTGCGCGCCAGTGACGGCACCGCGGTGGGGTCCCGGCTGCGCGAGGTGCACGAGACGCAGTTCGTCGAGCCGCTCCGTGCGCGGCTGACCGGCCCCGACGCTGACCTGCGCGCCCGGCTCGCCGCGTCGCTCGTCGGGGGGCTGCTGTACTCGCTGTGGATCGTCGGCGACGAGGCCCTGCGGGCGGCCGACCAGGACGAGGTCGTCCAGCGCTACGGCGCCGTGCTCCAGTCACTCATCACCCGGGACTAAGATCCCAGTCAACGCTGTTGACTAGGGCATTCCCGCTCGTCAAGAGCCGGACGCCCGGGACGTGCAAAGGAGCACGGACATGCAGATCAGGGACAAGGTCTTCGTCGTCACCGGTGGCGGCAACGGGATTGCGCGCGAGGTGGTGCTGCGCCTGCTCGCCCTGGGCGGGCGGGTGGCGGCCGTCGACCTCAACGAGAAGGGCCTGCAGGAGACGGCCGCGCTGGCGAACGCGGGCAACCGACTGAGCATCCACCCCGCGAACGTCACCGACCGCGCGGCGGTCGAGGCCCTGCCGGCGGCGGTGCTCGCCGCGCACGGCCGGATCGACGGCCTGGCGCACATCGCCGGCATCATCCACCGCTTCGCGCCGATCGCCGACCTGTCGATCGAGGAGATCGAGCGGGTGGTCAACGTCAACTACTGGGGCACCGTCTACGTGACCAAGACGTTCCTGCCCCACTTGCTCGAGCGCCCCGAGGCGAGCCTCGTCGCCTTCTCGAGCATGGGCGCCCTCGTGCCGGTGCCGGGCCAGGGCGCGTACGGGTCGAGCAAGGCGGCCGTGAAGCTCTACACGGAGACCCTCTACGCGGAGCTGCGGGACACCCAGGTCGCGGTGACGGTCGTCTTCCCCGGCGGGGTGTCGACGAACATCACCGGCAACTCGGGCGTCACGGTGAACGTCGACCCCGGCAAGGCCGCCTCGGTGCCGACCACCACGCCGCAGGAGGCCGCGCGGCTGACCGTCGAGGCGATCGAGAAGGGCACGCCGCGCCTGCGCATCGGCAAGGACGCCGTGTCGCTGGACCGCCTCGCCCGCCTCAGCCCCACCAGGGCGATCGCGATCATCGCCAACAAGATGAAGTCGATCCTCGGGTAGCCCGCCGAACTCCCTGGGCGGCGTCGCACCCCGCCGCTACGGTGGGCGCCATGACTCAGCGTTCCGTCGGCCAGCTGGTGCTCGGAGCCGTCGTCCTGCTCGCCGGGGTGGTGCTCCTGCTGGACCGTATCGACGTGCTGCAGGCGGGGAGCGTCTGGTCGGTGTTCTGGCCACTGCTCGTCATCGCCATCGGCCTTGCCGCGCTCGCGCTGGTGCCGCGGGCGTGGCTCGGGCCGCTCCTGGTGACCGCGCTCGGCGTGTTCTGGCTGCTCGGCGCCTTCGACGTGGTGCGAGGCAGCGCGTGGACGTACGCGCTGCCCATCGCGATCATCGTGCTGGGCGTGTCGATCCTCGT
>CAZBIO010000247.1:0-18232 GCA_964491965.1 uncultured Cellulomonas sp.
CGGCGAGACCTACCTCGCCCGCGCCGTCATCCTGGCGACCGGTTCCGCGTACCGCGAGCTGGGGCTGCCCGACGAGAAGCGCCTGTCCGGCCGCGGCGTGTCGTGGTGCGCGACCTGCGACGGGTTCTTCTTCCGCGACCAGGACATCGTGGTCGTCGGCGGCGGCGACTCGGCCGTGGAGGAGGCGACCTTCCTCACGCGGTTCGGCCGCACCGTGACGATGGTTCACCGCCGCGACCAGCTGCGGGCGTCGAAGATCATGGCCGACCGCGCGATGGCGGACCCGAAGATCCGGTTCGCGTGGAACAGCGAGATCGTCGCGATCCACGGCGAGGACAAGGTCTCCGGCGTCACGCTGCGCGACACCGTCACCGGCGAGACGCGCGAGCAGCCGGCGGGCGGGCTCTTCGTCGCGATCGGCCACGTGCCGCGCACCGACCTGGTCAAGGGCCAGGTGGACCTCGACCAGAACGGCTACATCGAGGTCCAGGGCCGCTCCACCCTCACGAACCTCCCCGGCGTCTTCGCCTGCGGCGACGCCGTGGACCACACGTACCGGCAGGCGGTCACCGCGGCCGGCTCCGGGTGCGCCGCCGCGCTGGACGCCCAGCACTACCTCGCCGCGCTGTCCGACGAGCCCACGGGGGTCGTCGCCGTCGAGGCGCGCGCGTGACGGCTCCCGTCACCGAGGCGACGTTCGACGCCGACGTGCTCGGCTCGGACGTCCCCGTGGTGGTCGACTTCTGGGCGCCGTGGTGCGCCCCGTGCCGCGTCCTGTCGCCGCTGCTCGACGAGCTGGCGACGGCTTATGCCGGGCGCGTCTCGTTCGTCGACGTCAACGCCGACGAGAACCCCGGCCTCGTCGGACGCTTCGGCATCGTGTCTCTGCCGACGGTGCAGTTCTACGCGGGCGGCGAGCTGGTCGACGTGCTCTACGGCGCGCGGCCCAAGACGATGCTCGTCGAGCGGGTCGAGGCGATGCTCGCCGCGTCCTGACGCGGTGTCATCCCACGTTTCGGACGCTCTTGCGGGTCTCCACGAAGGTTCGTCGGGCCGCTCAGCCTGATGCCGACGGATCTTCGGATGACCGGCCCCGCGGCGCCGTTGCCACGGACGGTTCTTCGGGCGTGAAACACTGCGTTCATGACATCCACGCCCGTGCCCGACCGTCAGACGTTGGGCCACACCCCCACGTCCACGGCCGCCGGCACCGGCACCCGCCTCGACCCCTGGCTCGGCTCCTATGCCGACCGTACCCACGGCATGCGTGCCTCGGAGATCCGCGCGCTGTTCGCCGTCGCCAACCGGCCCGAGGTGGTCTCCCTCGCCGGGGGCATGCCGTACCTCGACGGCCTGCCGCTCGACCGGCTCGCCGAGCTCGCCGCGCGGGTGGTCGCCGAGCGCGGACTGACGGCGCTCCAGTACGGATCCGGACAGGGCGACGAGACGCTGCGCGAGCAGATCCTCGAGATCATGCGGCACGAGGGCATCACCGCCCACCCCGACGACGTGGTGGTCACCACCGGCTCGCAGCAGGCGCTCGACCTGGTGACGCGCATCTTCGTCGACCCCGGCGACGTCGTCGTCGCGGAGGCGCCCTCCTACGTCGGCGCCCTCGGCGTGTTCCGCGCCTACCAGGCCGACGTGGTCCACGTGCCGATCGACGCGGCCGGGCTGGTCCCGGCGGCCCTCGAGGAGGCCCTGGCGGCACTGGTCCGCGACGGGCGCCGCGCGAAGTTCCTGTACACCGTCCCGAACTTCCACAACCCCGCGGGCGTCTGCCTGTCCGCCGAGCGGCGGCCGCAGGTGCTGGAGATCTGCCGCCGGTACGGCGTGCTCGTCGTCGAGGACAACCCGTACGGCCTGCTCGGCTTCGAAGGCGACCCGGTCCCGGCGATGCGGTCGGTGGACGACGAGGGCGTGATCTACCTCGGCTCGTTCTCCAAGACGTTCGCCCCCGGCTACCGCGTCGGCTGGGCGGTGGCCCCGCACGCCGTGCGGGAGAAGCTGGTGCTGGCGAGCGAGTCGGCCATCCTCTGCCCGTCCAACGCGTCGCAGCTCGCCATCTCCACGTACCTGTCCACCTGCGACTGGTACGGCCAGATCAGGTCCTTCCGCAGCACGTACCGCGAGCGCCGCGACGCGATGGTTGCCGCCCTGGCGGAACACCTGCCCGACTGCACGTGGACCGTCCCGGACGGCGGCTTCTACACGTGGGTCAAGCTGCCCGACGGGCTCGACGCCAAGGAGATGCTGCCGCGCGCGGTGACCGCCCGGGTGGCCTACGTGCCGGGGACCGCCTTCTACTTCGACGGTCAGGGGGCGGACCACATGCGGCTCTCGTTCTGCTTCCCCACCCCCGAGCGCATCCGCGAGGGCGTGCGGCGGCTGGCAACCGTCGTGTCCGGCGAGGCCGAGCTCGTCGAGCTCTTCGGCACCGCCGGCATCCCGGACGGCGAGCAGGTCCAGTCGCCCGGACCCGACCTGGCCTGATCCGCTTCGAGGTGCGCCGGTAGGCTCGCCGCCGTGAACGCCGCTCCCACCGCACCGCGCGTCGTCGTCCTCGCCGGAGGGCTCTCGCACGAGCGGGAGGTGTCGCTGCGGTCGGGGCGCCGGGTCGCGGAGGCCCTGCGGGGCACCGGTGCGGACGTCGTCGTGCGCGACGTCGACGCCGACCTGCTCCCCGCGCTCCGGGACCTGGCGCCCGACCTCGTCTGGCCCCTGCTCCACGGGGCGACCGGCGAGGACGGCTCGGTGCGGGACGTGCTGACCCTCGCCGGCGCGCCGGTGCTCGGCACGGGCGCCCGCGCCAGCCGGGTGGCGTGGAGCAAGCCGATCGCCAAGACCGTCGTCGCCCGCGCCGGCCTGACGACGCCCGACTTCGTCACGCTGCCGCAGACGCTGTTCCGCGAGCTGGGCGCGCACCGGATCCTCGACGCGCTCGTCGAACGGTTCGGGCTTCCGCTGGTGGTCAAGCCGTCGCAGGGCGGGTCCGCGCTGGGCGTCACCGTGGTCACGTCGGCCGAGGCGCTGGCGGGGGCGATGGTCGAGTGCTTCTCGTACGCCGATACCGCGCTGGTCGAGCGGGGCGTCAGCGGCATCGAGCTCGCGGTCAGCGTCCTGGACACGGGCGGCGGGCCGTTCGCGCTTCCCGCGGTGGAGATCGTCGCCGACGGGCCGTACGACTACGACGCCCGCTACAACCCCGGCCGCGTCGAGTACTTCGTTCCGGCGCGGTTGTCCGACGACGTCGCGGCGCGGGTCGCGGCGGTGGCGGTCGCCGCGCACGGGGCGTTGGGGCTGGCCCGCCTCTCGCGCACCGACCTCATCGTCGACGAGTCCGGGACGCCGTGGTTCCTCGAGGTCAACGTGGCGCCCGGCATGACCGAGACGTCGCTGCTCCCCCAGGCGGCCGAGGCCGCGGGCTACGACCTCGGGACGCTGTACCGCTCACTGGTCGACGCCGAGTTGGAGAGCCTGGCGGCCGGCGCGCGGTCCTGAACTGCGGCGACACCGTTCCCGTACGACGCCGCTGCCGCAGTTGTACGTCAGCGCTGGAACAGGCCTGGGTCGTCCGGAGCCAGCGTGGCGAGGATGCGGTTGAGGTCCTGAACCGAGGCGAACTCGATGGTGAGCCGGCCCTTCGACTTGCCGAGGACGGCCTTGACGCGGGTCTCGAACCGGTCCGAGAGTCGGGTCGCCAGTGAGTCCAGCGCCTCGTTCCGCTCACCGGCGCGCGGCACCGCGCGGTGGGCGGGCTTCTCCTCGTCGCCGCCGAGCGTGACGATCTCCTCGACCGCCCGGACCGACAGACCCTCCGCGACGATCCGCTGCGCGAGACGCTCCATCGCCGCGGCGTCGGTGAGGCCGAGGAGAGCGCGGGCGTGGCCCGCCGACAGGACCCCGGCCGCCACCCGGCGCTGCACCAGCGGTGGCAGCTTGAGCAGGCGCAGGGTGTTGGAGATCTGGGGCCGGGAGCGGTGGATCCGCCCGGCGAGCTCCTCCTGCGTGCACTCGAAGTCGTCGAGCAGCTGCTGGTAGGCGGCCGCCTCCTCGAGCGGGTTGAGCTGTGCGCGGTGGAGGTTCTCGAGGAGCGCGTCGCGCAGCAGGTCGCCGTCCGTGGTGTCGCGGATGATCGCCGGAACCGTCGGCAGGCCCGCGGCCTGGCAGGCGCGCCAGCGGCGCTCGCCCATCACCAGCTCGTAGCCGTCGTCGACACGCCGGACCACCACGGGCTGGAGCACGCCGACCTCGCGGATCGAGCCGACGAGCTCGTCGAGCGCATCCTCGTCGAACACCGTCCGCGGCTGGCGCGCGTTGGGCCGGATCTCCGCCACGGGGATCTCGGCGAACGTGGCGCCCGGCACCGGCACCAGGTCGTCGACGACCGCGGGGATGCCCACCGTCGCCGTGTCGACGAACTCGGCCGGCGCCGCCGGGTGGCCGTTCGTGGTGCTGTGGGCAGTGCCGTTCGTGGTGCTGCGCACGGTGCCGTCCACGGCGCCGAGCGCAGTGCCGTCCGCACCGTCGGTCGCCCGCTCGGCGACCGCGATCGATGCGCCGACCTGGTCACGCTCCGCGACCGCGATCCCGCTGCCGTCCTGGTCACGCTCCGCGACCGCGACCGCCGTGCCGTCCTGCGGCACGTCGATCGTGTTCGGGAAGAACACGTCGACGGGACGCTCCCGGCCGGTCCGCGGCGACTCCGCGGTAGGGATCAGCGCGCCGAGTCCACGGCCGAGCCCACGTCGCTTCTCGCTCACCATTCCTCCTCACCGGGCGGCGCCCACGGATGCCATCCCGACGTTGCTGCGCCGTCCCCCGCCGCCATCGGCCAGGGTTGCGGCGGCGGGGAACCGTACGGCTGGGGTGTGCCGTAGGGCCCCGCGAGCGGTGTCCCGTACGGCTCCGACTGCGGCTGCGTCGCCTCGGTGGCCTGCCCGTCGATCCCCGGCTGCGCGGCCGCGGCGTACTGCGCCATCGTGGTTCCGTACCCGCCCGGCGCCGACGCGACGGCAGTCGGCGCAGGCGCGACCGCCGTCGTCGGCCCGCTGGCGGGCGCAACCGCGCCGGTCGTGCGTGGGCTCGTCGAGCCCACCGCGCCGCGCTCCGCGAGCTCGCGTGCCGCCTCCAGGTAGGCGAGGGCGCCCGACGAGCCCGGATCGTAGGTCATCACCGTCTGGCCATAGCTCGGCGCCTCGGAGATGCGCACCGACCGCGGGACGGTGGTGCGCAGCGTCCGCTCCGGGAAGTGGGTCCGGACCTCCTCGGCGACCTGCTGCGCGAGGTTGGTCCGCGCGTCGAACATCGTCAGGAGGATCGTCGAGACGTGCAGCGTCGGGTTGAGGTGCGCCTGGATCAGCTCGATGGTCTTGAGGAGCTGGCTCAGGCCCTCGAGTGCGTAGTACTCGCACTGGATGGGGATCAGCACCTCACGGCCGACGGCGAACGCGTTGACGGTCAGCAGCCCGAGGCTGGGCGGGCAGTCGACGAGGACGTAGTCGATCGGACCAAGTCCCTGCTGTGTGCGCCAGGCGAGGTAGTGGTCCAGGGCGGTGCGCAGGCGCGTCTCGCGCGCCACCATCGACACCAGCTCGATCTCGGCGCCCGACAGGTCGATCGTCGCGGGGACGCAGTACAGGCCCGGGATGTCAGGGCTCTCCTGCACGGCGTCCTGCATCGGCGCGCTCTCGACGAGCACCTCGTAGATCGATGGCGTGCCGCTGCGGTGCTCCACGCCGAGGGCCGTCGAGGCGTTGCCTTGCGGGTCGTTGTCCAGCACCAGCACCGTCAGCCCCGACTGGGCCAGGGCGGCCGCGAGGTTGACGGTCGTCGTGGTCTTCCCGACGCCGCCCTTCTGGTTGGCCACGGTGATCACGCGCGTAGCGACCGGCTTCGGGAAGAGCCGCCCCTGGAGCTCGATGCGGCGTCGCGCGTCCTGGTGCAGCTCAGCGAGCACTGGGGTGTCCTCCGTGACCGAGGGAAGGCTCTGGACCAGCGCAGCCCGGCGTTGTTCGTCCGTGTCCTCCGGGCGGGCGGCCTCGCCCGGCGCCCAGCCCGGCCATTCCGCGGTGCGGCCCACAACGCCGTCGTCGATCGCCATGCCCGCCCCGACTCCTGCCTCTCGTTCGGCCTGCTCGGTGGCACCGTCGATTCCCGACGACGCCGCAGGTGGTGTGCCGTGATCGGGCGTGATCGACACGACGTCGCCCACGCCCCCGGCCGACCGGCCTAGCGTTTCACGGTTCCCGTCGTCGGAGGCGGTTCTCGCCGGGTGGTTTGCGGCATTTCTCCGTATCTGGACATCGTTGGTCGTCGCGGTGGTGTCGGCAGGCACGCCGGCGATGGCCGTGGGAGTTTCGGGGGCGACGGTCGTGGCGTGGGACGCCTCGGGCATCTCGTCCGAGGTGACAGCCGTCGCTTCCGGCAGCTCCACAGCGTCCGGCGGCTCCACCGCTTCTACCGGCACCGCAGCGGGTACCGGAGCGCTGCGGCGCTTGGACCTACCGAACACGCGTCGCCCCCGAGACTCGCTTCGCGCGCACCACGCGCGTCGGCTCGACGCCCTCCAGCGACTCGGCGACGATCACCTCGACGTCACCCCACCCCGACCGCGCCGCGGCCTTCCCCGCCGCCGCGACCTCCTCGGCGGCGCGTGCGCCCTTGATGGCGAAGAGTGCCCCGCCCGCCCGAGTCAGCGGTGACGCCCATCGGAAGAGGTTGTCGAGCGACGAGACCGCCCGCGCGGTGACGGCGTCCGCCGTCACTGTGCCCACGACGTCCTCGGCGCGCCCGCGTACCACCTCGACGTTCACCAGGCCCAGCTCGCCGACGACGAAGCGCAGCCAGTCCGTGCGCCGCTCCATCGGCTCGAGGAGCAGCACCGTCGCGGCCGGGCGCATCGCCGCCAGCACCACCCCGGGCAGGCCTCCACCGCTCCCGAGGTCGACGAGCGTGCCCTTCAGCGGGAGCAGGGCTGCACCGGCGGCCGAGTTGAGCAAGTGCCGCTCCCAGAGGCGACCGGGCTCGTTCGGCCCGAGGAGCCCGCGCGTCACGCCGTGTTCACGTAGCAGCGCAGCGAATCCGGCCACCGCTGGCCAGGCGCCTCCGAAGTAGGCGGGGATGCGGGGGTCGGCGTCGAGGGGGTCGACGTCGAAGGGGTCGACGATGTCGGGCGGTTCAGTTGCCGCCGGCACTCGGACTCCCTCTGCCACGCGCACCTCCCCGCCGTCCCATCACCCTGGTTCTGCCGCGCGCCCCTCAACGCGTCGGAGTCACGGTACCCGGGCACACCGACGCTCCCGAACTCCATCCCCCGCGGTTCTCCAACGCGCCTGCGTTTCACGTGAAACGCCGGCGCGGTTCGGCGTGGCGGGGTGGTGTCGACCATGAGGTCGGGCGCCCGTCGTGATCGACCCGTGCGGCCATCGTCCAGACCGTCGATCCGCCAGCTCGCGCCGCGGGCGCCCGCCGACACGATCGCACCCAAGGATGCGGAGGCACCTGTCCTCCTCACACACAGTGGCGAGCGTCTTGCCGATCCACCGCGCGCGGACAAGTAGGTCGCTCAGACTGCCCACGCGTCTCGCTCTCGACCGGTGGAGTGATCAGGCGTCGAGGTTCCCCGCAGATCGCAACGGCGTGGCGCCGTGCGCGGAGATCGCCGTGCCGATGGCCAGACTCCCGCTGTCCCTCGATGGGATCCGTGAGGCGCATGGCGTTGCACTACCTCGTGGCCATGCTTCGGGTCGCTTCCATTTCACGGCTTCGAGTCGCTTCCGTTTCACGTGAAACGCACCCAATCCCGATCTCGACCCGATGAACGATCGTCGCGCAGGTCGACTGGCCGCGGGTTCCCGCACCGGGTCCACTAACGCGAGTCAGGGAAAGCGCCCCACCCTGGCGGGCTCCACGGCCCCCGCGTTCGCGGCGCACAACGCGCGGCGGGCCTTCCGCCCGCCGCTCCACGAGCCCTCCTAGCCTCCCGTCGTGTCTCACGTGAACCACAGACCGGTCCCGCCGAGTCCACCAGGAGCGCCCTCATGAGCCCGGGCCCCGTCGATCTCGTGGCCGACCGCCGCCGACCGCAGGAGTCCTGCCCACGAAGCTCGACCGACGACGCCCCGATGCGCATCGAGTTGCTCGCATCGCGTCTCACGAGCCACGGGGCGTCCGCCGCATCAACCCCACGTCCGTCAGTTCCACCGCTCCACCAACAGCGCCTCCGTGAGGGCGCCATCGCGCCGGCACCCCCGCCGCTACCCTCGGGACACCCTCGGCTCGACTCGCCGCTACGTGGCAAGACCTCAAGTCGTCCGCACCGCGCTCCACATCGGACCCGGCCCCACCCAGCGTCGGCACGACGATGGTTCAGCACTCCGCGCCGACGTGCATTGACGCACCCCCGTTGAACCGTCGCCCTGACAGTCAGGTGGTCCCCGTCGCCCAGCAACCATCGACGGTGCTCCGTAGACGTCACTCCGCGCGCAGGGTCACGCCGAGCGAGGACGGGGCGAGCCGACCCGTCCTGTTCCACGTGAAACGAGGTCGGCTCGGCGCGAACGTGGCGCGGAGCCAGTGGGCAGGGCATGTGACGACCACCGCCGCCGCCCGAGCATCGGCTGGTAGCCAATCCTCGGCCAACGACCGAGCTGGCGACGCAACCCAGACTCCGCTCGCGACAGCCACCAACCACTCTCGGTCAAGCCGCCGCTGGCCGGCCTCGTCGTGTCGCACATGCCATGCGCCTACTCCGCGCGCGCGAGACCACCCGACGCAGCCCCGCACCACCAGATCCCGCTCACCGGTGGCCCCGCGTCAACACGCGCTCGGTCACCCACGCTGGCCCGGCGGTCAGTCTCGGCCTCGGCCGCTCAACGCCATCGCGCTCCGACAACCTCCGACCGCGCCACCGAGCACCCTCCCTCGGCCCGGGCGCACAGGACCCGCATGCCCGACCGTGGCAAGTTCCACCCCGACGACGCTCGCCGAGAGGGTCGCGCGCGTGCATCCGTACTCCCGCGTCGTGTCTCCGTTTCACGTGAAACGGCTCCGCTGCCACTCGGTTCCCGCTCAGACCGACCACGCGCCCGTCTACCTCGGCCCAGACACGCTCCTTGGCCGACTGCACCACGAGCCGCGTCTCGAACTCAGAGCACCGAGAGCGGAGCGTGTATCCACCCACCGGGGCGAAGCCGGCACGCGACCTGCCCGCGTCACGACGGCCTTCGTTTCACGTGAAACGGCCTGTGCTCCCCGGCCCCTGCGTCACGCGAGACGGCCCCAGCCCTCGCCCGGCCCTCGTCTCCCGTAAGACAGCACCACCCGTCAGGCGGGTCCCGCCATCACGTAGCGGTACGGCTCGACGCCACCGGGGCGAACCGCCGGCACGCCACCCTGTCCCGCGTCACTACGGCCTTCGTTTCACGTGAGACGGACTGTGCTCCCCGGCCCCTGCGTCACGTGAAACGGCCCCAGCCCTCGCCCGGCCCTCGTTTCACGTGAAACGGATCAGTCAAGCGCCGCCGTATCAGGCGGGTCGCACCACCACGTAGCGGTACGGCTCGACGCCGTCGGAGTCCGACGCGAGGCCCGCCGCGGCCACCACGTCGTGCACGACCTTCCGCTCGAACGGGTTCATCGGCTCGAGGTCCACCGGCTCGCCCGTGGACCGCACGCGCTCCACGGCCTCCTGCGCGAGCGTCGTGAGTTCCGCCTTTCGACCGGCGCGGTAGCCGGCGACGTCGAGCATCAGTCGCGAGCGATCGCCCGTCTTCGCCTGGACCGCCAGCCGCGTGAGCTCCTGCAACGCCTCGAGCACCTCGCCTTCCGGCCCGACCAGGCGGCCAAGCGCTGGATCCGACCGGTCCTCCGAGACGATCTCCACGGCCGCGCGGCCGTGGTCGACGTCGATCTCGATGTCCCCGTCGAGGTCGGCGATGTCGAGCAGCTCCTCGAGGTAGTCGGCCGCGATCTCGCCCTCTTCTTCGAGTCGGCGCGTCACGGTCGCGTCACCGGACTCTTCCGGCGTGGTGGCGCTCATCGTGTCCCTCTCTCCTGTCCGTCTACGCCGGCTTGCCCGAGCCGGCGGCGCCCGATGACGGGCCGTTCCGCTTCTTCTTCGGCTGACCGGACGCCGTCGAACCGCCCGCCGGCCGTGGACCCCCCGAGGGTCGCTTCGGGCGCGGCGGCTTCGAACCGCCCGCGCTCGTCGGGCCGTCGCCACCGTCGCCGCCGTCCGATCCGGACGACGAGTCCCCGCCACCAGCACCGCCTTCGCCCGGGTTCGCTCGGCGCGGCCTCGTCGTGCCCGTGCCCGACGAGCCTGCGCCCGACGACCCCGCGCCCGGCGCGCCCTTCGACGACGACCCGGCGCCCACCGCGCCCTTATCCGGCGAGCCGGCGCTCGACGACGACCCAGACGCCGGCTTGCCCGACGACCCGCCCGACGACCCGCCCGTCGACCCACTCGTCGACCCCGCCGGCCGTGGACCCTGCCGGTTCTTCCGCTTGGGCTGTTGCCGCTGGCCACCGGTCGGCCGCGGACCCTCCTCGATCTCGGGCTTCGCCTCGTCGGTCAGCACCACGCCGTGCGCGGCGGCCCGACGCGCCTGCCGCTCCTTGTACGCGATCTCGGCGGCCGACCCCGGTGCCGGCATCCGTCTGATCGTGTAGAACTGCTGGCCCATCGACCACAGGTTGGTGACCGTCCAGTAGACGAGCACGCCGATCGGGAAGTTGACGCCGGAGAACGCGAAGATCAGCGGCATCACGTAGAGCAGGATCTTCTGCTGCTGCGCCATCGGACCCGTGAGGGCCGACTTCGGCATGTTCTTCATGGTCAGCTGGCGCTGCGTGGTGAACGTCGTCACCGACATCGCGACGATGAGGATGATCGTCACCACGCGCGTGGCCGTCGTCGCGCTGGGCTGCAGGAACCAGCCCGAGAGGGGCGCGCCGAAGACCGACGCGCTCTCCGCCTGCTTGGCCAGCTCCTGCGTCAGCGGACCGATCGCCTGCGTCGGCCGCGGGTTCGCCGGGGTCGGGTAGTTGCCCTCGGACAGCAGCTTCAGGGAGTTGAGCACCCGGAACAGCGCGAAGAAGATCGGCGACTGCAGCAGGATCGGCAGGCACGACGCGAACGGGTTCGTGTTGTGCCGGCGGTAGAGCTCCATCGTCTCGCGGCTCATCGCCTCGCGGGACGCGGGGTCGGTCTTCCCCTTGTACTTCTTCTGGATCGCCTGCAGCTCGGGCTGCATCAGCTGCATGCCGCGCGACGCCCGGATCTGCCGCACGAACAGCGGGATCAGCAGGATCCGGATGACGATGACGAGGCCGACGATCGACAGCACCCAGGCCGCGCCGCCCGCGGGGTCCATGCCGATCCAGTCGAACACCTTGTGGAAGGTCGTCATGATCCACGCGACGGCGATCATGATCGGCCACAGCAGCTGGTCGAACCAGTTCATCGAGCGAAGCTCCTCGGGACCATCAGTGCGCGGCCGTGGCCGCGACAGGGTGGCGATGGGCGCGCGCGGCGCTCACCTCGGGCACGTCGTCAACGCCGCCGCGGCTCCAGGGGTTGCAGCGCAGCAGCCGCCAGGCCGCCAGCGCCGACCCCCGCAGCAGCCCGTGCCGCCCGATGGCGATCACGGCGTACTGCGAGCACGACGGGTAGTACTTGCAGGTCGGAGGCCTCATCGGCGAGATCCACCGCTGGTAGAACCGGAGCAGCCCGAGCACCGCCAGGGCGGGCAGGCGCACGACGAACGTCATCACCCGAAGGGCCCGGTCCTTCATCGCGCCGACCCCCCGGCGCGACGGGCCGCCGTTGCCAGCGCACCGTCCAGCTCCTCGCCCAGACGTGCGTACGTGGTGGTCGCCGCCGGCGGCAGCGCGCGCACGACGAGCCGCGAGCCCGCGGGCAGCGTGCCGAGCCGCTCGGCCACCAACGACCGGAGCCGCCGCTTGACCAGGTTCCGCGTCACCGCGGCGCCGACGGCCCGAGACACGACGAGACCGACCACGGGGCCGGTTGGCTCCGGGTCGGTCGGGGTCGACAGGTGCACCACGAGGGACTCCCGGCCACCGCGCGCGCCACGGCGCACCGTCTGCTCGAAGTCCGAGCCGCGGCGCATCCGGTGCGCGCGGGGCAGCACCGGCGATGCGTCAGGCGGAGAGCTCGGCGCGGCCCTTGCGACGCCGCGCGGCGAGGATGGCGCGCCCGGCGCGCGTCCGCATGCGCAGGCGGAAGCCGTGCGTCTTCGCGCGACGCCGGTTGTTCGGCTGGAAGGTCCGCTTGGTCACGACTGTCTCCCCGGGACGAGCCCGCGGCATGCGCGGACGTAGGTGCAGGTCAAGGCGCCGGGCGGGACGGCCCCGCGTCATCCTGATCTCGGTGGACGACCGAGGGCGATGGCATCGAGGCGCGCGGACGGGAGCCGTCCACAAGGCTGCATCACGGTACGCTGCCGCGCCTGAGCGGGTCAAATCTCCCGGTGTCCAGTCGACACACCGCCCGATAGCGGACATCATCCAATCGGACCCTCGCAGGGTCGGACGGGTACCACTAACATCGGTCGTCGTTGCGTCACCCCAGCGGTGCTGCTCGGGCCGAAGCGACCCGGACCGTCCGCGTGCGATCCGCACACAGATGTGGACAAATGTGTGGATGAGTGCATGCCTGGGCGTTTTCGGCAACCGGACGACGAAACCACAGAGGTACACGTGACTGACGACCTGGCCCGCATCTGGGGCCATGTGGTGTCAACGCTCGAAGACAGCCCCGACATCACCCCTCGCCAGCTCGCGTTCGTCCGGCTGGCCCGCCCGCTCGGCCTCTTCGACGGCACCCTGCTGCTCGCCGTCGGCAACGACCTGACGAAGGACTACCTCGAGACGCGCGTGCGCGACGAGGTCAACGAGGCCCTGACCGCCGCGCTCGGGCGTGAGGGCCGGTTCGCGATCTCCGTTGACCCCGCGCTCGACGCGCAGGCGCCGGTGCTCCCGCCGCCGCCGGCCGTCCCTTCGTCGGACACCCCCGCCAGGCCGGCCGCCCCCTACGCGCCCGCCGCTTCGCGCGACGAGGCGACGAACGGCCGACGAACCCCCGTCGAACCGGCGCGCCTCAACCCGAAGTACATGTTCGAGACGTTCGTGCCCGGGTCCTCGAACCGATTCGCCCACGCGGCCGCCCTCGCCGTGGCCGAGGCCCCGGCCAAGGCCTACAACCCGCTGTTCATCTACGGGAACTCCGGCCTGGGCAAGACGCACCTGCTCCACGCGATCGGCCACTACGCGCAGAGCCTCTACCCGACCATCCGCGTGCGGTACGTGAACTCCGAGGAGTTCACCAACGACTTCATCAACTCCATCGGCGAGGGGAAGGCCGGCGCGTTCCAACGCCGCTACCGCGAGGTGGACGTGCTCCTCGTCGACGACATCCAGTTCCTGCAGGGCAAGGAACAGACGATGGAGGAGTTCTTCCACACGTTCAACACCCTGCACAACGCGAACAAGCAGGTGGTGATCACCTCCGACCTGCCGCCCAAGGAGCTCAACGGCTTCGAGGACCGGATGCGGTCGCGTTTCGAGTGGGGGCTCATCACCGACGTCCAGCCGCCGGACCTCGAGACGCGCATCGCGATCCTCCGCAAGAAGGCCGGCAGCGAGGGCCTCAAGGCACCCGACGACGTCCTCGAGCACATCGCCTCGAAGATCACCACCAACATCCGCGAGCTCGAGGGTGCGCTCATCCGCGTGACGGCGTTCGCGAACCTCAACCGCCAGCAGGTCGACATGTCGCTGGCGGAGATCGTCCTCAAGGACCTCATCACCGACGACGAGACCACCGAGATCACCGCGACGGCGGTCATCGGTCAGACGGCGATGTACTTCGGGCTGACGATCGAGGACCTCTGCGGCTCCAGCCGGTCCCGCGTCCTCGTCACGGCACGCCAGATCGCCATGTACCTCTGCCGCGAGCTGACCGACCTGTCGCTCCCCAAGATCGGCCAGGCGTTCGGCGGCCGCGACCACACCACGGTGATGCACGCCAACCGGAAGATCCGCGAACTCATGGCGGAGCGCCGTTCCATCTACAACCAGGTGACCGAGCTGACCAACCGGATCAAGCAGCAGAGCCGCGCCTAGCCATCCACAGGCGGGTTACCTTTCTGTGGATAACTAGGCGTTCCACCGGGCTGGGGCCGCTTTCCCGGCACCGCCGCGCCTCGTCGCCGCGCTCGTCCCGCCCCCGCGTCCTTCGCGCCCAGGCGTTCGCGCATCGCACCCATCACCTGCATCGACGTAACCACCGAACCCGGCGGCCTCCCCATGTGACGCGCCGCCGTGAAACGTTCGACCTGACACTCAAGGAGCCGTAGGACGAATGTTCACACCTGTTGACAGACCTGTGGATGCACGTGGACGGCCGTCCAGTTGGTGTGGATGCCGCGGGGCTCTCCGGTGGACGCACTGCACGGCGTCACGACTCGTCCACCTCCGTCCACCACGAGCCGCCCACCGACGCACAGGCCATTCCACATCCACCCGCGCGCCCCACCTGCCGCGACGCTCGTCGTCCACACCGCCCACAAGCGCTATGACGATGACGACAGTTCTTGTCATTCTCCGAACCCACACCGTCGTTCAGGGGTGCGGACGTCGGGGAGCCGACCAGATCGCGTGGGACCCGTCGCGTAGTCTTCGCCTCAGATGACACCGCCGTGACGACGGCAAAGATGCGCGCGACGACGAAGAGGTGAGGTATGAGGTTCCGGGTCGAGCGTGACGTCCTCGCGGACGCCGTGACGTGGACGGCTCGCACCCTCCCGACACGGCCGCCGGTTCCCGTGTTGGCCGGGGTGCGGATCCAGGCGGACACCACGGGCACCATCGAGCTGTCGAGCTTCGACTACGAGGTGTCAGCGCGCTCCCAGATCCCGGCGGACGTGTCCGAGGCGGGAACGGTGCTCGTCTCGGGCCGGCTCCTCGCCGAGATCTCCCGCTCGCTGCCCGACAAGCCGGTGGACGTGCAGCTCGACGGCACCAAGGTGGTCATCACCTGCGGCGCCAGTCGCTTCACGCTCCTGACCATGCCGGTCGACGAGTACCCGACGTTGCCCGCCATGCCCCCGGTCGCCGGCGTGATCGACGGTGACGACCTGACGCATGCCGTCGCGCAGGTGAGCGTCGCCGCCAGCCGCGACGACACGCTCCCGCTGCTCACGGGCGTCCGCCTGGAGATCGACGGCGAGAAGCTGACACTCCTCGCCACCGACCGGTACCGCCTCGCACTGCGCGAGCTCTCCTGGAAGCCGGCGTCGCCGGGGTTCGAGAGCATCGCCCTGGTCCGGGCGCGCACGCTGATCGACGTGTCCCGGTCCCTGGGTTCGTCGGGCTCCGTGACCGTCGCCTTGACGACGTCCGGTGGTGTCGACCTCATCGGCTTCGAGGCCGGCGGCCGCCAGACCACCAGCCTGCTGGTCGACGGCGACTACCCGCCGGTCCGGCGCCTGTTCCCCGACGAGTCGCCCATCCATGCGGTGGTCGATCGCGCGACGCTCGTCGACGCGGCCAAGCGCGTGGCGCTCGTCGCCGAGCGCAACACTCCGATCCGCCTCTCGTTCGCCGAGGGTCAGGTGGTGCTCGAGGCCGGTCACGGTGACGACGCACAGGCGTCCGAGGCGCTCGAGTCGACGCTCGTCGGCGAGCCCATCACCGTCGCCTTCAACCCGCAGTACCTGCTCGACGGCCTCCTCGCGTTCGACACGGCGTTCGTCCGGCTCTCGTTCACGCACCCGAACAAGCCGGTCGAGTTCACCGGGCAGGCCGAGGCCACCGGTGACGACTCGCAGGAGTACCGGTACCTCCTGGTGCCGATCCGCTTCGCCGGCTGAGGGTCCGCCCGACGAAGCCCCGTGGCGCCGCGGCGGCGCCTGGGGCACAGTGACCGTGACCGCCGCCGACGAGGCCCACGCAGGGTGATGGAGGGGTCGCGAGATGCAGATCGGGCTGGTCGGGCTCGGCAAGATGGGCGCCAACATGCGCGAGCGGATGCGCCGCGCGGGCATCGAGGTGGTGGGCTACGACCGCAACCCGGCGGTGACCGACGTGCCGACGATCGAGGCGATGGTCGCGGCGCTCCCCGCCGGCGAACGCAACGTCTGGGTGATGGTGCCGGCGGGCGCGGTGACGCATCAGGTGATCGCGCAGCTCGCGGACCTGCTCGCCCCCGGTGACGTGGTCGTCGACGGTGGCAACTCCTACTACCAGGACGACGCCGGCCACGCCGAACAGCTCGCGTCGCACGGCGTGGGCTTCCTCGATGCTGGGGTCTCCGGCGGTGTCTGGGGGCTGACCAACGGCTATGGCCTGATGGTCGGCGGCGACACCGCGGCGGTCCGGCGCCTCATGCCGGTCTTCGACGCCCTGCGGCCCGAGGGCCCGCGCGACGAGGGCTTCGTCCACGCCGGCGCCGTCGGCGCCGGCCACTTCGCCAAGATGGTCCACAACGGCGTCGAGTACGGGCTGATGCAGGCGTACGCCGAGGGCTACGAGCTTCTCGCGGCGAAAGACCTGGTCACGGACGTGCAGGGCACGGTCAAGGCGTGGACCCGGGGCACCGTGGTCCGCTCGTGGCTGCTCGACCTGCTGGTGCAGGCGCTCGAGCAGGACCCCGAGCTCGCGGCGATCGACGACTGGGTCGAGGACTCCGGCGAGGGGCGCTGGACGGTGGACGAGGCGATCGAGCTCGCCGTGCCGGCCCCGGTCATCGCCGCGTCCCTCTTCGCACGGTTCGCGTCGCGGCAGCAGGAGTCGCCGGCACTCAAGGCGGTCGCGGCGCTGCGGCAGCAGTTCGGCGGGCACGCCGTGAAGCCGGCGGCCGGCGACGGAGCCTGAGCGGACTCGCGTGTTCGTCTCACACCTCGCACTGACCGACTTCCGGTCCTACCCGCACGTCGAGCTGGCGCTGGACCGGGGGATCACCGCGCTCGTCGGGCCCAACGGGCAGGGCAAGACGAACCTCGTCGAGGCGATCGGCTACCTGGCCACCCTGTCCAGCCACCGCGTCCCGACCGACGCGGCACTGGTGCGGTCCGGCACGCAGCGCGCGGTCGTCGGCGCCCGGGTGGAGCGGGCGGGCCGCGCGACGACGGTCGAGGTGGAGATCACGCCGGGCCGCGCCAACCGGGCGCGCGTCAACGGCGGCTCGCCGGTCCGGGCGCGCGACATCCTGGGCATCGTGCGGACCGTGCAGTTCGCGCCCGAGGACCTCTCCCTGGTCAAGGGTGACCCGGACGGTCGGCGCCGGTTCCTCGACGAGCTCGCCGTGCAGCTGCGCCCGCCGCTCGCCGCCGTTCAGTCCGACTACGAGCGTGTGCTGCGACAGCGCTCCGCGCTGCTCAAGACGGCGGCGGCCGCGATCCGCGGTTCACGCGGCGCCGACCTGCGGACGCTCGACGTCTGGGACGCCAAGTTGGCGGCCGCCGGGGCGCGGATCGTCGTGGCGCGTCGCAGCCTGGTCGCGGCCCTGGCCCCTGCGGTCGCCGCCGCGTACGCCCAGGTCAGCGCCGGTAGCGGCGAGGCCAGGATCGCGTACCGGTCGTCGCTGGACGCGGTGTCCGACGAGCACGCCGAGGCACTCGCCACCGCGGCAGCGGCCGACCTGCCGGCCGAATCCCTCGTCGAAGCGCAGCTGCTCGAGGCGATGGGCCGGCTGCGCACCAAGGAGATCGAGCGGGGCGTCAGCCTCGTCGGGCCGCACCGCGACGACCTCGTCCTGACGCTCGGTGACCTGCCCGCCAAGGGGTATGCCAGCCACGGGGAGTCGTGGTCGCTCGCGCTCGCGCTGCGGCTGGGCTCCGCGACCCTGCTGCGCGGCGGCGCGGGGGAGGGTCCGTGGGCCGGAGACTGGGGCCCCGACGGCGACCCCGTGCTGATCCTCGACGACGTGTTCGCCGAGCTCGACGTGCGACGCCGCGAGCGGCTCGCCGACCTCGTCGCGCCCGCGGGCCAGGTGCTGGTCACCGCGGCGGTGCCGGGCGACGTGCCTGAGGCGCTGGCCGGCGGGCGCGTGGACGTCATGGGCGGCGAGGTGGAGCGTGTCCTCTGACGAGCGGCCGGCCGAACCACGTCGCACCCCGGCCGACCCGACCCGCACCCCGGCCGACCCGACCCGCACCCCGGCGGACCCGACCCGCACCCCGGCCGACCCGACCCGCACCCCGGC
>CAZBIO010000248.1:0-4378 GCA_964491965.1 uncultured Cellulomonas sp.
CTACCGCCTCCCCACCTGACCCGCCCCGACCACGGCCACTCACCCGCCCCACCCACCTGCCCCGCCCTCGGTCCCCACGGCCCCGCGCCGAGATGGGCTCTCCCAAGCAAGATGCGCAGTTGCGAGTGCCGATCTCGCGTAGAACTGCTCATCTCGCGGGGAGGCCGTTGACGGGCCCAGCCGCGCGGCAACCACCGGTGATGCGCATCCGGGTCACGCGGCGGCGTGAGTTACAAGTCGAGGAGCATCCGCGTGTTGCCGAGGGTGTTCGGCTTGACGCGGGCCAGGTCGAGGAACTCGGCGACGCCGTCGTCGTGGGAGCGGAGCAGCTCGGCGTAGACCTCGGGCGTCACGGGGGTGCCCTCGATCGCGCGGAAGCCCAGCGACGAGAAGAAGTCGACCTCGAACGTCAGGCAGAAGACGCGCGACAGGCCGAATGCGCGGGCGCGGTCCAGCAGCGCGGTCATGAGCGCGCGACCCACGCCGTGCCGCCGCCGCGCCGGGTCCACGGCGAGCGTGCGGATCTCCGCGAGGTCGGACCACATGACGTGCAGCGCGCCGCAGCCGATCACCCCGGCATCGTCGACGGCGACGACGAACTCCTGCACCGCCTCGTAGTAGCCCACCCACTCCTTGGCCAGCAGGATCCGCTCCGAGGCATAGGGCTCGACGAGGCCGTGGATCGCATGGACGTCGGCGGGCACCGCGGGTCGCACGTCAACGGGTGGCATCGGGGGCCCCATGAGATCGGGTGCGCGGCGAGCGATGTCGTGGGGTGGAGTCACGGCGCCACGGTAGCCGTCACCGCCCGGCGCCCGGGACGGGCGCCCGCCGCCGTGAGCAGGGCCGTCGCCGTTACCTCGTCGACCACGAGGTCGGTCACCACTCCGGCGCGCAGCGCGGCGAGGAGTGGTGGCACCTTGGCGTCGCCCGCGACGATGCAGACACGCCGCGGGATCCGGGCGAGCTCCGCCGGAGTCGGCCCGGTGGCCCGGGCGTTGAGCGGGACGTCCCGCCAGGAGCCGTCGGCACGGAGGAACACGGTGCACACGTCGCCCACCACGCCCTCGTCGGACAGCACCCGCAGGTCGTCGGCGTCGAGGTACCCGGCGGCGTAGACGTGGGAAGGCACCGCACCGGCGCCCGCGCCCACCGAGAACAGCGCGACGTCCGCCCGCCGCTGCAGCTCCAGCACGCGCCGCACGGAACGCTCCCGCCACATCGCCGCCTTGGTCTCGGGGTAGTCGAAGAACGCTGGGACGGGGAAGTAGTGCTCGGACGCCCCGAAGGCGGTGCCGAACGTCGAGATCAGCCCGGCGGCGTACTCGATGCCGGTGCTCCGCGTGTTGGCGGCGCCGTTGAGCTGCACCACCGCCGACGACCGCGTCGGCTTGGGCACCAGGTGCCGCGCGACCGCCGCCAGCGTGGTGCCCCAGGCGACACCGAGCACCATGTCGGAGTCGAACCATTGCGCGACGAGCTTGGCGCCGGTGGTCGCCACCTGCTCGAGCCGCTCGACCTCGCCGGCGGTGTCCGGCACGGGCACCACGTAGGCGTCGACGCCGAACGTCGCCTGCAGCGAGCGGCCGAGCCCAGGGGCCCGCGTGGTCGCGGGCCGGAGCGTGATCTCGACCAGCCCGGTCTCCCGCGCACGTTTGATCAGGCGCGACACGGTGGAGCGGGAGGTGCCGAGGTGCCGCGCGATCACCTCCATCGTCAGGTCCTGGAGGTAGTACATCGACGCGGCGCGCAGCACGTCGCGGTGCTCGCGTTCGGTGCGCAGTTCCACGGCGCGACCCTCGTTCTGCACGTTTGTGCATCTGGGTTGAGAACTTGTGCAACTCCACGTGACCATAACAGTGACGCCCGATCGAGGGCGACCCGGAGGCACGCACCATGACCACTCTCCCGCTGACCGCGCAGGCCCGCTCCGTCGCGCTCGACGCGCTGCGCGCCAGCACCCAGCCCGGACACGAGCTCGACGTGCTCGTCGTCGGCGGCGGCGTCACCGGTGCCGGCATCGCCCTCGACGCCGCCGGCCGTGGGCTGACCACCGCGATCGTCGAGGCGCAGGACTGGGCCAGCGGCACGTCCAGCCGGTCGAGCAAGCTGGTGCACGGGGGGCTGCGCTACCTCGCGATGTTCGACGTCCACCTGGTGCACGAGGCGCTCGTCGAGCGCGACCTGCTGGTCAGCCGGCTCGCGCCCCACCTGGTCCACCCGGTCTCCTTCCTCTACCCCCTGACGCACCACGTCTGGGAGCGCGCGTACGTCGGCGCGGGCGTCGCGCTCTACGACGCGCTGGCCACCGCGACCGGCACCCGCCGCGCCATGCCGCTCCACCGGCACCTGACGCGCACCTCGATGCGCCGCCTGTTCCCCGACCTCGACCCGCGCGCCGCCGTCGGCGCCGTCCGGTACTGGGACGCGCAGGTCGACGACGCCCGCCTGGTCTCCACCCTGGTCCGCACCGCGGTGAGCCAGGGCGCGCTCGCCGCCAGCCGCACACAGGTCGTCGGGCTGACGAGGGACGACGAGGGCGGCGCCGGGACCGGAACGAGCGCCGCCACCGTCACCGGCGCCGAGCTCCTCGACACCGAGACCGGCGAACGCTTCACCGTCCGCGCCCGCAACGTCATCGCCGCCACCGGCGTGTGGACGGAGGAGACCGAGGCGCTCGCCGGTCCCGGTGGGCTCGAGGTGCTCGCGAGCAAGGGGATCCACCTCGTCGTCCCCCGCGATCGCATCGCCGGCGACGTCGGCCTGATCCTGCAGACCGAGAAGTCGGTGCTGTTCCTCATCCCGTGGCCCGGCTACTGGGTGATCGGCACCACGGACACGCCGTGGAAGCAGGAGCTGCGCCACCCCGTCGCCACCCGCGAGGACGTCGACTACGTGCTGGCCCACGCCAACGCCGTGCTCGCCCGGCCGCTGACGCGCGACGACGTCATCGGTGTCTTCGCCGGGCTGCGCCCGCTGCTGCAGCCGAAGACCAAGGCGGGCACCAGCTCCGCCAAGGTCTCGCGCGAGCACACCGTCGCCTCGCCGACGCCGGGACTGACCGTCATCGCGGGCGGCAAGCTGACCACCTACCGCGTCATGGCCAAGGACGCGGTCGACTTCGCGCTCGGCGCCGCCGCGGCCACACGGCCGTCGACGACGAAGGACCTGCCGCTGGCCGGCGCGGAGGGGTTCGCGCAGACGAGGGCCCGGGCGGACGCCGTCGGCGCGCGCCACGGCTGGGACGCGGCGCGGATGCGTCACCTGCTCGGCCGCTACGGCTCGCTGCTCGACGAGCTGACCGCGCTGGTCGACGAGCGCCCCGACCTCGCCGCGCCGCTCGCGGCCGCCCCGGCGTACACGCGCGCCGAGGCCGTGTACGCCGTCACCCACGAGGGCGCCCTGCACCTCGACGACGTGCTGATGCACCGCACGCGGCTCAACCACGAGCAGGCCGACCGTGGCGTCGGCACGCTGGAGGAGATCGCGGACCTCGTCGGGCCGCTGCTCGGGTGGGACGAGGCCACCCGCGCGCGCGAGGTCGAGGCGTACCGTGAGCGCGTCGCGGCGGAGGAGGCCGCGGAGCTCGAGGACGACGACGCCTCGGCCGCTGCGGTCCGCCTGACGGCGACGGAGGTCGCGCCGATGGCCGGCCTCGGCGCCGCCGACGCTCGCAGCTAGTCCCCAGTCCCGCGCTGCCAGGTCCCATCCCGCGCAGATCGTCCCCATCCCGTCCCGCAGCGCCGCGAGGAGCCCGATGCCCCACCCCACCAGCGCCCGGTGCGTGCTCGCCATCGACCAGGGCACGACGAGCACGCGCGCCATCGTCTTCGACCACGGCGGCCTGATCGTCTCCGTGGCGCAGAAGGAGCACGCGCAGGTGATGCCGCGGCCCGGCTGGGTGGAGCACGACCCCGTCGAGATCTGGGACAACGTCCGCGAGGTGGTGGCGCTCGCCCTGGCGCGGGCCGAGGTGACGTACCTCGACATCGCCGCGGTGGGCATCACCAACCAGCGCGAGACGACGGTGGTGTGGGACCGGGCGACCGGTGCGCCGATCCACAACGCGATCGTCTGGCAGGACACGCGCACGCAGGCGATCTGCCAGGAGCTGGGCGCCCTCGGCGGGGGGGCCGACCGCTACCGCGACCGCGTCGGCCTGCCGCTGGCGACGTACTTCTCCGGCCCCAAGATCCGCTGGATCCTCGACGCGGTGCCCGGCGCCCGCGAGCGGGCGGAGCGCGGCGAGCTGGCATTCGGCACCACCGACTCCTGGTTGCTGTGGCACATGACGGGCGGCGTCGACGGCGGCGTCCACGTCACCGACGTCACCAACGCGTCCCGGACCATGCTGATGGACCTGCGCACTCTCGCATGG
>CAZBIO010000249.1:0-5059 GCA_964491965.1 uncultured Cellulomonas sp.
GCTGGCTCGAGGCGATCCGCGGGGGGCTCGCTACCTGAGGGACGGCGGCGCCGGGACCCAAGCGCCGCCGACCGCGCCGCGAGGCCACGCCGCCGAACCCGCGCCGCCGGGCCCGCGCCCCGCCTACGCCCCCGGCGCCACGCGCACGACGAGCGCCCGCGGGTCCACCCGCACGCACAGCTGCCGGACGCGCCCCACGCTCTCCCCGGCGACCTGCACCTGCTCGCCGCCGACCCCCTGGATCCGCACCTTGCGCGCGCGCACGTGGTCGATCCGGCCGATCTTCGCGGGCAGCTCGGTGCGCACGCCGACCCGCTGGAGCAGCACTTCGCCGAGCAGCTGCGCCCAGCCGGCCACGCCGCCGCGGGTGTCGAGCGCCGCGAGGTCCAGCCAGCCGTCGTCGAGCCGCGCGTCCGGCAGCAGCGTGATCCCGCCGGGCAGCCGCCCGACGTTGCCGACGAGCAGGCTGCGCCCGCGCACCTCGATCCAGTCGCGGTCGTCCACCTGGGCGTGCACCCGCAGGCGGTGGCCGTGCAGGTGGCGGATCGCGGCGACGAAGTAGGCGATCCAGCCGACGCGCGCCTTGAGCGTCTCGTCGGCGTCGGCGACCATCGCCGCGTCGACGCCGACGCCGCCGATCACCAGGAACACGTGCTCGTCGCGCGAGCCCGGCGGCGGATCGACCTCCGCCCAGCGCTCGACCGTCAGCCGCGCGACGTCGATGGCGCGGTCGCGCCCGTCCAGCGCGATCGCCAGCGCGGCGGCGGTGTCGCCGAGCGGCAGGTCGAGGTTGCGGGCCAGGAGGTTGCCGGTGCCGTGCGGCACCAGGCCCATCGGCACGCCGCTGTGGGCCAGGCCCTCGGCGACGGCGCGCACCGTGCCGTCGCCCCCCGCGGCGATCACCAGTCCCGCACCCGCGGCCAGCGCCTCGCGCGCCTGGCCGTGGCCGGGGTCCTCGGCGGTGGTCTCCAGCCACAGCGGCTGTGGCCAGCCCCGCGCGGCGGTCGCGGCGAGCACCTGCGCGCGCAGGCCGGCGGCGTCGGGCTTCGTCGGGTTGACCACCACGGCGACGAGCGTGCGGCTGACCGCCGCGGGCTCGTCGGACACCGGCGTGCCCGCAGCCCCGCCCGCCAGCACCCGGCGCACCGCCACCTGCCGCCGGGCCACCCAGACGACGAGGCCGATCGCGACGAGCGCGAGCCCCCCGGCGATCACGGCGACCGCCTCGTACCACGTCATGCCGGGCAATCTACGGTCGCACCTGCGGGTCCGCGCGTCCTCCCATGGGTGGATAGGCTCGCATCTCGTGATCGACCTGCGCCTGCTGCGCTCCGACCCGGACCTGGTCCGGGAGTCCCAGACCGCCCGTGGTGACGACCCTCACCTGGTCGACGAGATCCTCGACGCGGACGCGCGACGCCGCGCCGCGCTCACGGGGTTCGAGACCGCCCGCGCGTCGCAGAAGGCGCTGGGCAAGCAGGTCGCCGCCGCGGACGGCGAGGCGAAAGCGCACCTCCTCGCCCGCGCCAAGCAGCTGGCCGACGAGGTCAAGGCGCTGCAGGCCGAGGCCGACGAGGCCGAGCGCACGGCCGACGAGCTCGCGCGGAAGATCGGCAACGTCGTCGAGCCGGGCGTGCCCGCCGGCGGCGAGGACGACTACACGGTGCTGGAGCACGTCGGCACGCCGCGCGACTTCGCCGCCGAGTACGGACCGGACTTCCGGATCAAGGACCACCTGGAGCTCGGCGAGGGGCTGCGCGCGATCGACACCGAGCGCGGCGCCAAGGTGTCCGGCGCGCGCTTCTACTACCTGACGGGCATCGGCGCGCGGCTGGAGATCGCGCTGCTGACGGCGGCGCTGGATGCCGCGGTGGCCGCCGGGTTCACGCCGGTGATCACGCCGACGCTCGTCAAGCCGGAGGTGATGGCGGGCACCGGGTTCCTCGGCGCGCACGCCGACGAGATCTACCGGCTCGAGGCCGACGACCTCTACCTCGTCGGCACCTCGGAGGTGGCCCTGGCGGGCTACCACTCGGGGGAGATCGTCGACCTGACGAAGGGGCCGATCCGCTACGCGGGGTGGAGCGCCTGCTACCGCCGCGAGGCCGGCTCGTACGGCAAGGACACCCGCGGCATCATCCGGGTGCACCAGTTCCACAAGGTCGAGGCGTTCAGCTACACCACCGTCGAGGACGCCGCCGCGGAGCACCAGCGGATCCTCGGATTCGAGAAGCAGATGCTCGCACTGGTGGACCTGCCGTACCGGGTGATCGACACGGCGGCGGGGGACCTGGGCTCGTCGGCCGCGCGGAAGTTCGACTGCGAGGCGTGGCTGCCCAGCCAGCAGCGCTGGCTCGAGCTGACGTCCACCTCGAACTGCACCACGTTCCAGGCGCGGCGCCTCGGCATCCGCGAGCGCACGGCCGGCGGCGAGGTCCGCACGGCGGCGACGCTCAACGACACGCTGGCCACCACCCGCTGGATCGTCGCCATCCTGGAGAACCACCAGCTGGAGGACGGCTCGGTGCGGGTCCCCGAGGGGCTGCGCCGGTACCTGGGCGGCCTCGAGGTGCTGACGCCGTGAGCTGCCCGCGATGAGCCGCGCCCGGCTGCTGGCCCTCGATGTCGACGGCACCTCCATGACCTTCGACGGCGAGGTGTCCGACGAGCTGCGCGCGGCCGTCGCCGCGGTGGCCGAGTCGGGGGTCCACGTGGTGCTCGCGACCGGGCGGTCGCTGCACGGCGCGCTGGAGGGGGCGCGCGCCATCGGCCTGCGCGAGGGCTGGATGGTGTGCTCCAACGGCGCGGTGGTGGCGCGGCTCGACGGGGACGAGGACGCCGGCTACGAGGTGGTCTCCGTGGTGACCTTCGACCCCGGGCCGGCGCTGCGCGTGCTGGCCGCGGAGCTGCCCGGCGCGATCTACGCCGTGGAGAACCTGGGCGTCGGGTACCTGGTCACCGCGCCGTTTCCGGACGGCGAGCTGTCGGGCGAGATCTCGGTGGTCCCGTTCGACTCGCTGCTCGCGGCGCCGTGCAGCCGCGTGGTGATCCGCAGCCCGGAGTCGACGCCGGAGGAGTTCCACGAGCTCGTCGAACGCGTCGGCCTGCACGAGGTCAGCTACGCCGTCGGGTGGAGCGCGTGGCTCGACCTGACGCCCGGCGGGGTGTCGAAGGCGAGTGCGCTCGAGGAGCTGCGACAGCGGCTCGGCGTCGAGCCGTTCGCGACGGTGGCGGTGGGCGACGGCGCCAACGACGTCGAGATGCTGGGGTGGGCGGCGCGCGGCGTGGCGATGGGCCATGCGAGCGAGCGGGTCCGCGCGGCGGCCGACGAGGTGACGGGCACCATCGACGACGACGGCGCGCTCGCGGTGGTCCGCAGCCTGCTGTAGGCGCACGTCCCCGCCCGCCGCGACCACCGCAACGACGGCCCGCGAGATGCGCAGTTCCCAGCGAGATGCGCAGTTGCTAGTGCTCGTCTGGCGTGGACGTGCTCATCTCGCGGCCGGACCTGGCGGAGTCGGCCGCCCGCCGAGTTGGGGGCCGGTCGGCGAGGGGGCACAGTGTGTGCCCATGACGGCGGCCCCCGAGCACGGGATCGTGGACGTGGCGCGCGCCGCGGGCGTGTCCACGGCGACGGTGTCCCGGGCGCTGCGGGGGCTGCCCAACGTCACGCCGGCCACGCGCGAGCGGGTGCTCGCCGCGGCGGCGGAGCTCGGCTACGTCGTGTCGCCCTCGGCGTCGTCGCTCGCGTCGGGGCGCACGCGGACCATCGGCCTGCTGACGCCCTGGGTGACGCGGTGGTTCTTCGCGAACGTCATCGAGGGCGCGGAGCGGTCGCTGCGGTCGCGCGGCTTCGACGCACTCCTGTCGATCTTCCGCGACGACGGCAGCGGCTCCGCCCTGCGGTTCGACCCGGACTCCCTGCGGCGGCGGGTGGACGGTGTGCTCGTCGTCGGGATGCCGCTGCGGGACGCCGAGCTGGCCGCGCTCGAGGCGCTGGGCCGGCCGCTCGTCTTCGTCGGGCCCGGGGCGCCCGGTCACGTCACCGTCGGCATCGACGACGCTGCGGCGGCGAAGGCGGTCACGGCGCACCTGCTCGGCCTGGGGCACCGCGCGGTGGCCCACCTGACGGGCTCGCCCACCGACGACGCGCCGACCTCCCCGGCGGTCCGCCGCACCGAGGGCTGGCGCGCGGCGCTGCGCGAGGCCGGGGTCGAGCCGGACGAGGACCTGCTCCAGCACGTGGAGCCCGGCTCCGGCCTGCTCCAGAGCGAGCACTTCGGCCTCGAGGGCGGGCGGCGGTCGCTGCACCAGCTGCTGGACCGCCGCCCGGACGTCACCGCGGTGTTCGCGGCGTCCGACGAGATCGCGATGGGGGCGTTGCTCGCGGCGCGCGAGCGGGGGCTGCGCGTGCCCGACGACCTGTCGGTGGCCGGTGTCGACGGCCACGACCTCGCCGACCTCCTGGGGCTGACGACGGTGTCCCAGGACGCGCTGGGGCAGGGCGGTGACGCGGCGCGGATCGTGCTCCGCATGGCCGCGGGCGAGACGGTGCCCGGCGTGTCGCTGCACCCGACGCGGCTCGTCGAACGGCGGTCGACGGCCCGGCCGAGGGAAGGTGCCGCGCCGGCCCGGCGGGCGATGTGACCGAATCGTGACCCTTTGCGCTTGCGGGCGCACGATGTAAGCGCTTGCATGGCGCGGAGGGTTCAGGAAGCGGACCCTGACCTGAATCCACGACGAGGTGGGAGGGGAGCCCTAATGGTCGGGACTCGTCAAGGCCGAATCGCGCTGTCGCTGAGCGGAATGGTGCTCGTCGCGGCGCTCGCCGCATGCACCAGTGGCGGTGGCGGGGGCGAGACCTCCGCCCCCGGCGGCACCACGGGGGGTGAGGCCACCGGCGGGACCACCGGCGGCGCCTCGGGCGACTTCTCGGGCACGACGCTCGAGGTCGAGGCGACGTGGTCCGGCGCCGAGCAGGAGAACTTCCAGGCCGTGCTCGACAAGTTCACGCAGGACACCGGGGCGACGGTCAACTACACGAGCTTCGGCGACAACG
>CAZBIO010000250.1:0-3980 GCA_964491965.1 uncultured Cellulomonas sp.
GGGAAGCGCTTGTCCGTCAGGTTCGGGTCGTCCTCCAACGTCCCCGTGGGTTCGACGACGTAGATCCGCCCGCGCCCGTCGCCGGCCGCCAGCTCGGCGCCCCACGTCGCGGCGTCCAGCGTCTGGGTGACATAGACGTAGTCGGCCTGCCGCCCCGCGCCGAAGTTGGAGCGGCGGCCCGGCTCCAGCAGGTCGCCCACCGCCAGGTCGGCCTTGGTGCCGTGGAAGTAGGCCCCGGACTCGTGGACCTCGAACGGCGTCGGCCCCTTCGTCATGCTTCGCTCCTCGACGATGTGGTCCCGCGCACCGCGAACGCACGCGCGGTCAGCTCGATCGACCCGTCGCCGGACAGCGGCACGCGCGCCCGGAACTCCTCGCGCACGCGCCCCCGCGCGGCCTCGTCGAGCTGCCGCAGGTAGCCCCCGGCCGCGCCCTGCCCGCCGAGGAACGGCCGCCACAGCTCGTCGAAGGACCCGAACCGCCGGCGCACCTCCAGCGCGTGCGTGGCGACGTCGCCCAGCCCGGCGTCGGCCCAGGCGGTACGCAGCGCGTCCGGCTGGCAGATCGGGAAGCGCGCGCCCTCGTCGAGCTCCCCGTGCGACGGGTAGGCCGCCGCCGCGGCGTCCCAGAACAACCGCAGCGACTGCATGCCGGCGGCGTAGTCCCAGACGAAGGCGGCGACGGTCCCGCCGGGGCGGACCGCCCGGGTCTGGTCCCGCAGCGCACCCGCGATATCGGGCAGGAAGTTGAGCACCAACCCGCTGACGACGACGTCCGCGCCCGCCGAAGCGACGGGCAGCGCACCCGCGTCGCCCACTGCGAAGGCCGCATGCTCGTCGGCCACCCGCGCCCGCGCGGCGTCCGCGAAGGCCGACGAGCGGTCGACGCCCAGCACGCGCGACGGCGCGGCGGCGGCCAGGATCGCGGAGGTCAGCGCGCCGGTGCCGCAGCCCACGTCCACCCACCACAGGCCACCGGGGAGCCCGAGCCAGGCGACGAACGCCGGCGCAACCAGGCGGCTCCAGCCACCCATGAAGCGCTCGTAGGCGTCGCCGTCCTGGAACACGTCCGGCACCCGGGCAGCATCCGCAGCGCCGAGCGGGCGTGTCAAGGGATCACCCGACCAGCTGGTCGCGTCGCCGCCGCAGGTATGCCGCCTCACCGGCGTGCCCGGTGGCGGCGATCGCCGCGTCGTACTCGCGCCGCGCCTCCGCGGTCCGCCCGAGCCGTCGCAGCAGGTCCGCCCGTGTCGCGTGCCACGGGTGGTACCCAGCGAGCGGAAGCTCGTCCACCAGGGTCAGCCCGACGAGCGGACCGTCCAGCTCCGCGACCGCGATCGCCCGGTTGAGCGCCACCACCGGGCTGGGATCGGCGGCCAGCAGCATGTCGTAGAGCGCCGCCACCTGGCGCCAGTCGGTGTCCGCGGCGCTCTGGGCATCGGTGTGGACCGCGTTGACCGCCGCCATCAGTTGGTACCGGCCCGGCCGATTGATCGCCAGGCACTCGCGCACCAGCGCGTGGCCTTCGGCGATGCGGTCCCGGTCCCAGCCGGCGCGGTCCTGTTCGGACAGCGGCACCAGCTCGCCGCCGGCAAAGCGCGCCGCCCGACGAGCGTCCGTCAGCAGCATCAGCGCGAGCAGGCCGGCCACCTCGGGCTCGTCGGGCAGCTGCCCCCGCAGCAGGCGGCCGAGGCGGATGGCCTCGTCGGACAGGTCCACCCGTAAGGGGGCATCGCCGGGCGCCTCCCCGGGCAGGTAGCCCTCGTTGAAGACGAGGTAGACCACGGCCAGCACGGCGTCGATGCGGCCGGGGAGGTCGTCGGCCGCCGGAACGCGGAACGGCACGCCCGCGGCCTTGATCTTCGCCTTGGCCCGGCTGATGCGCTGGCCCATCGTCGGCTCGGCGACCAGGAAGGCGCGGGCGATCTCGGGGACGGTCAGGCCCCCGAGCAGCCGCAGCGTCAGCGCCACGCGGGCCGCCGGCGCGAGGTCCGGGTGACAGCACGTGAAGATCAGGCGGAGCCGGTCGTCCTCCACCGGGCCGGTGGGCTCGTGCGGCGTGTCGTCGCTGATCATGAGCGCGTCCCGGTGCTTCTGCTCGCGCTTGCCCTCGCGCCGGATCCGGTCGAGGGCCTTGTTGCCGGCGGTCGTGGTCAGCCAGCCGCCCGGGTTGGGCGGCACGCCGTCGGCGGCCCACCGCTCCACGGCGACGAGCACCGCCTCGCTCGCGGCCTCCTCGGCGATGTCAAGATCGCCGAACCGGCGCGCGAGCGAGGCGACCACCCGGCCGTACTCGTCGCGGAAGACCCGCTCGAGCTCGTCGGTCACACGGACTGGAACGGCCGGACCTCGACCGTGCCCCGGCACGCCTTCGAGGCCTTGGCGGCCAGGTTCAGCGCGACGTCGAGGTCGGGCGCGTTGATCACCCAGAAGCCGCCGATGTGCTCCTTGGCCTCCAGATAGGGGCCGTCCGTGATGATCGGCTTGTCACCCTGGCCGTCGACCACCGTGGCGGTGGACGGCGCCTCGAGGCCACCGGCGTACACCCAGTAGCCGTCCGCCTGGAGCTGCTTGTTGAACTCGTCGACCGCGGCCATGGACGCCTCCATCGCCTCCTTGGTGCCGTAGCCGCCGACGGCGGTCCCGGACTCGTCGACCTCCTGGTAGATCTCGTCGGGGCCGTGCACGGAGAGCAGGTACTCGGTCATGTCGTCACTCCTCGTTCGGGGCCGCCCCGATTGGGCTGCCGTCACTTCCTCCACGAACGGAGCCGGCCGGATTCGACAGCCTCACCGAAAGTCACAGCCGGCGGAAGCGGTGGTGCCGAACCTGGTGTCCCACCCGATGCCACGGGTGCGGGCGGAGCATCTGCGCGTAGAGGTCCGCGGCGACGTCGAAGTAGTCGTAGACGCCCCCGCTGCGGAAGGCGACGCGCATCACCCGCGTGGTCGCGTCGTAGCCGACGGCACGCACGGCCCCCGAGACCACGGGCCTCATCTCCATGGGCGGCACCTCCCGCATCCGGTGTAGCCGGTCGCGGAGAGATGCGCCTCCCGAGCGGGTTGGGGCGCTCGACGCGGATCGCGGCGCGGATCGCTTCGGATCGGTCGAGCCGCACTCAGTCCGGGCGCGGACTCCGCCGTCGTCTGTCCCAGGGCGGCCCTAGGCTTCCGGCATGGTCGCTTACCGTCACCTGGGCCGCTCCGGCCTCAAGATCACCGAGATCACCTACGGCAACTGGCTCACCCACGGATCCCAGGTCGAGGACGACGCCGCGGTCGCCACGATCCAGGCGGCGCTGGACGCGGGCATCACCAGCTTCGACACCGCCGACGCGTACGCGAACACCGCGGCCGAGGTGGTGCTCGGCAAGGCCCTGGCAGGCGAGCGCCGGCAGTCGCTGGAGATCTTCACCAAGGTGTTCTGGCCCACCGGCCCCAAGGGCGCCAACGACCGGGGCCTGTCGCGCAAGCACATCCTCGAGTCGATCGACGGCTCGCTGACCCGCCTCCAGACCGACTACGTCGACCTCTTCCAGGCCCACCGTTTCGACTACCAGACGCCGCTCGAGGAGACGATGCTGGCGTTCGCGGACGTGGTGCGCGCCGGCAAGGCGCTCTACATCGGCGTCAGCGAGTGGACCGCGGGCCAGATCCGCGCGGGCGCGGCGCTGGCCGAGGAGCTGCACGTCCCGCTGGTCTCCAACCAGCCGCAGTACTCGATGCTGTGGCGGGTCATCGAGCCCGAGGTGGTGCCGGCGAGCCAGGAGGCCGGGCTGTCGCAGGTCGTCTGGTCGCCGGTGGCGCAGGGCGTGCTCACCGGCAAGTACCTGCCGGACGCCCCGCCGCCCGCCGGCTCGCGTGCCACCGACGAGAAGGGCGGCGCCGGCGCGGTCAGCCGGTTCACGTCGCAGCCGGAGGTGCTGCGGCGCGTCCAGAACCTGCGGCCGGTGGCCGACGAGCTGGGCCTGTCGATGGCGCA
>CAZBIO010000251.1:0-2884 GCA_964491965.1 uncultured Cellulomonas sp.
GGCACCCGACGCGCCCGGCGCACCCTCGGCCGACCCGCCCGACAGCGCGAGCAGCGCCGCGAGCGCGGCCTCTCCCGCCACGGCGTGCGCCGCGACCGCGGGCACGGGAGCCGTCACCGGCCCCACCGCCACGCCGCCCGCGCGGTGGTCGTTCGCGCCCGTGCCCGTCGCGGAACCGTCCGGCGCCCCGGCGGCCCCCGTCGTCCCGTCACCGGTCGCCGCGGCGTCGCCGGTCGCGCCGGTCGCGCCGGCCCGATCGGCGGTCGGACGCTCGTCGGACGCCGGCCTGCCGTGCTGCACCCGCGGGCCGTGCCCGACGGAGCGGTCCGAGGCGGGCCGCGCGCTGTCGCGGTGCAGCGCCCCCTCGCCGCGGTTGCGCGGGACGCGCGGCGCCCAGTCATCCGCGCCGGTGAGCTCGTCGTGCATCACGCGGTCGAACGCCGACCCGGAACCGGGGACGGCGGCGCGCGACGGAGGCACGGGCGGGGCGAGCAGGGCGCCACCCACGGCGGCGCTCATCGCCTCGCCCCCGCGCTCCGCGCCGTGCGGGCCCGTGATGCCGCCCCGACACTCGTCTCGTGCCCGGTGGGACGTCGGTCCTCGAAGCGGGTCATCGCTCCTCCTCGCGGTTGACGGCGGGGTGCTTCCTGCCGGCGATCTCGTCGAGCGCCTGCTGCTCGGACCGCAGCTCGGCGGCCCGCTCGCGCTCCTCGTGGTGCTCCTCGAGCCGCTCCACGGAGCGCTCGGCGCGGCGCGCGAGCGTCCACTCCGCCCGGCGCTCGTCGGCCCGCTCCGCGGCGGCGGCCAGCTGCTGCTCGTCCTCCTCGAGGAGCGCGCCGAGGGTCAGGCGGCTCGCGGCGGCGGCCAGCCACGTGCGGTCGTCGGCCTCGAAGGGGACGTACGACGCGGCGAGCCGGTCGCTCGTCGTGCGCGCCCGCTCCTGGGACCGGATGCGCTCGCGCTCCGCGTGGCCCAGCTCCGCGGCGGCGCGGTCCTCCTGCACCTGCCGCAGCCGCAACAGCCCGGCCAGCGTGAACCCGCTCATCGCGTCACCCCCGTCCCACCCCGCCACACGTGTGACGGGAGTGACTCCTGGGACTCCTGCGGCGCCTCACCCGTCACACCAGCACCACGTGTGGCGGGGTCGGACAGGGAGTCGAGGCGGTGAACCAGGTCCGAGAGGCGTGCCCACGAGTCGTCCGCGGGTGCCGGCTCGTCCATCGCCTGGCGCAGGAACGCGTCGATCGCGCCCGCGTTGGCCAGCGCCGTGTCGACGAGCGGGTTGGAGCCGGCGACGTACGCGCCGACGTCGACCAGGTCGGCCACCTCGCGGCGCGCGGCGAGCACGCTGCGCAGTCGCTGCGCGAGCGCCGTGCGCTCCTTCGTCGTGACGCGCGTCGCCACCCGGCTGACCGACGCGAGCGCGTCCACCGCGGGGAAGTGCCCCGCGACCGCGAGGCGGCGGTCGAGCACCACGTGCCCGTCGAGGATCGAGCGCGCGGCGTCGGCGATCGGCTCGTTGTGGTCGTCGCCGTCGACTAGCACGGTGTACAGCCCGGTCACCGAGCCGGTCGGCCCGGTTCCGGCACGCTCCAGCAGCCGCGCGAGCAGGGCGAACGTGCTCGGTGGGTAGCCGCGCGTCGCCGGCGGCTCGCCGACCGACAGGCCCACCTCGCGCTGCGCCATCGCCACGCGCGTCAGCGAGTCCATCATCAGCACCGCGTGGGCGCCGCAGTCCCGCAGGTGCTCGGCGATGCGCGTCGCGACGAAGGCGGAGCGCAGCCGCACCAGCGGCGGCGCGTCGGAGGTCGCGACGACGACGACCGACCGGGCCAGCCCCTCCGGCCCCAGGTCGTCCTCCAGGAACTCCCGCACCTCGCGCCCCCGCTCGCCGACGAGCGCGATGACCGACGCCTCCGCCTGCGTGCCGCGCGCGATCATCGACAGCAGGCTCGACTTGCCGACGCCCGACCCGGCGAACAGGCCGAGGCGCTGCCCGCGCCCCGCGGTGACCAGCGTGTCCAGCACGCGCACGCCGAGGTCGAGCGGCGTGTCGACGCGCGCCCGCTCCAGCGGGTGCGGCGCGGCGTGCTCCACCGGCACCCAGGCGTCGGCGCGCAGCGGACCCTTGCCGTCGATCGGCCGGCCCAGCCCGTCGAGGACGCGGCCCAGCAGCCCGCCGCCCACGGGTGCGCGCAGCGCGTCGCCCGCCGGGCGGACCGGCATCCCGGCGCGCAGCCCCTCCGCCGCGCCGAGCGGTAGGCACCGCGCGGAGCCGTCCGCGGTCGCGACGACCTCGCCCAGCAGGTCGTCGTCCCCCAGGCGCACCAACGCGCCGATCGGCAGGTCGAGCCCGGCGACCTCGACCGACAGGCCCACGGCCGACCGCACCCGCCCGACCGGCTGGGGCCGGGCAGCCGCGAGCACGCGGTCCCACGTGGCGGTGGCGCTCATGACGTGCCGTCCAGCGCCGCGCGGGCGCGTGCCAGCGCCTCGTCGATCCGGGCGTCGAGCCAGCCGCCCCCGTGCTCCGCGATCGCGTCGCCACGGCCCAGCGCCGGGTCGCCGACGAGCACCACGCCGGCCGGCAGCTCGGGCGAGCCGGTCAGCAGCGCGAGGTCGTCGGGGTGCAGGTGCACGGTGACGGGGTCGGCGAGCTGGGTCGCGGCGCGCACGCGCGCCAGTGCCACGGCCGACGAGGTCGCACCATCCCGCAGCTCGAGCCCGAGGATGGTCTCGGCGAGCGAGATCGCCCGCTCGTGGAGCAGCCGCTCGGACTCGGCGAGCACGGGAGCGGTGCACTCGCGGGCGGCCTGCGCGGCCCGCGCCAGGACGGCGAGCGCCCCCTCCAGGCGGGCGTCGGCGGCGCGGGCTGCCGCCTCAC
>CAZBIO010000252.1:0-15585 GCA_964491965.1 uncultured Cellulomonas sp.
CGGCCCCGCAGTAGCGCCCACGGCAGGTACGCGCCGAACCCGGCGGCGACGAGGGCGGCCGCGGGCACCGGCACGGCGACCAGCGCCACCGCGCCGACGACGATCGCCCCGGCCAGCGCGGCCGGCACGAGCGCACCCGGCCCCACCCCGGTGACGCCCGCCTGGACCAGCGTGTCGCGCACTCGGTCCGACCATCGGCTCGTCGGGCGCCGGGGCGGCGCCGGCCAGCACGACCACCAGACGCACGCGAGCCCCGCTCCCAGCAGGAGACCGAGCAGCACCCCCACGTGCTTCAGCTCCGCGTCCGCAGCAGCGCGGCGACGTCGACGCCGCCGCGCGCGAACCGCTCGGGGTGGGGCGGGAAGCCGTCGCCACGGACCAGCCGCCCGTCGCGCGTGGCGAACAGCTCGGCGGTCTCGACCACGCCCGCCTCGACGCGCCCCGGAACGGCGACCACCTCGCGCACCCCGCGCCGCCCGGCCGCGTCGAGGTCGAGGTGCACGACGAGGTCCACGGCGCTTGCCACGGTGGGGACGACGAACGCCGACGAGACGTTCTCGCCCGCCAGCAGGGGCAGGGTGCACAGCTTGGTCAACGCCTCGCGGGCGGAGTTCGCGTGGATGGTGCACATGGCGGGCACGCCGGCGTTCAGGGCGATGAGCAGGTCGAGCGCCTCGGCCTCGCGCACCTCGCCGACGAGCAGCCGGCTGGGCCGCATCCGCAGCGCCTCCTTGACGAGGCGGCGCAGGGGGATCTCGCCCGTGCCCTCGAGGTTGGGCTGCCGGCACTGCAGCGCCACCCAGTCCCGCGCGGCGAGGCGCAGCTCGAAGACCTCTTCACAGGAGATGACGCGCTCGCGGGCCGGGATCGCGCCCGCCAGCCCGTTCAACATCGTCGTCTTGCCCGCCTGGGTGGCGCCCGAGACGAGCACGTTGAGCCCGACGCGCACCGCCGCCGCGAGGAAGGCGGCCACGTGCACGGGCAGCGACCCGAGCGCGACGAGGTCGTCGAGGCTCGTCGCGCGCACCACGTGCTTGCGAATGTTGACGGCCCAGTGACGCCTGGTGATCTCGGGGATGGCGACGTGCAGGCGTTCGCCGCCCGGCAGGGAGGCGTCGACGAACGGCGTCGACAGGTCCAGCCGGCGGCCGCTCGACTTCAGCATCTGCTCGACGAGGTCGCGGACCTGGTCGTCGGACAGGATGGTGGTCGTCAGCTCGGCGACGCCGCCCCGCGCCACGAACACCGACGACGGCGTGTTGATCCAGACCTCCTCGACGGACTCGTCGTCGAGGTACCGCTGCAACGGACCGAGCCCCGAGACGGCGTCGACGACCTGGCGGCGCACGGCACCGGCGTCGTCGAGCCGCGGCACCGCGCCGAGCAGCGAGCGCTCGTCGTAGTCCGCGAGCACGGCCGTGACCAGCGCGTCCACGCCGCCCGGGTCGCGCACGGGATCCAGCCCGCGGCGGCGGATCAGCTCACGCACCTCGCGCTCGACGATGAGCGCGCCGTCCGTCGCCACCCGCGCTCCCTCGCCCACGGCCGCGCCCATCGGCCAGGGCGGCGCGCTCCTGAGAACCATCGGTGCAGGTCAGCGCCCGAATTCACCCGCAGGGCCCAGCCACACGCCCCTCGGCTCGCACGTTCGGGTGACCGCTGGACCCCGACACCTATCGTCAGGACGCGGCCGCCGCATCGCCGCGGAGCACGCCGGCAGTGGGCACGCGGAAGCAGTTCGTCTACTCAGCCGGGACGATCAGCATGAACGAGCGTGGGCAGGCGACGCAGCGGTGACGCTTGATGGGGCCCGGGGTCAGATCCTCGATGTGGAAGACGCCAAGATCGTCGAAGCCGAACTGCTCGAGGAGCCGGATGCTCGGCTCGTTACGTGGATGCACTCGGCCGAAGACGCCCGCCGAGGACGTGCCCATCTCGACTCTCAGCTCGTCCGCGGCTCGCAACGCCTCACGCATCGCAAGACGTCCGACTCCCGAACGCTGGAATCGGAGCGCCACCGCGATGACAGGGATGAGGATGGCATCGTCGGAGCCATCCATCTGGCGAACGACATGGACTGCAGCGACCAGATCGCTGCCGACATAGCCGAGCCTGATTCGCTCCCCGGTGCCGGCACCAGGCTTCAAGGAACGGACAAGGGACTGCGCATCCAACTCCCACTGTCGCGGGTGGACCCGCTGCCTCCGAACCGGTACCCAGCTCGACTTCTCGGGGTTGGTGCAGATGAATGACTGCAGCCGGGATCGATCGTCCCGGCGGCCATCACGCCAAGCTAACCCGGCGGTCGCCTCGCTCCGAACGGACACGTGCTCCTTCTCCAGTGCCTGCTCCAGCTCGCAGGGCCCGGAGTGCCTCCCGCTCCGTCGCGCTCAGTGGCGCGGCCGCTACAGCCATGTAGCGCCGTGCCCGCTCAGATCGCTCTACCGCCGTCAGCCCGTCGTCGCCGCGCTTCTCTGGCTTCGTCCGCAACTTCGATCGCCACATCAACGCCATCAGCTCCCCGGCCTCATCCATGCGCCCGCACCCACGGAGTCCCGCTTGGTATCGGCGTGCCAACCCAAGCACCTTACTTACCTACCATCCCGATCTGACACGCGCTTTCATCGGTCGTCTGCGGAACAGCGTTGTCGTTGTCCCTCTCGTCCCCAAGGCTGCATGCGTCCCGGGACCCGGACCAGCCGTGACCGGGATCGCTCCCCTGTACGGTGCTCCTCGTGACTCCCCCACCCAGCGGCGCCCAGTACCGCCTGCAGCTCGGCGACCAGGAGGCGGTGGTCGCCGAGGTCGGCGCCTCGCTGCGCGTGTACCGCGTCGGCGGCCACGATGTGGTCCACCCGTACGGTGACGACGTCATCGCCCCCGCGTTCTCCGGCAAGGTGCTCGCCCCGTGGCCCAACCGCCTGGGCAACGGCCTCTACGAGTACGACGGCGTGGTCTACGAGGTGCCGGTCAACGAGACGGCGCGCCAGACGGCGCTACACGGGCTCGTCGCGAACGCACGCTTCGTCAGTCCCGGCGTGTCCGACGACGGCACGGCCGTGCAGCTGGAGCACACGATCGTGCCGACCGCCAGCTACCCGTGGCCGGTGCGCGTGCAGGTGACCTACCAGCTGACCGACGCCGGCCTGCGCTCGACGCTCACCGCGACCAACGCCGGCGACTCGACCGCGCTCTACGGCGTGGGCACGCACCCCTGGCTGTCCACCGGCGGGGCGCCCGTGGACGATTGCACGCTGCGCGTCGACGCCGCCCGGCACGTCGAGGTCGACAACCGCCTGCTGCCCCCCGGCACCGAGCCGGTGGCCAACGGGTTCGACCTGCGGACCGCGGCGTCGCTCGCCGGACGCGCGTACGACGACGCCTGGGTGGACCTGGTCCGCGACGGCGACGGCCTGTCCTGGATCCTCCTCGGCCGCCCCGACGGCCGGACGGTCGCCCTGTGGGCCGACGGCGCGACGAAGGCCTGGCAGGTGTGCACCGGCGACCAGGTGCCGGAGCTGCACCGGGTGGCCGTCGCGGCCGAGCCGATGAGCTGCGTCGCGGACGCGTTCCGCACGGGCGACGACCTGGTGCACCTCGCGCCGGGCGCCAGCCACACGCTGACCTGGGGCCTGGCGCTGCGCTGAGCGGAGGGCCGCGCCGGCGCGACCGGGCCTAGATCCGGCCTCCCGCCGTCGACTCGCCCGCGAACCGCTGGCTCAGGTAGATCGGCACGACGGAGATCAGCACCAGCACCGCCGCGACCACGTTGACGACGGGCGCCTGGTTGGGCCGCTGCAGGTTCTGGAAGATCCAGATCGGCAGGGTCGTCACGCCCGGCGGGGCGGTGAACAAGGTGACGACGATCTCGTCGAACGACAGGCCGAACGCGAGCAGCGCGCCCGCGAGCATCGCGCCACGCAGCAGCGGGAACGTCACGAGCCGGAACGTCGTGAAGCCGTCGGCGCCCAGGTCCATCGACGCCTCCTCCGGCGCGAGGCCCGTGCGGCGCAGCCGCGCGACGGCGTTGTTGTAGACGATGACGACGCAGAACGTCGCGTGCGCGATGGCGACCGTCCAGATCGACAGCTCCAGGCCCAGGAAGGCACGGAACCCGGTGCGGAACGCGAGCGCCGTCACGATGCCCGGCAGCGCGATCGGCAGGACGACGAGCAGGGACAGCGCCTGCCGGCCGAAGAACGCGTAGCGCGCGAGCGCGAAGGCCAGCAGCGTGCCGAGGACCAGCGCGACGGCCGTCGCCACGACGGCAACCTCGACGGACGTGGCCACCGCGGCCCGCACGCTCGGGTTGCCCGCCGTCTGCGACCACCACTTCGTGGTGAGCTCCCGCGGCGGCCAGGCGAACACCGTGCTCGCGTTGAACGAGTTGACCACGATGACGGCGAGCGGCACGTACACGAAGGCCAGGCCGACCGCCATCAGGGCGCCGAACGTCCAGCGGGCGCGCCGCGAGCCCCTCATGCCGCCCTCACAGGTTGTCCAGGGCGCCGGTGCGCCGCACGAGGGCCAGGTACACGACCATGATCGCGACGGGGATGAGCCCGATCGCCGCCGCGAACGGCAGGTTGGACGTGTACGTCTGGTACACGATGTTGCCGATCATCTGGGTGCGGCCGCCGACGATCTGCACCGTGATGTAGTCGCCCAGGCTGAGCGAGAACGTGAAGACCGAGCCGGCCACGATCGACGGCCAGATCAGCGGCACCACCACCGAGCGCACCGTGCGCGCCGGGTGCGCCCCGAGATCGCCGGACGCGTCGAGCAGCGAGTCGGGCATCCGTTCCAGGCCCGCGTAGACCGGCAGCACCATGTACGGCAGCCACAGATAGGTCAGCGTCAGCACCGTCGCGGTGACGCCGTACCCCGGGCTGGACAGCCCGAACGGCCGAAGCAGCCACGCGAGCAGGCCGGTGTCCGGCTGCACCATCGCCTGCCACGCGTACACCTTCACCAGGTAGGACGCCCACAGCGGCGTGACGACGAGCGCGACGAGCAGGTTGCGCGAGCGCGGCGGCGCGACCTTCGCCATGAAGAACGCCATGGGGAAGCCGAGCAGCACGCAGAGCGCGGTGACGGCCACCGCGATCCCGACCGTGCGCAGCGCGGCGCCGAGATAGGCCGGGTTGCTCAGCACCTCGCGGACGTTGTCGAGGGTGAACTGGCGCACCACCGCGTTCGTGAACTCGTCGACCGAGAAGAAGGCCGTGACCAGCAGCGACGCGAGCGCGGACAGGTAGACGAGGACGAGCCACGTCGTGGGCAGCGCGAGCAGCCCGGCGAGGCGGACCCGCGGGTGGCGGAAGAGCGCGGCCGAGAGCCGGCGCCGCAGGGGCGCCGGCTGCTCGACCCGCACGTCCGTCAAAGTCACCCGTTCTTGACCGTGCTCCACGCCTTGCCCCACTCGGCGTACGGCACGCACTGGACATCCGTGCGCCCGTCGAGGCACGTCGACTGCGGCGTGGTCCAGAACCAGACCTTCGAGAAGAACGCCTCGTCGTCCGCGTGGAACGTGTCGCAGTGGGTCGGCTCGGTCGTCAGCTCGCACGCCTTGACGTTCGCCGGCGCCTCGCCGAACCACTCCGCGACCTGGGCCTGGACCTCGGGCGTCGTCACCCAGTTCATCCACTCGTACGCGCAGTTCGGGTGCGGCGACTTGGCGTCGACCATCCAGGTGTCGGCCCAGCCGGTCGCCCCTTCATCGGGGAGCACCGACTCGACGGGAGCGCCGTCGGCCTGCGCGAGGTTGACGATGATCTGCCACGTCGAGCCGACCAGCGTGCTGCCGTTCTCGAGCGCCTTCTGCGCGTCGGTGTAGCTCGCCCAGTAGCTGCCGACGTGGGGCTGCTGCGCTGTGAGCAGCTCCACCGCGGCGTCGAACTGGTCCTGGTCCAGCGCGTACGGGTTCTTGATGCCGAGGTCGGGCTGCGTCGCCATGAGGTAGACGGCCGCGGCCGCGATGCCGTCCGTCGGGGAGTCGTAGTCGGTGATCTTCCCCGAGTAGGGCGAGGACGGGTCGAACACGACGTCCCACGACGTGGGGGCCGGAGACACCTCATCCGTGCGGTACGCCATGAGCTGGGCGCCCCAGCCGTGCGGCATGCCGTACGCGACGCCGTCCACGGAGTTCCACGCCTTCATCTTCTGGAAGTCCGGGACGTCGGCGTAGTTGGTCAGCAGGTCGGTGTTCACCGGCGCGACCTTGCCCGCGTAGACCATGCGCAGCGACGAGTCGCCCGATGCCGACACGACGTCGAAGTCGCCCGTCCCCATCTTCTCGAACATCGAGTCGGACGTGTCCGCGACCTGCACGTTCGCGGTACAGCCGGTCTGCTCCTCGAACGGTGTGACCCAGTCGACGGCGGGGTCGGTGCTCCCGTCCTCCGCGTAACCCGCCCAGGCGAGGATGTTGACCGACCCCTCGCCCTCACCGATCTGGTCCAGCGCCTGCAGCTTCGGGGGCGCGGCGCCCTCGCCGCCGCCCCCTGACGTCCCGCAGGCGGACAGGGCGAGAACCGCGGCCGCGACGGCCACGAGCCTGATGCGTGTCATCGTCCACTCCTTACCGGTTGGGCATCACGGCAGCTCTGCTGCCGCTGGGGTCGGGGTTGCCGGCTCGTCGGCCACCCGGAACTCGTGCTCGGGGCGCCACTCGAGCCGAACGCGCGCACCGCGCAGCTGCTGGACGTCCATCGAGGAGGTCTGGAGGTTCTGCTGCAGGGCGACGAGCGTCCCGCCCACGTCGAGGTCGACGACGAAACGCGTGGCCGAGCCGACGTAGACGACCTCGCGAACCGTGCCGGGTGTCGCGTGCCCGCTCGCCGGCGCGTCCCCCTCGCGCTCGATGCGGATCTTCTCGGGGCGCACGGACCACGTGCCGTCCCGCCCGACGACCTGGCGAGCGGCGTCGCCGCCGAGCAGGTTCGACGTGCCGACGAAGCCCGCGACGAACGGCGTCGCCGGCCGCTCGTACACGTCGGCCGGCGTCCCGATCTGCTCGATGCGGCCGCCGGAGAACACGGCGATGCGGTCGGACATCGTCAGCGCCTCCTCCTGGTCGTGCGTGACGAAGACGAACGTGATGCCGACCTGGCGCTGGATCGCCTTCAGCTCGACCTGCATCTGCTCGCGCAGCTTGAGGTCGAGGGCGCCGAGCGGCTCGTCGAGCAGCAGGACCCGCGGCCGGTTGACCAGGGCGCGGGCGAGCGCGACCCGTTGGCGCTGACCACCGGAGAGCTGCGACGGCTTGCGCGACCCGAAGTCGGCCAGCCGCACGCCGGCCAGCGCCTCGCGGGCGCGCGCGGTGCGCTCGCGCCGGCCGACCCGCTTGACGCGCAGGCCGTATGCCACGTTGTCGAGGACCGACATGTGCGGGAACAGGGCGTAGTCCTGGAAGACCGTGTTGACGTCCCGCTCGAACGGCGGGCGCGCCGTCACGTCGAGGCCGCCGAGCTCGACCGTGCCCGCGGTCGGCAGCTCGAATCCGGCGATCATCCGCAGCACGGTCGTCTTCCCGGAGCCCGACGGGCCGAGGAGGGTGAGGAACTCACCGTCGTGGACGTCGAGGTCGATGCCGTCGACGGCGACGACGTCCCCGAACTCCTTGCGCAGCCCCCGCGCGCGCACGGCGAACGTCGGGGAGCTCCGCTCGTCCGAGTCGACCATGTCCGCAGCCTCTCCGTGGCCTCGACGGGCGTCGATCTACGAAATCCGTAGCCGATCGTCGGAATGTAGCCCGAGATCCGTCGCTCGGGAACCCCGTGGCGTCACAAATCGGTTGCGGAGCGGTTCGTGGTGTTCCGTCGGAGAGGCCGGTTCGGCCCACGTGGTGGCCGGAGCCAGGGGGAGAAACGAAAGGACGCGCCTAGCGGATGGCGTCAGCCGTAGTACTCGCCGTCCTCGATGACGCCCTTGAGGTACTCCCAGTGCCACGGCTCGTACGGGCCGCTGCCGCCGCGGACGGCCCACGACGGGTTCTCGAACCCGTAGATCGGGCCGTTCTGGTTGAGCCAGGTCCAGCGCTCACCCTTGGTCTCGCGTGAGCAGAAGTCGATCGCCAGGCCCCAGCCGTGGTTGCTCTTGCCCGGTGTCGCCGCCAGGCCGCCCTTCGTCGCCTTGACGGAGCGCTGCTGGGCGAGCGTGCGGTAGCCCGACGAGAGGCACATGTCGGCGCCGAACTTCGACACGTACGCCTCGTTGAGCTCGGCCAGCCGCACGGCGGCGTCGGAGCGCATCTGGGTCTTGCCGTCGAACAGCAGGCACAGGCTCGACGCCGGGAGGCCGCCGTTGGTGGCCTTGGGCGGGCGGATGCCGTCGCAGCCGGGGAGCGCGCTGCGGGTGGCGCTGCGGGAGACGGCCGTCAGGTCCACCTTCGTCTCGGCGCCCACGGCGCTGACGAGCGAGGCGGGCGGCAGCTGCGACGGCGGCGTCGCCGTGAGCGCCTGGAGCGTGGACGGGAGGGCGACGCGTGCCGCGAACGGCGACGTGACGCCGGAGTCGGCCAGCGCCGAGTTGGAGACGGGGATCACCACGGTGACGCCCACGAGGGCCGTCAGGATGCCGATCCGGCCCGAGAACGATGTCAGCCGGTCGCGGCGGCGCGGCGCCGAGGCGTCCGGGTCGGTGACGACCTCGGTCCCGGAAGGGGTGGCGCGGCGGGCGCGTCGAGGCGTCGGAGCGGCTGGCTCCAGGCGGTGCGAGCCCACGGCACCTCCGTCCTCGATACGGCTTCTGGTCACGGAACCATAACGGTCCTCGGCGCCACGACCAACCCCCCGCTGGACGGCCGTCCAGGCAAAACACCCATTCGGCCCACGACACGCCAGTGCGACACGCGCAACGCATGGGACCAACGTCACATCGAGCCGTTGGCAAGCCGCCGCCTGGGCGACGCCCGACGGACGCCTGCGCGTCACTTTCCGGCCGCAGGATGCCCGTCCGGCAGCTGCCCCCGCTGCATCGCGTCACGCACCTCGCCGACGAGCTCCTCGAGGATGTCCTCGAGGAACACGACCCCGACGGCGCTCCCCTCGCGGTCCACGCGCGCCAGGTGCGACCCGGACCGCTGCATCGCGGCGAGCGCGTCCTCGACCTCGTCGTCGGGCCCGACGACGGCCCGCGCGCGGACCCGCCACGCGGGGACGGGCGGCACGCGCGTCGTCGCGTCGGCGTAGAGGACGTCCTTGACGTGGGGGGAGCCCACCAGGTCCTCGCCGTCGCGCACCGGGAAACGGCTGAAGCCCGTGCGCGCCACCAGGTGCTCCACCTCGTCGGGCGTCGCGCCGGCCTCGACGGGGACCACCGCCGCGAGCGGCACCATGACGTCCCCGGCCGTCCGGTCGGAGAACTCCAGTGCCCCGGACAGCAGGCCCTGCTCGTCGGAGATCAGGCCCTCCGCCGCCGAGCGCTCGACGATCGACTGGACCTCCTCGGCCGTGAACGTCGAGGCGACCTCGTCGCGCGGCTCGACGCCGGCCAGCCGCACCGCGTGGTTGGCGAGCCAGTTGAGCGCGGTGATCACCGGCCGCAGCACCCGGCCCAGCCAGACGAGCGGCGGGCCGAAGGTCAGGGCCGCGCGGTCCGGTCCGGAGACGGCGAGGTTCTTCGGCACCATCTCGCCGAGCACCACGTGCAGGTAGACGACGACGAGCACCGCGAGGACGAACGCGATGGGGTGCGTCAGGCCGGGCCTGACCCCGAGGGCGTCGAGCGGGCCGGAGATCGCGTGGGCGATCGCCGGCTCGGCGACCAGGCCCAGGCTCGTCGAGCACACGGTGATGCCGAGCTGCGCGCACGCCAGCATCAGCGAGACGTGCTCCATCGCCCACAGCACGGTGCGGGCGCGGCGGTCGCCGGCCTCGGCGCGCGGCTCGATGGAGCTGCGCCGCGCCGAGATCACCGCGAACTCCGCGCCGACGAAGAACGCGTTGCCGGCGAGGAATAGCACCGCGAGGGCGAGGGCCAGGGGGGCGCTCATCGGTCCTCCCCGATCCGCCGCACGCTCAGCAGCTCGACCCGTCGGCCCGCCATCTGCTCCACCTCGAGGCGGACGCCGGCGACCTCCACCGCGTCGCCGACGGCCGGGATGCGGCCCAGGCGTGCCATCACCAGCCCGCCGAGCGTCTCGTACGGGCCGTCGTCCGGGACGACGAGGCCGGTGATCTCCTCCAGCTCGTCCGGCCGCAGCACGCCGGGGAAGCCCCACGAGCCGTCCGGGCGGCGCGCCGCCGAGCTACGGGCGCGGTCGTGCTCGTCGGCCACCTCGCCCACCAGCTCCTCGACGACGTCCTCGAGCGTCACCACGCCGGAGGTGCCGCCGTACTCGTCCACCACCACCGCCATCTGCGGGCCGCGGCCGCGCAGCTCGACGAGGAGCGGGCCGAGGTGCACCGTCTCGGGCACGCGCGGCACCTCGTCCACCAGCGCCGCGGCCGGGACCTCGTCGCGCCGCTCGTAGGGCACGGCGACCGCCCGGCGCAGGTGGACCACGCCGACGATGTCGTCCGAGGACTCGCCGATCACCGGGAAGCGCGAGTGGCCGCTGGCGCGTGCGGCGCGCAGCACGTCCGCGGCCGTGTCGTCGCGGCGCACGGTGACCAGGCGCAGGCGGTCGGTCATCACGTCGACCGCCGTCAGCTCGGTGAAGTCCAGCGAGTTGGTCAGCAGCGTCGCCGTGCCCTCGTCGAGCGTCCCCTGCTCGGCGGAGCGCCGCACCAGCGCCGCGAGCTCGCTCGCCGAGCGCGACCCGGACAGCTCCTCGCGGGGCTCCACGCCCGCGCGGCGCAGCAGCCAGTTGGCGCTGCCGTTGAAGAGCGCGATCAGCGGCGCGAAGACGCGCGTGAAGCCGAGCTGGAAGCCCGTGATCGCCCGGGCGGTGCCCATCGGGGCGGCGAGCGCGAGGTTCTTGGGGATCAGCTCCCCCACCACCATCGAGAACCCGTTGACCAGCACCAGCGCGCCCACCACGGAGATCGCGGTGGCGACGCCGGCCGGGACGGGTCCCTCGAGCGCGGCGGACAGCAGCCGCCCGACCGCCGGCTGCGTCAGGTAGCCGAGGAGGATCGTCGTCGCGGTGATGCCCACCTGCGCGCCGGACAGCTGCGTGGACAAAGACCGCAGCGCGCGCCGCACGCGCCGGGCGCCGCGATCGTCGGGCCCGAGCGCGTCGACGGTCGCGGGGTCGAGCGTGACCAGGGAGAACTCGCCGGCGACGAACACGGCGGTGCCGAGCGTGAGCGCCACGCCCAGGACGACGAGCAGCCAGTCGGTCAGCACGGGACGACCCCCGGTGCAGGCGACGGCAGAGCTTCGTGGCGGGCTGGGGATGAGCCGGCACCGTTCCGTCCGCCAGGGAATGGGTGCCGGCGGCTAGATGGGCCGCTCATGGTGGTGTCATCATACGAAGCCGCCGGACGCGCGGCTGTGCCACGCTGGGCCCCATGGCGAACACGCATCCGGGCGTGCCGGGCATCACCGTCCTGGTCGTGGAGGACGAGCCCGCCATCGCGCAGGCGATCGTGCACCTGCTCTCCGCGGAGGGCTGGACCGTCCGGGCGGTGGGCGACGGGCTCGCCGGCGTCGAGGCGGCCTCCCGGCTCGAGCCCGACGTCGTGCTGCTGGACGTCATGCTCCCGGGGATCGACGGCCTCGAGGTGTGCCGGCGCATCCAGGCGGAGCGCCCGGTCCCCGTGCTGATGCTCACGGCGCGGGACGACGAGACCGACATGCTGATCGGCCTCGGGGTGGGCGCCGACGACTACATGACCAAGCCGTTCTCGATGCGCGAGCTCGTCGCGCGCACCAAGGCCCTGCTGCGCCGCCAGGAGCGCGCCGCGGCGGCCGCGAGGTCCGGCTCCTCGCACGACCCGGAGCCGCCGCTGGTGGCCGGTGACGTGGCGATCGACCGCGCCCAGCGGCGCGTGCAGCGCGGCGGCGAGGAGGTGCACCTGACACCCACCGAGTTCGACCTGCTGCTCGCGCTGGCCACCCAGGCACGCACCGTCCTCACGCGCGAGCAGCTGCTCGCGGACGTCTGGGACTGGGTGGACGCCAGCGGCACCCGCACGGTCGACTCGCACGTCAAGGCGCTGCGGCGCAAGCTCGGCGCCGACCTGATCCGCACGGTGCACGGCGTCGGCTACGCGTTCGAGCCCGCCGGCGAGGACGCCCCGGTCACGTCGGGCCCGTGACCGACGAAGCCCGCGGCACCCCTCGGCACCGCCGGCCGATGGCGCTGCCGGACATCCGGCCCCTCGACCGCGTGCGCTCGATCAAGGTCAAGCTGGGCCTGCTGGTGGCTGCGACGGTCACGCTGGCGGCGTTCGTCACCTGGTACGGGCTGTCCCGGCTGCACCTCGGGCCCTCGCGCACGCTGCCGCTGGCCATCGCCGTCGCGCTGGTGGTCACCCAGCTGCTGGCCCGCGGCATGACGTCGCCCCTGCGGGAGATGACGCGGGCGGCGCGCGCGATGGCCGACGGCGACTACACGCGCCGCGTCACCGCCACGAGCCGCGACGAGGTGGGCCAGCTCGCCGAGGCGTTCAACACGATGGCCGACGACCTCCAGCAGGCCGACCGGTTCCGGCGCGAGCTGGTGGCCAACGTGTCGCACGAGCTGCGCACGCCCGTCGCGGCGCTGCAGGCGCAGCTGGAGAACGTCGTCGACGGCGTGGTCGCGGCGGACCCGGCGACGATGCAGGCCGCGCTGGCGCAGACCGAGCGCCTCGGCCGGCTCGTCACCTACCTGCTGGACCTGTCCCGCCTCGAGGCCGGCGACGTCCCGCTCGACGTCACCGACGTGGCGCTCGACGACTTCCTGCGCGAGGCGGCCGACGAGGCGTCGCTCGTCGGCGCGGCCCGGCACGTGACGTTCGAGGTCGACGTGGCGCCGGCGGACCTCACCGTGCCGGCCGACCCGGAGCGGCTGCACCAGGTGCTGGCCAACCTCCTCCACAACGCCGTGCGCCACTCGCCGCCCGACGACGTGGTGCGGATCGTCGCCACGCCGGTGGGTCGCACGGTTCGGATCGACGTGGTCGACAACGGCCCCGGGATCGCCGTGGCCGACCGCGCGCACGTGTTCGAGCGGTTCGTCCGCGGCAACTCCCCCGCCGTGACGGGCCAGATCTCCACCGGCGGGACGGGCCTCGGCCTGGCGATCGTGCGGTGGGCGGTGGAGCTGCACGGCGGCCGCATCGAGGTGGCCGACACGCCGTCCGGCTGCACCATGCGGGTGTCGCTCCCACGGGACAGGACGGAAGGCCCCTCCGCCGCGCCGTAAATCTGATATCACTTATCTCCGTCCCTCAGGGAAGGAGCATTCCCGTGTCCGTCAGCACGCCGGGCCGACAGGCAGGCCCGCCCCTCGGGCAGGTGATCGAGGTGTCGCACCTGTCCAAGTCGTTCGGGCCGGTGCAGGCCGTCGACGACCTGTCCTTCACCGTCCACCCCGGCCGCGTGACCGGCTTCCTCGGGCCCAACGGCGCGGGCAAGACCACGACGCTGCGCATGCTGCTCGGGCTGGTGACGCCCACCGCGGGCACCGCGACCATCGGCGGCCAGCGGTACCACGCGCTGCGCCGCCCGACGTCCGTCGTCGGCGCCGCGCTCGAGGCGGCCAGCTTCCACCCCGGCCGCACGGCCCTGGACCACCTGCGCGTCTACGCACCCCAGGTGGGCGTCGGCGATGCCCGGGCGAGCGAGGTGCTCCACCTCGTCGGGCTCGACGCGGTCGCGCGCCGCCGGGTCGGCGGCTTCTCCCTCGGCATGCGCCAGCGGCTCGCGCTGGCCACCACGCTGCTCGGCGACCCGCCGGTGCTGCTGCTCGACGAGCCCGCCAACGGGCTGGACCCGGAGGGCATCTCGTGGCTGCGCGGCCTCCTGCGCGCCCTCGCGGCGCAGGGGCGCACCGTCCTGGTCTCCAGCCACATGCTCTCGGAGGTGCAGCAGACCGTCGACGACGTGGTGATCATCGCCAAGGGCCGGCTGGTCCGCTCGTCGTCCCTCGCGGAGCTCGTCACGGACTCCCGCCCGCGCGTGCGCGTCACCTCGCCGGACGCGGGCGCGCTGGCCGCCCTGGTCGGTGCCCGCGGCTGGGCCGCGGCCGCCGGGGACGCCGTGGTGCCCCCGGGCGCGCCGGCCACCCTCGACCTGCTCGACGTGACGCCCGCCCAAGTGGGCGCCGCCGCCTTCGCCGCCGGGCTGGAGCTCCACGAGCTCACCCGGCTGGACGCCGGCCTCGAGGCGCTCTTCCTGCAGCTCGTCGGCGATACCGGCGCCGCGACCCCGGGGCAGGTGGCCTGATGCGCGCCGCACTCGTCGCCGAGTACCGCAAGATCGTCACCACCCGCATGTGGTGGATCCTGCTGCTGGTCATGGCCGTCTACATGGGATTCATCTCGGCGATCATGGCGTGGGCCATCTCGCAGGGCGGGATCACCTCGAACCTCAACGGCCAGGAGGAGCAGATCACCCTCGCGGCCGACGCGGTGGTCCGGTCCGTCTACACGATCACCGTCTCGTTCGGGTACGTGTTCCCCGTGATCATCGGCGCGCTGACGATGGCCGGCGAGTTCCGGCACAAGACGATCACCCCGACCTTCCTCGCCGAGCCGCGCCGGTCGGTGGTGCTCGGCGCCAAGCTCGCCGCCGCGGGCGCCGTCGGCATCGTGTTCGGGCTCGTCGGGACGCTGGCGTCGGCCGGCGCGGGCTCCGCCGTGCTCGCGATCCTCGGCAAGCCGACGTACCTGGACGTCGCCTCCACGTGGCGCACGCTCGGGCTCGCCGTCGTCGCGCTGGCGGTCTGGTCGCTCGTCGGGGTCGGGTTCGGCACGGTGGTGACCAACCAGGTGGCGGTCATCGTGGCGCTGCTCGCGTTCACCCAGTTCCTCGAGCCGGTGGCGCGGTTCGTCCTCGTGCTGACCTCGTGGGGCAAGGACGTCGCCAAGTTCCTGCCGGGCGCCGCGGGCGAGGGCATCTCGGGCGGGTCCTTCTACTCCGAGACCGGCATCGCCGACCTGCTCCCCGCGTGGGCCGCGCTGCTGGTGCTGGTCGGCTACGCCGCCGTGTTCGCGCTGGTCGGGCGCCTGACCACGCTGCGGCACGACATCACCTGAGCCCGGAGAACCATCCGTGAAGCACCGACTGAGGGGCGCGTTCGCGCGCCCCTCAGTCGCGCATGCCGACGTGCCGATGCATCGTCGGGACCTAAGGCCCGATGGAAGTAATCTTGGTATCGAGATATCCGACGACCGCGCGGTCACCGCCCGCGCGTGGAAGCAGGCGAGCTTCTCGTGTCACAGAAGGCCGACCCCGCCTCGCTGAGTGCCGACTTCGGCGCCAACGAATGGCTCGTGGACGAGCTGTACGAGCAGTACCGACAGGACCCGGCCAACGTCGACCCGGCGTGGTGGGACTTCTTCGAGGGATACCGGCCCCTGACCCCCGAGGGCCAGGCGTCACAGGCGCGGAAGGCGAACGGCGACGCTGCCGCCGCCGGCGCGGCCACCTCCACTCCCGCGGCGAACGCGGCCCCGGCATCGACGCCGGCCCCCGCTCCCGCCGCCGCCA
>CAZBIO010000253.1:0-3497 GCA_964491965.1 uncultured Cellulomonas sp.
CGGCCCGGCGACGGTGATCGTCCTCGGGCTGTCGATCTTCCCGGCCGCGTGGTCGTTCATCCTGTCCCTGCAGAAGTGGGACGGGTTCAGCGAACCGACGATGATCGGCGGGGACAACTACACCCGCCTGGTGACGGACGACGCGTTCTGGGACGCCGTGCGGCACACGCTGTTCTACACGGCGCTGTTCGTGCCGACGTCGGCACTCATGGGGCTGTTCCTCGCCGTCGCGCTCAACCGCAAGATCCGGTTCATCGGGTTCTACCGGACGGCGATCTTCGTGCCGTTCGTCGCCTCGGCCGCGTCCACCGGCATCCTCGCCACCTACCTGTTCAGCCCGCAGTTCGGCCTGGCCAACGACGTGCTGCGGCGGCTCGGGCTGCCGCAGCAGGGCTGGCTGGAGGACCCGGCGCAGGCGATGGTGGTCATCGCGATCATGTCGCTGTGGGGGCAGGCCGCCTTCACCACCGTCATCTACCTCGCCGCCCTGCAGGACGTTCCGGCCGAGCTGACCGAGGCGGCGAAGATCGACGGCGCCAACCCGTGGCAGACGTTCTGGCGGATCATCTGGCCGCACCTGTCGCCGGTGACCGTGTTCGTCGTCGTCTGGCAGACGATCGGCGCGATCCAGCTGTTCGACCTCGTGTACACGACGACGCGCGGCGGCCCGCTCGACGCGACGAAGACGATCGTCTACTTCCTCTGGGAGCGCGCGTTCCGCACGTTGGAGTTCGGGTACGGCTCGGCCGCCGCGTACGTGCTCTTCGCCGTGACGTTGCTCATCACCATCGGGATCGTCATCTACTCGCGCCGGCGCAACCTGGAGGCGTTCTGATGGCCGCGCCGACGACGATGACCGCCGAGGCGGGCCTGCGGGCCGGGCCGGTCGCGGCCGCGCGGCGCCGCCGCCGGAGGATCAGCGGCTGGCACTTCTTCCTGCTCCCGACGGCACTGCTGTTCATGGTGCCGTTCGTCCAGATGGTGCTGGCGTCGCTGTCCCCCGCCGCGGAACTGGTCCAGTTCCCCCGGCCGCTGCTGCCGTCGCGGCTGACCCTCGAGGGCTTCGTCGGGCTGTTCACCACGACGCCGGCGCTGCACTGGCTGCTCAACTCGACGATCGTCGCCGGCAGCGCGATCGTCGCCCAGTCCGTGCTCTGCTCGCTGGCGGGCTACGGGTTCGCTCGGCTGCGCTTCAAGGGCCGCAACTTCTCGTTCTTCGCCATCGTCGCGACGATCATGATCCCCACCCAGGTGCTGATGATCCCGACGTACGTGCTGTTCGCAAGGCTCGGGCTGCTCGACGGGCTGACGGCGGCGATCGTGCCGTGGCTGGCCGGCGCGTTCGGCATCTTCCTCATGCGGCAGTTCTTCCTGTCCATCCCCGCCGAGATGGAGGAGGCCGCCGCACTCGACGGGTGCAGCCGCCTGCAGACCTTCTTCCGGATCGTGCTGCCGCTGGCCAAGCCCGCGCTGGCCACGCTGGCGATCTTCACGCTGCTCGGCTCGTGGAACGACCTGGTGTGGCCGCTCATCGCGATCAACAACGAGCAGAACTTCACCATCCAGCTGGGCATCGCCAACTTCCAGGGCACCCGGCGCACGCAGTGGTCCCTGCTCATGGCCGCGAACGTCGTCGCGACGGCCCCGCTCATCGCGTTCTTCCTCGCGGCGCAGCGGCAGTTCATCGCCACGATGACGTTCTCCGGGATGAAGGGCTGAGGGGGTTCCTCCGGCAGTACCGTCCGAAAGGAGCGCACGATGCACCGACGATTCACGCGAGCACTCTTGGGTGTGCTGACACCGGCACTGGTGGTGACCATGAGCGCGGCCCCCGCGTCTGCCGCCAGGCCGCACCAACCGGGGGACGACACGGCGGCGCTGAAGGCGGAGATCGACCAGCTCTATGCGAGCGGAGCCGGCCTGGTGGGGCGCACCCACAAGATGCAGGCGTTCATCATGGAGCTCGCCCTCCACGCCAAGACTCGGAACCCCGACTTCCAGGTCATCCCCCAGGACGCGGCCCAGCTCGCGTTCGTCGACGGCGACGTGGACAAGGGCGTGCTGCCGAGCCTCGTCTCCCTCGTCGACGGCTGGGGAAAGGAAGAGCTGCTCTTCGACGGTGACGGGAACACCCCGACCGACGAGCAGGAGGCCTATCTGCAGCTGGTCGACAACGGGTTGATGGTGACCGAGACCTCCACCGTCGAGACCGCGGCGGACCTCGAGGAGTACTACGCCCGGGCCGAGCGGTGGGGGATCATCCCCTACCCGCGCATCGGCGGGGAGCTGGCCCAGCAGCTGTTCCCGGGACAGCGGTGGGCGGAGAACGGGGACTACTTCTGGGTCGAGGACCCGGCGACGATCGGGCTGGGCGACAGGATCGACGGCACCAGGAACGTCGACGAGCTGACCGACGCCCGGAACTACCTCTACAACATCAACGGCCGGCCGTACGACGCCTGGGACACGTGGGACGCCGAGGAGGCCGCCGCTCTCGCAGCGGGCGAGGGCGACCGGACGAGGATCACCGACTCCTACGGGAATGGCCTCCTGGTTCCGTCCGCGGGCGGCCAGTACCTGCCGGTGGGAGACGATCCCGCCGTCCAGAATGCGATCGCCGTCTACGGGGACGAATGGGACTGGTGGTGGCGGGCCGCGGGGCTCGACGAGAACGCCGGTCGCGAGACGTGGATCAACGCGCTCAAGAACTCCGACTACGACGTGATCTACATCGACTCGTTCTACAACCACCGAGCGCTGCCGGCGAACCAGACGCCGCTGACGCGCGCCGAGATCGAGAGCCTCAAGCACAAGCCGGACGGCGGCAGGCGGCAGGTCATCGCGTACCTGAGCATCGGCTCGGCGGAGCAGAACCGCTGGTACTGCCAGGACGACTGGGCATGGATCGACCCGACGAACCCGAACACGGAACGAAGCATGAAGTCGGGCAACATCGTCAGCGGGGTCTATTCACCCCCCGAGGACGCCCCGGCATGGCTGGCCCTGGGGTACGGCGGCAACTACGCGGAAGAAGCCGTGGTGCAGTGGTGGAACCCGGAGTGGCGGGACATCATCATCAACGGCGGCAGCCCGTACAAGAATGTCGCGACCGGAGACGACACGTCGTCCATCGACCGGATCGTCAGCCAGGGATTCGACGGTGTCTATCTGGACAACGTCGGCGTCTACAGCCGGCAGAGCACCAGGAACGGCGGATGGAACGAGTTCGAGAGCTACTGGCTCGCCCACGGGGGGATTCCCGGTGAGGACTCTCCCTACATTCCCGTGAGCGGCGTCACGGCCGGCGACGGGCAGGCGAGTGTCGGCTTCGCCATCGAGTCGGCCAACGGGAAGGGGTATGCGGTCCACCTCAAGGAGGCCGACGCCCTGGGGCCGTTGGGCGGGGAAGGCGACGTCAACAACCACCCCCAGGGGGGGCACATGAAGGGGCGGTGGTGCGGCCCGGCCTACCGCGCCGACGGGACACACGCCGACGG
>CAZBIO010000254.1:0-8283 GCA_964491965.1 uncultured Cellulomonas sp.
GCCGCGGGTCTGTCGGTTGACAGACCCGCGGCGTAGGGTGCGCCGCACGACGGTGTCGACGCCCCTGGCGCCGGCCCGGCGCAGGCCGATCCGGCCGGCAGCACGGGGAGGTGGGACATGGAGCTTCGGGCTTCTCTTCAGACCCCTGTTGTGTCGTGTGTCCGCGCCGCGGCGCGTGCCGACGAGCACCGCGCCCAGGACGGCGCGATGGGTAGCAGACAGGCGGAGGTGAGCGAGGGCGACACCGCCGCCCTCTGACGCCTGGATCGTTATCACGGCGTGATTGACGGTTCGGCGGTGACGAGGTTAGTGTGTCGGTAATCGATTACAGGTGAGAGTCGACGGAGACCCCTGACGTACCGGGGAGCGCGCCACGGCGGCGGAGAGTCGTTGCGGGAGCGCTCCATCGGCCGGTGGCCGAGGCCCCCAGCACTCGTGTGGTTCACGACATAGCAGTCACGGAAAGGATCACGACAATGCGTGGATTCAAGCCAGCTGCCCTCGCGGCGGTGGCTGTCGGCAGCATGGTCGCGCTGGCAGCGTGCAGTGGCGGCGGCGGCGAGTCGCCGACGTCGGGCGCGACGTCGGGCGCCGCTGGCGGCGAGGAGTCGTCGGCCCCGGCCGGCGAGGCTTCGGGCACCGTCACGTGGTGGGGCTGGACCCCGGACACGCCGGTGGCGGAGAAGTACATCGCCGAGTTCAACAAGGTGTACCCGGACATCACCATCCAGTACACGAACTACGAGAACGCGGACTACGCCCCGACCATGTCGACGGCGTTCCAGACCGGCGCCGGCCCGGACATCTTCGACGTGTCGGCCGGCGGCAACGTCGGTGGCAAGCAGCTGTGGGGCGACTACGCGATGGACCTCACGCCGATCGCGCAGGAGGAGCTGGGCGACGGCTGGAAGGACAAGTTCGCCGCCGGGTACGTCGACCAGCTCACCTACAACGACAAGGTCGTCGCCCTCCCGCTCGGTGGCGTCGCCGCCGGGTTCTTCTGGATCGACAAGGACCTGTTCGACAAGTACGGCGTCCCCACCGAGCTGAAGACGTACGACGACCTGAAGAACGCCTGCGACACGTTCCAGTCGAACGGCGTGCAGTGCTTCACCATGGGCACCAACTCGACCGACACGTTCTCGACCGAGCTGCTGCGCACCATCACCAACTCGATCGAGCCGGACTACTACCTGGCCGCGCTCCACGGTGACCGCAGCTGGGACGACCCGGTGATGGTCCAGGCGCTCGACATGATGCGCAAGATGCAGGACGACGGGATCATCGGCCAGGACGCGACCTCCATCAAGCAGTACCCGGAGTCGAACAACAACTTCCTGTCCCAGAAGGCCGCGATCGTCCAGATGGGCACCTGGTACGCGCAGTACGCCGCCAAGGAGTCGATGCTCAACTCCATGCAGGGTGCTGGCGTGACCAACCCCGTGCCGTTCACGATGCTGCCCATGACCAGCCCGGACTTCGCCGGCAAGGGCAACGTCCCGCAGTACGTCGGTGAGGCGGACTACGGCATCGCGATCAACCAGAACACCAAGAACGTCGACGCCGCCAAGACCTTCGTCATGTGGCTCACCGCCACCAAGGAGGGCCAGCAGAACGTGGCGAACGCCATCGACCTGGTGCCCGGCCTCGTCGGCGTCCAGGCGGACTGGAACAACCTGGGCCTGGTGACCCCGGACATCCAGATCCCGGCCTTCCAGAAGCTGTTCACGGACGCGGCTGCCACCACCGAGTCGCGCAACCTGTACATCTCCCCCGAGACCGGCAACGCGCAGGTCATCGCGGTCCAGCAGGCGCTCGCCGACCGGTCGGTCAGCTCCGAGGACATCGCGAAGCAGGCCGAGGCCGACTCGGTGGACCTCCCCGCTGAGTGAGTCTGTCCGCGGCCTGGACGAAGGGTTCGAGAGACGATGATGACGTCGATCGCGACAACGTCTGACAGCCCTCTGAAGCCGGCCGCACGGTCAGCGTTCGGTGGCGGCGCCCGCTTGGGGCGCCGTCACCGAACGCCGCCGGGGATCGGCTGGATCCTCCCGGCGTTCGTGCTGGTGGTCGGGCTGATCTACTTCTGCATCGGGTACTCGGGGTACATCTCCCTGCTCCCGTGGGACTGGCGCCCGCCTCGGCCGGCGTCCATCGCAGGCTTCGACTCCTACGCCCGCGTCTTTCGCAGCGGGCTGTTCTGGACGAGCCTGCGGCACACCCTGGTGTTCTTCATCGCCGCGTTCCTCGTCCAGACGGCGATGGGGATCGTCTTCGCGGCGATCCTGCACTCGAAGGTCTACCTGTCGACCTTCTTCAAGGTGATCATCTTCGTTCCCGTGGTCATCGCGCCCGCCATCATGGCGCCGGTGCACCGCCGGGTGTTCGCGGTGGACGGGCCGATCAACTGGATCCTCCAGCACCTCGGCCTGCTGCACGTCGACGCGACGGGCAACCGGATCTGGACCGACTGGGTCGGCTGGGTCCTCACCCACATCGGGCTGGGGAACGTCACGCCGAACTGGATCCAGCCGAGCACGGCGCTCTGGGTGATCATCGCCGTGCAGATCTGGAGCTCGATCGGGATGGCCTTCATCCTCTTCTACGCGGCGATGGGCCAGATCGACCCGGAGATCATCCAGGCGGCGCGCATGGACGGCGCCGGAAACGTGCGGACGCTGGTCTCGGTCGTCGTGCCGAACCTGCGGCCGACGATCATCTCCCTGGCGATCCTCAACGCGATCACCGCGCTGAAGCTCTTCGACTTCCCGTACCTGATCACGGCGGGCGGTCCGGCGCACTCGTCGGAGTTCCTCGGGACGTACATCTACTCCGAGCTCTTCGGTGTCTCCCAGCACTTCGGCTACGCGGCGTCGCTGTCGATCCTGCTGCTCATCCTGGCGCTCGGGATCTCGATCATCATGAGCCTGTCCGCTCGTGAGGGTCGCCCCGGCCGTCGCATCGCGAAGGAGTGGCGAGCCTGATGTTCGAGATCAGAGGACGCGGCGCGCGGATCGGCCTGACGCTGCTGCTGGCCGTGATGGTCATCCCCTTCGTCGTGCCGCTGTACACGATGGTCTACGGCTCGCTCCAGGGCCGTGGCTGGGGCAACTACAAGTCCGTCATCGAGCTGCCGGGGTTCTGGGCCTACTTCCGCAACTCGATCATCATCTCGGTCGCGACCATCGCGATCGTGTACTTCCTGACGATGACGGCCTCGTTCGGGTTCTCCAAGCTCCGCATCCGGAGCAAGGAGCTCTACTTCTGGCTGATGATGGGCGCCCTGACGATGCCGGAGGTCGTCCTCCTGACGCCGCTGGTCATCACCGTCTCCAAGGTCGGCCTCGCCGGGACGTACTGGGCGGTGATCATCCCGCTCGCGGCCCTGCAGATCCCGTTCACGGTCCTGCTGACGCGCAGCTACATCGACGGGATCCCCGACGCGCTGTTCGAGGCGGCCCGCATCGACGGCGCGGGGACGTGGCGGCAGTTCTGGAACATCCTCGTGCCACTGGTCAAGCCGATGGCGGTCGCGATCATCGTGCTGGTGCTCATCAACGCCTGGAACTCGTACCTGCTGCCGCTGGTGCTGCTGGGCCAGACGCCGGGACACCAGGTGGTCACCCAGTTGCCGAACTCGTTCAAGACCCAGTACACCGACGACCAGACGAAGATCCTCGCCGGCGCCGTCCTCGCGGCGTTGCCCGAGATCATCGCCTACATCAGCCTGCAGCGGCACTTCGAGCGCGGCATGGCTGCCGGCGCCATCAAGTGATCGAGAGGACGAGCACCGCGTGACCGAGCTGTTCGACGGGACGACCCTCACCGGCTGGCACGCGGTGCCCCGGCTCCCCGTGCCGCCGTACCCGGGCGGTCCGGAACCGGACCGGGGCTCACCGGGCTACCGGGCCGCCGCGGCGACCACCGGCCGGTGGACCGTCGAGGACGGTGCGATCGTCGGCACGCAGGAACCGCCGGGCTGCGGCCTCGGCGGCTACCTCGTCACCGACGGTGCCTACGGGGACTTCGAGCTGACACTCGAGGTCAAGCCGGACTGGCCGGCCGACACCGGCGTGATGCTGCGCGCCACCGACCTCGGTTCGCAGGGCTTCCAGGTGCTCGTCGACCACCGCAAGTCCGGCGGCATCGCGGGCTTCTACGGCAACGGCATCGGGGGGTTCCACGCGCTGGCGTACAACGTGGACGTCGAGCGGGACGACGAGGGCCGGCCCGTCCGGCTCGTCGAGGAGGACCCGTCCACCACGCTCGAGCCCGTGACCGACCACAAGCGCGGGCACCTCGCCTACGCGGCGCCCGCCGCGGACTTCTTCTCCGCGTGGCGCTGGGGCGACTGGAACGAGCTGAGGGTCCGCTGCGTCGGCGCCTATCCCGTGCTGACGACGTGGGTGAACGGCGTCAAGGCCTACCAGCTGGACACCGGCGCGATGGTCCACCCCGGCTACGACCGCGACGCCGTCGCGGCGCTGCTGGGCCGGGAGGGGCACATCGCGCTGGAGGTCCACGACAACGACCCGCGCATGGGCAAGGACCGCTGGGCGCCGGAGTCGGTGGTGCGGTGGCGCAAGCTCCGGCTCGAATCGATTTGATCGGCAGATGCAATCGATTACGGTTGGCAGGTGGACATGATCGTCGGCGGACCCGGCTGGACCAGGAAGCTCGGGGCGACCGGCCTCGACATCACCGCAATCACCCTCGGCGCCGGACCCCTCGGCAACATGCCGTGGGTGTCGGGGCACGACACCCCGGCCGACGTGGGCATCGCGGTCGTCTCGACCGTGCTCGCCTCGCCGATCCGCGCCGTCGACACGTCGAACGGCTACTCGGACGGCGACAGCGAGCGGCGCGTCGGCGAGGCGCTCGCGCTGGCCGGCGGCGTGCCGGACGACTTCCTGGTGATCACCAAGGTGGACGCGAAGGGCGCGGACTACTCTGGCGCGCGCGTCCGGGAGTCGGTGCGCGAGAGCAAGGAACGGCTCGGGCTGGACGTCCTGCCGTTCGTGCACCTGCACGACCCGGAGTTCCACGACCAGGACGTGCTCATGGCCCCCGGGGGCGCGGTGGAGACGCTGGTCCGGCTGCGCGACGAGGGCGAGATCGGTCACATCGGCATCGCGGCGGGCAACCTCGAGGTGATCAACCGGCACCTCGACCTCGGCGTGTACGAGGCCGTGCTGGTCCACAGCCGCTTCTCGCTCGTCGACCGCAGTGCGGGGGACACGTTCGACCGTGCCAAGGCCGCCGGGATGGGCGTGATCAACGCGGCGATCTACGGCGGCCGCATCCTGGCCGACCCGCACGCCGGCGTGACGAACTACGGGTACCGCCCCGCCGAGCCCGAGACGCTCGCGGCGGTCGCCGCGATGGCCGCGGCGTGCGAGCGGCACGGCACCGACCTCGCCACCGCGGCGCTCCAGTTCTCGCTGCGGGACGCGCGGATCGACACCACCGTGGTGGGCATCAGCAAGCCGGAGCGCATCGCTCCGCTGCTCGAGGCCGCCGGCGCGCACCTGCCCGACGAGCTGTGGGACGAGCTCGAGTCGCTCACCCCCGGACCCGAGCACTGGCTCGACCACGCCTGAGCGCCGCGCGTTACCGTCAGTTCGGGCCAGGGAGAGGATCGCGGCATGGCTGAGGTGCCCTCGACGCAGGCGTTCGGCGGGGTGACCGGCCTGGGCCGGTCGAGGCTCCGCTCCGGGATCGTCGGGCTCGGGTTCATCGGCGAGGTGCACGCGCGGGCCGTGGCCGCAGCGGGTGGCACGCTCGCCGCCGTCGCGCACACGTCCCGGCAGGGTGGGGCCGACGAGGCCGCACAGCGCCTGGGCGCCGCCTGGGGCGCGCCCTCCGCGCAGGCGCTCATCGAGTCGCCCGACGTCGACGTGGTGCACATCTGCACGCCGAACCACCTGCACGCGCCGCTGGCCAGGGCGGCCATCGCCGCCGGCAAGCACGTGATCTGCGAGAAGCCGCTGGCGACCTCGTCGGGCGATGCGGCGGACCTCGTCGCGGCAGCGGAGGCGGCCGGCGTGGTGACGGGCGTGCCGTTCGTCTACCGCTACTACCCGACGGTGCGCGAGGCGCGTTCGCGGATCGCCAGCGGCGAGGCCGGGCCGGTCCACCTGATCCACGGCTCGTACCTCCAGGACTGGCTCTCCACCGCGGCGGACATGAACTGGCGCGTCGACCCGAAGCTCGGCGGCGCGTCGCGGACGTTCGCGGACATCGGCGTGCACTGGTGCGACCTCGTCGAGTTCGCCGCGGGGCACCGGATCGTCGCGCTCGCCGCCCAGGTCACCACGGCCCTCCCCGAGCGGCTCGAGGGCGGCGTCGCGCGCGCGGTGACCACCGAGGACGCCGCGACGGTGCTGTTCCGCACCGACAAGGGGGCCATCGGCTCGCTGGTGGTGAGCCAGATCACGCCGGGCCGCAAGAACCGCCTGTGGTTCTCGCTCGACGCGGCGAGCATGTCGTTCGCGTTCGACCAGGAGGTCCCGGAGACGCTCTGGGTGGGTGGCCGCGACGCCACGACGCTGGTGCAGCGCGGGGCGCACACTACCGCCGCGGAGGCGCAGCGGTACTCGGTGCTGCCGGCCGGACACCCGCAGGGCTACCAGGACTGCTTCAACGGCCTGGTCGCGGACGTCTACGCCGCGGTCGCGGGCGACGCGCCGGCGGGGCTGCCGACGTTCGCCGACGGGCTGCGCGCCACGCGGCTCACGGAGGCGGTCCTGGCGTCGGCCGACGCGGGGGAGTGGGTCGAGGTTCCGTAGCAGGCGCCCGGCGGCCCGCCGGGTGTTTCGGCAAGGCGCGCCTCGGCGCGCGGTGAGGTGGGGATGGCATGGCGACGCTCTCCGTCCAGCTGTACTCGGCGCGCTACGCGATGGCCGACGACCGTCCGGGCGCTCTGACGCGCATCGCGGAGATCGGCTTCACGAACGTCGAGCTCTTCGGCTTCGTCGAGCTCGCGGACGAGTACGCGACCCTGCTGCCGGCGCGGGGCCTGACGCCGCTGTCCGGCCACGCGCGTCTGGTCGGCGAGGACCTCGACGCCGTGTTCGGCGCGGCGAAGGCGCTGGGCATGCGCACCGTGATCGACCCGCGGATCCCGGACGTCGACTGGAACGACCGTGGCGCCGTCGCCGCGGCGGCCGCCGGGCTCAACGAGGCCGCCGCGGTGGCGAGGGGCTACGGCATCGAGGTGGGCTACCACAACCACGCGCCGGAGCTCGCGGGCACGGTCGGCGGGTCGCCAGCACTCGAGGTGCTCGCGTCCCTGCTCGACGAGGACGTGATCCTCGAGGTCGACACCTTCTGGGCCGAGGTGGGCGGCGTGGCCGCGCCCGCCCTGCTCCGGCGGCTCGGTGATCGGGTGACGTACCTGCACGTCAAGGACGGCGCCCTCCCGCTGGCCAAGGAGACCCAGACGGTGGTCGGCTCCGGCGCGCTGGACGTGCCCGCGATCGTCGCCGCCGCGCCGCAGGCGGTGCGTGTCATCGAGTTCGACGAGTACGCGGGCGACATCTTCGAGGCGCTGCGCGGCTCGTTCGCGTACGTGTCCGGCCTGGACGTCTGAGAGGGGACGCGAGTGAACCAGCAGTCCACGCACCCGGTCACGCTCTTCACCGGCCAGTGGGCCGACCTGACGCTGGAGCAGGTCGCGACCTACGCGGAGGAGTGGGGCTACGACGGCCTCGAGATCGCCTGCTCTGGCGAGCACCTCGACGTGTGGCGGGCCGCCGAGGACTCGTCGTACCTCCGCGGGCGGATGGAGATCCTCGAGCGGCACAACCTGAAGTGCTGGGCGATCTCCAACCACCTCAAGGGGCAGGCGGTCTGCGACGACCCGATCGACTTCCGCCACCAGGCGATCGTCGGCTCGCGGGTGTGGGGCGACGGCGAGGCGGAGGGGGTGCGGCAGCGGGCGGCGGAGGAGCTCACCCTCACCGCCAAGGTGGCCCGCGCGATGGGCGTCGACGTCGTCGTCGGCTTCACGGGCTCGAAGATCTGGCCGTACGTCGCGATGTTCCCGCCGGTCCCGGCCGCCGTGATCGACGCCGGCTACGAGGACTTCGCCACCCGCTGGAACCCGATCCTCGACGTGTTCGACGGCGAGGGCGTCCGGTTCGCGCACGAGGTGCACCCGAGCGAGATCGCCTACGACTACTGGTCGACGGTGCGCACCCTCGACGCGGTGGACCACCGCGAGGCCTTCGGCATCAACTGGGACCCGAGCCACATGATGTGGCAGAACATCGACCCGGTGGG
>CAZBIO010000255.1:0-5211 GCA_964491965.1 uncultured Cellulomonas sp.
GTGGCGTGCGGCCGCGGCCGCGCCGACGACGGTCACCGCCGTGCTGGGCGCGGAACCGTCGGCCAGGTTGTCCAGGTCGACGACGTCCGCAACCACCACCGTGACGTTGTCGCCGCCGCCCGCGCGCAGGGCCAGCTGCACGAGCCGGTCGGCGCAGGCCTCGACGTCCGCGAGGTCGCGCAGCGTCTCGCCGATGGTGTCCGACGAGACGAACCCCGACAGCCCGTCGGAGCACAGCAGCCAGCGGTCGCCGGCGCGCGCCTCCCGGACGGACAGGTCCGGCGTGACGTCGACGTCGAAGTCGCCGAGCACGCGCATCACGACCGAGCGCTGCGGGTGGTGCTCGGCCTCGTCGGGGCTGATGCGGCCGGTGTCCACCAGGTGCTGGACGAACGTGTGGTCCACGGTGACCTGCGTCAGCTCGCCCTCGCGCAACAGGTAGCCACGGCTGTCGCCGAGGTGGGCCATCGCCAGCTTGTTGCCGGCGCGCAGGATGGCCGTGACGGTGGTGCCCATCCCGGCGAGGTCGGGTTCGGTGATGGTGCGGGCGACGATGTCCTCGCGCGCCTTCTCGGTGGCGCGCGCCAGTTACGCGCGCGCTTCGTCGGGCCCGTTGGCCTCGTCGTCCAGCGGGACGAACGCGGCGACCGCCAGCGACGAGGCGACGTCGCCGCCGGCGTGGCCGCCCATGCCGTCCGCGACCATCAGCAGGTGCGGGCCGGCGTACGCCGAGTCCTGGTTGTTGGCGCGGACCAGGCCGATGTCCGACCTGGCCGCATAGCGCAGCCCGATGTCCACGCCGCTACCTCTGCAGCTCGATCACGCTGCGCCCGATGCGCACGGGAGTGCCGGTGGGCACGGGCGTCGGCCCGTCGATGCGTTGCTCGCCCACGTAGGTGCCGTTGGTGGAGCCGAGGTCCTCGACGTACCAGGCCTCGTCCTGCGGGAACAGGCGCGCGTGGCGGGAGGACGAGTAGTCGTCGTCGAGCACCAACGTGCAGCTCGGGGCGCGCCCGACGACCACGGCCGACGAGCCCAGCGGCAGGATCGTGCCGCGCAGCGGGCCCTCGGTGACGACGAGCCGCGACGGGGCCGACGAGCGGGTGCGGCGGAGCTGGCGGGGCTGTGGCTCCGCTGCCGCCCCGGCTGGCGGCGCCGGCGCCGTTGCCGCGCGGGCCGCCCGGCGGCGGTCGGTGATGCGCGTGCCGTACAGGTCGCGGCGCAGCACGAAGATCGCGGACAGCACGAGCACCCACAGCAGGGCCAGGTACCCCAGCCGGAGCAGGGTGATCGTCAGCTCGCTCATCTGGTCGGCGTCACCCGTCGGCGTCCGGCTCGCCGCCGGTCCAGAAGAGGATGCGAGTGCGGCCGATGGTCAGCGTGTTGCCGTCGAGCAGCGTCGCGGCCGGCACCTGGTGGCCCTCGACGAACAGGCCGTTGGTCGAGTGCAGGTCGGTGGCGACGACGCCGTCCGGCGTCACGCGGATCTCGAGGTGCTTCCGGCTGACCCCGGGGTCGTCGACGATGATGTCCGCCTCGCTGCCGCGGCCGATGATCGTCACTGGGCCGGTCAGCAGGTAGCGCTGGCCGTCGATGTCCAGCAGGGGGTGCCGCGCGCTGGGCGCGGCGGTGGTGGCGGGGGCGACGGCACCGCGGACCGTGGAGCTGTGGACGGTGAAGCGGCCGGTCTCGAGGTCCGGGTTCTCCGCGAAGCTGACGGTGACGGGGCCGACGAACGCGTAGCGCTGCGCGGCGGCGTGGTCGGTGACGTTGGCGGCGAACTCGTCGGCCAGGGCCTCCGCGCCCCAGGCCTCGACCTGGTCGTAGTCGTCGGACGAGAGCTCGACGACGAAGTCGTTGGGCGCCACCGCGCGGTCGCGTCCCACCACCGCGACGCGGTCGTCGAGCTCACGGCGCAGCGCGCTCGCCAGCTCCACGGGCTTGACGGCGCCGCGGGAGAACTTGGTGAAGGCGCTGTTGACCGCGCGCTCGACACTGTTCTCGAACTTGTCGAGGAAGCCCATCGCCACCTCCTTCCCGTCGGGCGCCGCGAGGGCCGCCCGGGCCGGTGCGACGGACCCGCGACTCGCCGGTGCGGGACCCGGCTCGATGGTATCCGCGCCGCACACCGTGCGGCGTCCGCCTGGGGTCTGGCGCGCTGGCGGGAGTCGAGCGGGGTGGTGTCGGGGCGGGGTCCGACCGTGGTCGGATGCCGGTTGGACGCCACCCCGCCCGGCCCCGCCGGGTCCCTGCCGGGTCCCCGCCGCGAGATGAGCACTTCCAAGCGAACTGTGCACTTGCTGGTGCCCGTCTCGCGTGAAAGTGCACATCTCGCAGGCTGCGAGTGGGCGTGGGAGGGCGCGCTGGGGCGGCGTGGTGGCGGCGTGGTGGCGGCGGCGGGGGTGCCGTGGCAGCGTGCTAAGGTTTCCGCCGCGCGCGAGTGGCGGAATGGCAGACGCGCTGGCTTCAGGTGCCAGTGCCCGCAAGGGCGTGGGGGTTCAAATCCCCCCTCGCGCACAGGATGAAGGCCCGGTCCCCGAGGGGATGCGGGCCTTCGTCGTGCTCGTGGCAGACGAGCGGAGCCAAGGGGACGCCCGCTCCTCGACCCGGCGGACCGCGGGTTCAGGTACGGCGCCTAGGATCGAGCATCGTGAGCACGCTGCAGCGTCCCATGATGGTGTCGAAGATCCACCGCGCCACCGTGACCCAGGCCGACCTCGAGTACGTGGGTTCGATCACCATCGACCAGGAGTTGATGGAGGCGGCGGACATCCTGCCGAACCAGCAGGTGGACGTCCTGGACATCACCAACGGCGAGCGCCTGACCACATACGCGATCCCCGGGCCGCGCGGCGGGCGCGACATCCAGATCAACGGCGCCGCCGCGCACCTCGTGGCGGTGAGTGACCTCGTCATCGTCATCGCGTACGGGCTGATGAGCGACGAGGACGCGCATCGCCACACGCCCAAGGTCGTCCTGGTCGACGAGGGCAACACCATCGTCGAAGTCCGCGCGGCGGCCGACGCGGGAGCTCAGTGACGACCGTCACCCGGGGCTGATCAGGGCCGCAGGCCCCCGTCCAGCAGCACCACCTGGCCGGTCAGGTACGCGTTGGTCAGCATCGCGAGGCAGAGGTCGGCGACTTCGTCGGGCCTCCCCTTGCGGCCGACCGGTGGCGTCACGGGATTCGGCAGCGCGGCGACCATGTCGGTCCCGTCGATCAGCGCTGGGGCGATCGCGTTGACCGTGACCCCGTGGGCGACGGTGCGGGTGGCGAGCGAGTGCGTCAGCCCGTGGAGGCCGGCCTTCGCGGCGGCGTAGTGCGGCCCGATCCGCCCGCCGGTGAACGCGGCGATCGACGAGACGAACAGCACCCGCCCGAACCCGCGCGCCAGCATGCCGGGCAGCGCCGCCTGTGCGAGCACGAACGGCGCCGTCAGGTTGACGGTCAGGCTCTCCCGCCACGCGTCGAGCGGGACGTCCAGGCCGTGCACGGCGCCGACGCCCGCGGCCGGGACCAGCACGTCGACGCCGCCGTGGTCGGCCTCCACGCCGGCGACGAGGGCGGGGAGCGCGTCGAGGTCGCGCATGTCGGCGACGCGCACCTCCAGCCGGTCGCGCGGCAGGTCGGCCAGGCGCTCGGGATCGGCCGTCCGCGCGGTGGCGACGACCGTCGCGCCGTCGTCGAGCAGGCGCCCGACGAGCGCGGCGCCGATGCCCCCGCCCGCGCCGGTGACCAGCGCGACGCGGCCGCTCAGGGAAGGGGTGCGGGTCATGGGCGTCCTCCTGATCAGCGGGATGGTCCGCCAGAACTCGTCGGCGGGTACCGGCCTATAGTCGCCGAACTGTGGACGACGACCCCGCGGCTACCGCCTCGCGCGGGGGCGCCGCGGCCGTGCTCGTCGCCATGTGCCTGGGGCTCATGCTCTCGATGTTCACGTCGACGATGGTCAACGTCGCCCTCCCGGCGATCGGCACCGCGCTGCACGCCTCGACGACGCGGCTGCAGTGGGTGGTCACCATCTACACCCTCTGCTACGGCTCGCTGCTGCTGGTCGGTGGCGGGCTGGGCAACAGGATCGGCCGGCGCGCGGCGTTCCTCGCGGGAACGGTCGTCTTCGTCGTCGGCTCGCTGGCGTGCGCGGCGGCGCCCGGCGTCGCGGCCCTGCTCGTGGCGCGTGTGGTCCAGGCGGTCGGGGTCGCGGCGCTGCTGCCGCAGACGCTCGCGGTGCTGGTCCACGAGTACCTCGACCCGCGCGAGCGCGCGCAGGCGGTCGGCATCTGGGCGGGTGTCGCCAGCCTCGGCCTGGCCGCCGGGCCGGTGCTCGGCGGGGTGGTGGTGCAGGAGCTCGGCTGGCGGTCCGGGTTCGTGTTGGCGGGGGTGCTCGGGCTCGTCGCGCTCGGGCTGGCGTGGGTGGCCGTGCCGCGGGAACGGCACGGGCGCCCCGCGACGAGCGCACCGTTGGACCTGTTCGGCGCGGCGCTGTCGACCGTGGCGCTCGTCGCGCTCGTCTTCGGCCTGACGGAGGGCGGGGAGCTCGGGTGGGTGACGACCCCGACGCTCGGCGCGTTCTCGCTGGCGCTCGCGGCGGGGGCGGCGTTCGTCGTCGGGCAGCGGCGGGCGGACCGGAACGGCGGGCACCCGCTCATGCCCGGCGCGATCTGGCGGCCCGGCTTCGTCGCCGCCGATCTCGCGGGGCTGGCGTACTTCTTCGCGTTCTTCGGCGTCCTGTACCTGTTCAGCCTCCAGCTGCAGCAGGGTCGCGGGCTCTCGTCGTCGGCCACGGGGCTGGTGTTCCTGCCGATGACGGTGTTCATGGCCGTGTTCGCGCCGGTCGCCGGGCGGCTGTCGGGGCGGCTCGGCACGCGGCCGGTGCTGCTGACCGGCCTGCTGGTGACCGCGGCGGGAGCGGTGGCGCTCGCGCTGGTGCCCGCGCAGGGGTCGACGGCGGACGTCGTCTGGCGGCTGGCGGTCCTCGGCATCGGGTCCGGGCTCATGAGCTCGCCGATGAGCAACCAGGCGGTGTCGTCGGTGGACGCGGTGCACTCGACGACCGCGTCGGCGGTGCACAACACGTTCCGGCAGGTGGGCGCGACGCTCGGGGTGGCCGTGCTCGGGGCGGTGGCGCACGCGGGCGGCGGCGGTGCGGGCGGCGCAGGCGGTGCTGGTGCGGGTGCGGCTGGCGGCGGCGCGGGCGGCGCACCGGGTC
>CAZBIO010000256.1:0-3635 GCA_964491965.1 uncultured Cellulomonas sp.
CGAGCAGCACCGCCAGCGCCCAGGCCGCGACGATCGACATGAGGACGAGCGCCGTCAGCAGCCCGGTGCTCACCAGGCTCCGCTGCTTGAGGACGAGGGCCGCCTGGCCGCTCGCCTCGCCGCCCTGCGCGACGACGGTCACCGGCCGGTCGCGATCCGCCCCGAGCAGCTGCCGCGGTCCGCGCACCGTCACGGTGGCCGTCGCGGTGCCGCCCACGGGGATCGACAGCGTCGACGGCGTCAGGCTGGTGCGCAGCTGGCGGTCCGACTCGACGGTGCTCAGCGCGACGTCGAGCGGGGTGTTGCCCTCGTTGGCCACCTCGACGGTGAACACCGCGCGCCAGCGGGTGCGCACCACGGTGGGCTCCGCCCGGACGCCCAGCCGCGGCTGCGCGGGCACGACGACGTCGAGGTCGTGGTACGCCTCGCCCGTCCCCGTCGCGGCACCCGCGACCACGAGCGTCACGGGGTAGCTGCCCGCCGGGAACTCCTGGGGCAGGGCGATCGTCAACGTCAGCTCGCCGGTGGCCTCGGGGAACAGCGCGAGCGACGCCGGCTCGCTGCGCACCGCGTCGGCCGGAACGCCGATCGCGTGGACGGACGCCGCGTCGATCACGCCGGACGTGTTGGCGACGACGAGCGGCACCACCCCCGCGCCACCGGGCGCCACGTCGAGCCGCTCGACGGGGCTCGACACCCTCACCGCGGGCCGCCGGGCATGAGCGACGGCGCGCCGAGCACCTCCCGCACGGCCGGCGCGGCCGGGCGCCAGTCGTACGCGTCGGCGGCCACCGTCGCCAGCAGCGTGAACGACGCCTTGAGCGTCCCCCCGAGTCCGCTCCACACCTCGCGTGGCTTGTTGGACTCGTCGGGCGCGAGCAGCAGCTGCACCGAGGACTCCAGCGGGCGCGGCAGGTACGCGGGCGGGAGCACCTCGTAGGCGAGCAGCCGCGTCAGCACGTCACCGAGCAGCAGGTGCTCGTCGCGCGCCGAGCCGGCCCAGGCGCTGACGAGGTAGGCGAGCTCGACCATCGGCTGCGCGCCCCGGCGCTCGACCAGGCCGCCGGCGCCGGTGCGCGTGCGCGGCGGGCGCGGCGGTTGGCTGCTGCGCACCACCTGGTACAGGTACAGGCTGACGGTGAGCCGGTTGACGGTGGCCGACCACGTGGTCGACGGCGCCTCGAAGGAGACGTCGCCCTGCTCGGGGGGCAGCGGCAGGGTGTCGCGCAACAGGCGTTCCAGGCCGTCGTCGATCACGGGGATCAGCACGGCTCACCTGCCTCGTTTCGTGCGCCGTGCGGTACGCACGCGGCACTCGCCATCGGACCATCGACGCTACGTTCCGCCGCGATCGGGAGGCATCGGTAATCGCTACGGAAGTTGCCCGCGGCACCTCGACGCACGGCCCGACGTGCGGCGATAGTGCTCCCGGGACACCCGGCCGGGACACCCGACCGGGGCCCACGACGGGAGGCGAGAGCGGGCCGTGACGGCAGTCGACGGGCTGGGCCTGGCGGCCGTCGGCGCGGCCGTGGACCGTCGCCGCGGACTGTGGCCGCACGAGCAGGCGGCCACGGCGGCGCTGCGGGCGGTCGAGGCCGACGCGCCGGGGCTGGCCACCGCCGTCGCGAACCTCGCCGAGGTGGGGCGCCTGTTCGGCCTGGACGACGACGAGCGCCGGCTGCTCGCCGCCGCCGCCCTGCCCGAGCTGCACCCCTCCGCGCACCTGCTGACCGGCCTGCTGTCCGGGGACCCCGGGCCCGCCCGGCCCACCGTCGCGCTCGCCCTGGAGCTCGCGGGGCTGTCCTTCGCCGCCGGCGCCGCGCGCGACCTGCTCGGCCCGGGCGGCCTGCTGGTCGGCGCGGGCCTGCTCGAGGTGGAGGGCGACGACGCGATGCCGGGACGCCGGCTCCGGCTCCCCGACCGCGTCGCGGCGCGGCTGCTCGGGTCGTCGGTGGCACCGGCGACGGTGCGCGCGGTCCTGCTGCGCCCGGTGCCGGTCGACGTCGAGGGCACGGCGGCCGTCGCGGCCGCGCTGGCGGACGGCGAGCGGCTCGTCTGGGTCCACTCGCCGCGGGACGCGGCCGGCACCGCGCTGGCGACCGCGGCCTGCCAGGCGCTCGGGGTCGGCTGCCTCGTCGGCGACCTCGAACGCCTCCCGGTGCCGCCGGGCGGCGCCCCGGAGGACGCCCGGCTTCGCAAGACCGTGCGAGACCTCGTCCTCGAGGCCGGGCTCGACGGCTCGGTGCTGGTGCTGGCGGGCGCGCACCTGGCCGCGGCCTGCCTCGACGAGCTCGAGCGGGCGGTGGTGCCCGTCGTCGCCGTCGGTCGCACGCCGTGGGACGCCCACTGGGACCCGCGCCTGCCGGTGACCGTCACCGCCGGTCGGCTCACCCCGGGCGAGCGCGCCGACCGGTGGGAGGCCGTCGTCGGACCGCAGGCCCTGACGCGCGAGGTGCTCGCGCTGCGCATGACGCCGGAGCAGATCGCCGCCGTCGGCCGGCGCGCGCAGGCGGATGCCGACCGCGCCGGGCGCGACGTCACCCCCGACGACGTGCGCCGCACCGCGCGCCGGCTCGGCACCTCCGCCGGCTCGGCGCGCGTGCGCGGCGCAACGCCCGCGACGCTCGACGACCTTGTCCTGCCGGCCCACACGCGCCGCGAGGTGGAGCGGCTGATCGGCTGGGTGCGCGACCGCGACGACGTGGCGGCCCTGGGCGACCTGCGCGGCAAGGGCGGCAAGGGGACCGGGATCGCCGCCCTGTTCTCCGGCAGCCCCGGCACGGGCAAGACCCTCGCCGCGCACGTCGTCGCGGACTCCCTGGGCGTCGACCTGTTCCAGGTGGACCTGGCGAGCGTCGTCGACAAGTACATCGGTGAGACGGAGAAGAACCTGGAACGGGTCTTCGCGCAGGCCGAGTCGCTCAACGCGGTGCTGTTCTTCGACGAGGCGGACGCCCTGTTCGGCAGCCGCAAGGCGGTGACCGACGCCCGCGACCGCTACGCCAACCAGGAGGTCGCCTACCTGCTGCAGCGCACCGAGGCGTCCGAGGGGATCACCATCCTGGCGACCAACCTGCGCGGCAACCTCGACCCGGCCTTCGCGCGGCGGCTGCACTTCATGATCCACTTCCCGGATCCCGACGAGCCCACACGGGCCCGCCTCTGGGAGCACCTGCTCGCGCAGCTGCCGACCACCGACCCGGACGACCCCGTGGACGTGCCACTGCTGGCGCGCGCCGTGGAGGTCTCCGGCGGCGACATCCGCAACGTCGTGCTGGCCGCGGCGTTCGACGCCGTCGCGGAGGGACGGTCCGTCGGCATGCGGGACGTCACCGCGAGCGCGGAGCGCGAGCTCGCCAAGCTCGGCCGGCGCGTGCCCGAGGGGGCCTGGGCGAGGCGCTGACACGGCGCAACCTGCGTAGCGGTTACCGATGCCCGCCGCCCGCGCCGCCTCGCACGATGGACGTCGGGCCTGGTCGGCCCGCGATCCGTCGTGCGCGGAGGGACGTCGATGAGCACGCAGCAGACCCGCGTCAAGGTGCCGGCGCCGAGCGGAGGCGCCGCCCCCGTGTCCGGGGTACAGCGGACGACGAGCCCCGCCGCGCCCGCCCCGGTCGCCGGCCTGGTCGTCG
>CAZBIO010000257.1:0-2629 GCA_964491965.1 uncultured Cellulomonas sp.
AGTCGCCTCGGCGCGGCGGCGGCGCCCCGCCGGCTCGTCGTCGTGCCCGCCCTGCCCACGCGGGGACCCGGCAAGCCGGACCGCCGCGCCGCCGCCTCCCTCGCGACCCGCTGACCCCGGGCCGGCGCCGGGGCCGCGGGCGCGCGCACGTAGGCTGTCCGACCGTGGCGAGCACCGGCGAATGGGTCAAGGGTGCGCGACCGCGCACCCTTCCGGCGTCGGTGGCCCCCGTGCTCCTCGGCACGGGTGCGGCCGCACAGCTCGGTTCCGCCTCCCTGGTGCGCGCGCTGCTCGCGGGTGTCGTCGCCCTCGCGCTGCAGGTGGGCGTCAACTACGCCAACGACTACTCCGACGGCGTGCGCGGCACGGACGTCGACCGCGTCGGTCCGATGCGGCTGACCGCCTCGGGCGCGGCGTCCCCGCGGAGCGTCAAGCTCGCCGCGTTCGCCGCGTTCGCCGTCGCCGCCCTCGCGGGCCTGGCGCTCGTCGCGCTGGCCGGGCAGTGGTGGCTGGTCGCCGTCGGCGCGGCGGCGATCCTCGCCGCCTGGTTCTACACGGGCGGATCGCGTCCGTACGGCTACCGCGGGCTCGGCGAGGTGGGCGTGTTCGTCTTCTTCGGCCTCGTCGCCACGCTCGGCACCACATACACGCAGGCGGGCCGGCTGAGCTGGCCGGCGTGGCTCGGGGCCGTCGGGGCCGGGCTGCTCGCGTGCGCGCTGCTCATGGCCAACAACCTGCGGGACATCCCCACCGACTACGTCTCCGGCAAGCGGACCCTCGCCGTGCGGCTGGGCGACCGGCGCGCGCGGGTGGTCTACACGTGGCTCGTCGGGCTGCCCCTGCTGCTCGGTGTCGCGTGCGCGTTCGCCGCGCCGTGGGCGCTGCTCGTCGTGCTGCTGACGCCCGGCGCGGCGGCGCTGGCGATCGGGGTGCGGGCCGGGGCTCGCGGGATCGCACTGGTGCCGGTGCTGGCCGGCACCGGGATGCTCCAGCTCGGCTACGGGGTGCTGCTGGGGCTCGGGCTCGCGCTCTGACGCCGGCCGGGCTCGTCGCCGGTGCCCACGCGAGGGTCGCCGGTGCGATCGTCGGCCGACTCGTCGCGGGGCTCGTCGGCCGACTCGTCGCGGGGCTCATCGCGGGGCTCACCGCCCGGCTCGTCGGGAGCACCCGCCGTTGAGTCACCGGAACCCAGACCCACGGGCCGCGAGCTGTCCGCACCGATTGAGTCGCTGGCACCGGCCGAGGTGCCTACGTCCGCTCGGTCATCTGCCCCCGCTCGGTGGCCGGCACCCGCCGGGCCACCGACCCCCGCCGCGGCATCGACCGCCGCGTCCTCGTCGTGCGCGTCCCGCCGCTGGTGTGCGGTCATGCCGTCGCCGGTCTTGCGGGCCGCGGCGCGCTCGGCCAGCCAGCGCGCGGCGGAGTCGCGCGGGCCGGGCAGCGCCACGTACGAGAGCCCCCACGCCAGCAGCGCCGCGGCGGCCAGCGCGAGCAGCGGGTGCAGCCCCGCCCAGAGCAGCAGCGCCCAGCAGCCGCCGAGGAGCGCGAGCCGCAGCAGGGAGTAGACGACGAGCGGCATCGACCCAGACTAGGTGCGCGGCGCGGTCACAGGCCCGAATACGAGTGCAGCCCGTTGACGAACAGGTTGACCACCGTGAAGTTGGCGAGGACCACGCCGTACCCGACGAACACCAGGTAGGCGGCGCGGCGGCCGCTCCAGCCGCGCGTGGTGCGTGCGTGCAGGTAGGCGGCGTACACCACCCACGCGACGAACGTTCCGACCTCCTTGGGGTCCCAGTTCCAGTACCGGCCCCAGGCGTCCTCGGCCCACAGCGCCCCGCCGATCAGGGTCAGCGTCCAGAGCACGAACCCCACCGCGTTGAGACGGAAGCTCAGCGCCTCGAGGCGCAGCGCGTCGGGGACGTTCTTCAGCCAGGCGAAGCGCGGCCCGGTGACCGTCAGCGGCGCCAGCGCGCGGCCCAGGCGGCCCGACGACGACGCCAGCCTCGACCGGCCCTCGGCGCGGGCCGCCGACATCAGCTGCAGCACACTCGTCGCGAAGGCCACCGTGAAGACGCCCGTCGCGCTGATGGCGACGCCGACGTGGATCACCAGCCAGTAGCTGTCGAGCGCGGGCTGCACCGCGTCGGCGCGGATGAAGAACGCGTTGAGCGCCAGCACCAGCGCCAGCACCGCGATGCCCATGACGACGACGCCGAGGAACGCGATCACCCGCCGCGCCTGGACTGCCGCGAGCACCGCGGTGGCGGCCAGCACACCGACGAGGGTGAACTCGTACATGTTCGCCGTGGGCCACCGGCCGGCGGCGATCCCGCGGAGCACCACGCCGACGAGCAGGAACAGGATCCCCAGCACCCCGGTGGCGCGCGCGATCCCCTCGGCACGCGCCGACCGCCCGGGCGCGTCACCGCCCGCCCCCCGGCTCCCGCCCGCCCCGTCGCCCGCCCCGTCGCCCGCCCCCCGGCTCCCGCCCGCGCCCCCCGTTGCGTCCGAGGAAATGTGGGGTAGAGGCCTCACTTGCTCGGACGTTGCGGTGGCGAACGTCGTTGCGTCCGAGGAAATGAGGGGTAGAGGCCTCGATTCCTCGGACATTACGGCGGGGAGTCCC
>CAZBIO010000258.1:0-4040 GCA_964491965.1 uncultured Cellulomonas sp.
CCACCGCCCGCCCGCCTCGTCGAGTGCCACCGAAACGCGCCGAGCGCCACCGAAACCCGCCGAGTGCCACCGAAGTTGCGGGTGCACTGGGCGGGTTGCGGGCGCAGTCGGCGGTATCACGCCGCGCCGCCCGGCACCCACTCGCCCGGCACACCCACCTCGTCGAGTGCCACCGAAACTCGCCGAGCGCCACCGAAGTTGCGGGCGCACTGGGCGGGTTGCGGGTGCACTCGGCGGTACCGTGCCGCGCCGCCCGCCGCCCACCATCGGGCGCGTCCGCCCGGCACCCACCACTCGCCCGGCCCGCCCACCTCGTCGAGTGCCACCGAAACCCGTCGAGTGCCACCGAAGTTGCGGGTGCACTGGGCGGGTTGCGGGCGCACTGGGCGGGTTGCGGGCGCACTGGGCGGGTTGCGGGCGCACTGGGCGGGTTGCGGGCGCAGTCGGCGGTATCGCGCCGCGCTGCCCGGCACCCACCGTCGGCCGCCCCGCCCGCCGCCCGGCACCCAGCGCCCGGCACGCCCACCTCGTCGAGTGCCACCGAAACCCGCCGAGCGCCACCGAAACGCGCCGAGCGCCACCGAAGTTGTGGGCGCACTGGGCGGGTTGCGGGTGCAGTCGGCGGGTTGCGGGTGCAGTCGGCGGGTTGCGGGTGCAGTCGGCGGGTTGCGGGTGCAGTCGGCGGTATCGCGCCGCGCCGCCTGACACCCGTCGTCCGGCGCCGGACGGGCGCCGGACGCGAGACGGACGTGAGACGGGCATGAGACGGACCGTTGCCCTTCCGCCCGAGAAGGCCTAGCGTGGGCCATGCAAACGTTTGGATTCAGGTGAACGGAGTCGTTCGATGGCGCGCATCGCAGTGATCGCGGGCGACGGCATCGGGCGCGAGGTGGTGCCGGCGGCGCTGGCGTGCCTCGACCGCACGGCCGAGCTCTTCGACATCGACCTGCAGTACGACGAGCTCGACTGGGGCTCCGACCGCTACCGCAGGACGGGCCGGATGATGCCGGTCGACGGGATCGAACGGCTCGCGCAGTCGGACGCGATCCTCCTCGGCGCCGTGGGCGACCCGGACATCCCCGACGCCGAGACGCTCTGGGGCCTGCTCATCCCCATCCGGCGCAGCTTCGACCAGTACGTCAACCTGCGCCCGGTGCGCAGCCTGCGGGGCGTGCGCGGCCCGCTCGTGGCCGGCGAGGGGATCGACCTGGTCATCGTGCGGGAGAACACCGAGGGCGAGTACTCGGAGATCGGCGGGCGCGCGCGGCGCGGCACGCCCGACGAGGTCGCGATCCAGGAGGCGGTGTTCAGCCGCAAGGGGATCGAGCGCGTCGCGCGGTACGCCGCGCAGCTCGCACTGCAGCGGCGCGGGCAGCTGGTCTCGGCGACGAAGAGCAACGGGATCGTCCACACGATGCCGTTCTGGGACGAGGTGGTGGCCGCGACCGCCGCGCGGGAGGGCGTCGCCGTCGCGAGCGTGCTCGTCGACGCCCTTGCGGCACGGCTCGTGCTCGCGCCGCAGCGCTTCGACGTCATCGTCGCGTCCAACCTGTTCGGCGACATCCTGTCCGACCTCGCCTCCGCCCTCACCGGCTCGATCGGCATCGCACCGAGCGCCAACCTCGACCCCGACCGGCGCCACCCGTCGATGTTCGAGCCGGTGCACGGCTCCGCCCCGGACATCGCCGGGCGCGGCATCGCCAACCCCGTCGGCACCATGTGGTCGGCGTCGATGCTGCTGGACCACCTGGGTCACCGGGCCGCCGCCACCGCCCTCTTCGACGCCATCGCCGCGGCCCTCGCCTCCGGCGTCACCACCCGCGACATCGGCGGGACCGCCTCGACGGACGACGTCACCCGCGCCGTCCTCGACGCGCTGCCCGCCATCGCCGACGACGACCACACCGCCACCCAACGAAGGAGCTCACTGTGAGCGACCAGCAGGAGAAGACCCCCGCGCGCGGCGTCTACATCGACGGGGCGTGGCGACCGGGCACCCGGCGCGTCACGCGCACCAACCGGTGGACCGGCGAGGCGCTGGCCCAGATCGAGGTGGGTGGCAAGGAGCAGGCGCGCGCCGCGGTCGACGCCGCCGCGCGGGCGCTGGCCACCGGCCTGCCCGCCTCCGAGCGCTCGGCCGTGCTCGAGCGGGTCGCTGACGCCGTGGAGCGGGACACCGAGCTGTTCGCGCAGGACATCTCCCGCGAGTCCGGCAAGCCGATCTCGGCCGCCCGCGTCGAGGTGGGCCGCGCGGTCGGCACGCTGCGCTACGCCTCGGAGGAGGCCCGCCGCCTGCCGGGTGAGCGCGTGCCGCTCGAGGCCTCCGCCGCGGGCGACGGCACGCTCGCGCTGACCGTGCCCCACCCCCGCGGCGTCGTCGCCGCGATCACGCCGTTCAACTTCCCGCTCAACCTCGTCGCCCACAAGGTGGGGCCGGCGCTCGCGGCGGGCTGCCCCGTGGTGCTCAAGCCGGCGAGCGTCGCCGGGCTGGTCGCGGTGCGGCTCGTCGAGACGTTCGAGCGGCAGGGCCTGCCCGCTGGGTGGCTCAACCTGGTCAACGGACCCGGCGCGGAAGTGGTCGACGCCTGGATGGACGACGACCGCGTCGCGGTGGTCAACTTCACCGGCTCGGCGGCCGTCGGCTGGAGCCTCAAGGCCCGGTCGCCGCGCAAGCTGCACATCCTGGAGCTCGGCTCCAGCACCGCGATGTACGTGCACAGCGCCGCTGACCTGGAGCGCGCCGCCAGGGACGCCGTCGCCGCGGGCTTCGCCAACTCCGGCCAGGCGTGCATCTCGCTCCAGCGGCTCTTCGTGGACGATGCCGTCAAGGACGAGCTCGTCGGGCACCTGACGCGGGCCGTCGCGGCCGTCCCGGCGGGCGACCCGAGCGACGAGCGCACCGTCGTCGGCCCCCTTGTCACCGACGGCGACGCCGAGCGCGTCGCCTCGTGGGTCGACGCCGCGGTGGCGGGCGGCGCCCGCGTGCTCGTCGGCGGCGGGCACGACCACCGGTCCGTGGCCCCGACGCTCGTCGCGGACCCGCCGGCCGACTCCGCGCTGGTGTCCGACGAGGTGTTCGGACCGGTGGTCTCGGTCATCGGCGTGCGGGACCTCGAGGACGCGATCGCCCGCGTCAACGACAGCCGGTTCGGCCTCAACACCTCGGTCTACACGGCCGACCTGGCGACGGCGCTCGCGTTCGCCGACCGCGTGGAGTCGGGAACGGTGCTGGTCAACGTGCCACCCTCGTTCCGGGCCGACTTCATGCCCTACGGCGGTGTCAAGGAGTCCGGCCAGGGTCGCGAGGGCGTGCGCTTCGCGATCTCGGAGCTCGTCGAGATGAAGCTCGTCATCATCAAGTCCTAGGAAGAACGGCCTCGCCAGGACGGACTGCGCGAGCCCAGCCAACGAACGGGAGAAGAAGGATGGCCGATGTGGCCACGGTGCCCCTGGGCACCACGGGGTTCCAGGTGACGCGCGTCGGGCTCGGCTCGTGGGCCATGGGTGGCGGCAACTGGGTCTCCGCGTGGGGTTCGCAGGACGACCAGCAGTCGATCGCCACCATCCGCCACGCGGTGGAGCGCGGCATCGGCTGGATCGACACCGCCGCCGTCTATGGCCTGGGCCACGCCGAGGAGGTGGTGCGCGAGGCGCTCGCGCCGTACTCCGACGCCGACCGCCCGCTGGTGTTCACCAAGGGCGGCATGGTGTGGGACGAGGCGAACCGCCGCGCGGGGTCGCGCCGCGTGGGCGACGAGCGGACGCTGCGGGGGCACGTCGAGGCGTCGCTGCGACGCCTCGGGGTGGATGCGCTCGACGTGTACTTCATGCACTGGCCGGCCACGGACCAGCCGGTCGAGGAGGTGTGGCAGGCGCTCCTGACGCTCAAGCGGGAGGGCAAGCTCCGCGCGATCGGCCTGTCGAACCACAGCCTGGACCAGCTCGAGCGCGCGGCCGCACTGGGCCACGTGGACGTCATCCAGCCGCAGTTCTCGGCCGTCGTCCCCGACGCGGCCGACGACGTCCTCCCCTGGGCGGCG
>CAZBIO010000259.1:0-5708 GCA_964491965.1 uncultured Cellulomonas sp.
TCGGCCGCACGCTGCAGGTCCGCGGCCGGCACCCGCAGGTGCGCGGGCCGCACGCCGTCGAAGCGCTCGGCGAGGTCGCGCAGCGCGGCTGCGCCACGCTCCCGCACGTCGGCGAGGATCGGCGTCACCGCGGCGGCGGCGTGCTCCACGTCCAGCTCCGCACGGGGCAGGACGGTGAGCAGCTCGCGGCGGGACGGCGCGCGACCGCGCAGGTCGATACGGGAGATCACGGGACCCGAGTCTAGGAGGCGAGGGACCCGCGGCCCCGACGCGGTCAGCCTGCTAGACGGTCTCGAGGTCCCGCGCGATGGCCCGCGTCCACTCCTCGATCGCCGGCCAGTCGCGACCGTCGACCTCCGGCAGCAGCGGCTTGCCCGCCGGCAACGCCCGGATGAGCCGGTCACGGACCCCGAGCCTGGTCGGGTCGAGCCTGCCGTCGAACACACGGTGCTCGCGCGCTCCGACGGACGCGACGACGTCGGGCACCTCCGTCGGCGTGCCGTCGTCCGCGGACGAGGCGGCTACCCGATCCGGCACGACGGCGCCGGGAAGCGGACCACTGCTGAAGAGCCAGACCGGCCGGGCTGCCAGCGCCTCGCGATGAGCCTGCACGAAGGCCAGGGCCTCCTTCCGCCAGTGGCCCATGTAGACCGCGCTGCCGACGACGACCGCATCGGCCTCGCCGACGTCGGCCACCGTGCCCGCGGGCCGTGCGACCGCCTCGTGCCCTGCGGCGGTCAGTGTCGCGGCGATGCGCTCCGCGATCTCGCCAGTGGAGCCGTACCGGCTCGCATATGCCACCAGGACGCTCATCGAATCCTCCTCGTGCGGCGCCCCAACTCCGATCCGGACGGCCTCATGGCATACCCGCGGGACGCAGGGAGGAAAGGGACCTTTCGCCTAGTGCGCTCCGGCGAGGCACCCCGGGCCCAGCAGCGCCTTGAGGTCGCCGAAGAGCTCGTTCGAGCGCTCGATCCGCAGCGCGTCGCCCAGCTTCATCACGGTCGCCCGGCCCGGGCTCGTCAGGCGCAGCCGCACCTCGGTGGTGCCGGGGTAGGCGGTGAGCACGTCCTTGAGCCGCTCGACCACGGGTGGCGTGCACCGCTGCACCGACATCGACACGAGCAGCGGCTGCTCGTCGGACGGCGCGATGTCCGGCACGGTGACGTCGATCGCCTGGAGCGTGATCTGCTCGTCGCGCCGCCGGACGCGGCCGCGGATGACGAGGACGGCGTCCTCCGCGAGCGTGGTCGAGTGGGCCTGGTAGGTCTCGCCGAAGAACATCACCTCGATCGAGCTCTCCATGTCCTCGAGCACCACGGAGGCCCAGGGGTTGCCCTGCTTGGACAGGCGGCGCTGCAGGCTGGTCACCAGGCCGGCGACCGTCACGGTCGACCCGTCCGGGCGCGGCTCGTCGGCCAGGAGCGTGGCGATCGGCACGTCCGCGGCCGCGGCCAGGACGTGCTCCAGGCCCGCGAGCGGGTGGTCGGAGACATAGAGGCCGAGCATCTCCCGCTCGAACGTCAGGCGCTGCTTCTTCTCCCAGTCCGGCACGTCCGGCACGACGACCGAGAAGCCCGGCCCGTCGTCGTCCCCGCCCCCCGCGAAGTCGGCGAACAGGTCGAACTGCCCCTCGGCCTCGCGCCGCTTGACGCCGATGACCGCGTCGACCGCCTGCTCGTGCACCAGCAGGAGCGCCCGGCGCGTGTGACCGAGCGAGTCGAACGCGCCGGCCTTGATCAGCGACTCGATGGTCCGCTTGTTGCAGACCACGGCCGGCACCTTGTCGAGGAAGTCGGTGAAGCTGGTGTAGGCGCCCTTCGCCTGGCGCGTCTCGACGATCGCGTCCACCACGTTGGCGCCGACGTTGCGCACCGCGGTCAGGCCGAACCGGATGTCGGCGCCGACGGCCGTGAAGTTGGCCGACGACGAGTTGACGTCCGGCGGCAGCACCGTGATCCCCATGCGGCGGCACTCGCCGAGGTAGAGCGCCGACTTGTCCTTGTCGTCCCGTACCGAGGTGAGCAGCGCCGCCATGTACTCGGTCGGGTAGTTCGCCTTGAGGTACGCGGTCCAGTAGGACACCAGCCCGTACGCCGCGGAGTGCGCCTTGTTGAAGGCGTAGTCGCTGAACGGCACGAGGATGTCCCACAGCGTCTGCACCGCGGCCATCGAGTAGCCGCGCTCCTTCATGCCGCCGGAGAAGGTCTCGAACTGCTTGTCCAGCTCGGACTTCTTCTTCTTGCCCATCGCGCGGCGCAGCAGGTCGGCCTGTCCCAGCGTGTACCCGGCCAGGCGCTGGGCGATCGCCATGACCTGCTCCTGGTAGACGATCAGGCCGTACGTCTGGTCGAGGATGTCCGCCAGCGGCTCCGCCAGCTCCGGGTGGATCGGCGTGATGTCCTGCTGGCCGTTCTTGCGCAGCGCGTAGTTGGTGTGCGAGTTCGCGCCCATGGGGCCCGGCCGGTACAGCGCGCCGACCGCGGAGATGTCCTCGAAGTTGTCCGGCCGCATCAGCCGCAGCAGGGCGCGCATGCCCGAGCCGTCGAGCTGGAACACGCCCAGGGTGTCGGCGTTGCCGAGCAGCTGGTACGTCGCCGGGTCGTCGAGGGGGAGCTTCTCCAGCTCCACCGGGTCCTTGCCGTTGGCGACGATGTTCCCCAGGGCGTCGTCGAGGATCGTCAGGTTCCGCAGGCCGAGGAAGTCCATCTTGATCAGGCCGAGGCCCTCACAGGTGGGGTAGTCGAGCTGCGTGATGACGGCGCCGTCCTGCGGCCGGCGCATGATCGGGATGATGTCGATCAGCGGGTGGCTCGACATGATGACGCCCGCGGCGTGCACGCCCCACTGCCGCTTGAGCCCCTCGATGCCGCGCGCCAGCTCGACGACGCGCTGCGCGTCGGGGTCCGCGGCGTGGATCTGGCGGAACTCGTCGCCCTCGGCGTAGCGCGGGTCCTTCGGGTCGAAGATGTTGGCCAGGCCGATGTCGTGGCCCTGGTTGGGCGGCGGGATGACCTTGGTGAGCTTCTCCCCCATCGCGAAGGGGAAGCCGAGCAGCCGCGCCGAGTCCTTGACCGCCTGCTTGGCCTTGATGGTGCCGTAGGTGACGATCTGCGCGACCCGGTCCTCGCCGTACCGGTCGGTGACGTACTTGATCACCTCGCCGCGGCGGCGCTCGTCGAAGTCCACGTCAAAGTCGGGCATCGAGACGCGGTCGGGGTTGAGGAACCGCTCGAAGATCAGGCCGTGCTTGAGCGGGTCCAGGTCGGTGATCCGCATCGCGTACGCGGCGATCGAACCGGCGCCCGACCCACGGCCCGGGCCGACGCGGATGCCGTGGTCCTTGGCCCAGTTGATGAAGTCGGCGACAACGAGGAAGTACCCCGGGAAGCCCATCTGGGTGATGACGCCGGTCTCGTACTCCGCCTGCTTGCGCACCTCGTCGGGAACGCCGGCCGGGTAGCGCACGTGCAGGCCGCGCTCCACCTCCTTGACGAACCAGCTGGTCTCGTCCTCCCCCGGCGGGCAGGGGTAGCGCGGCATGAAGTTCGCGTGGGTGTCGAACGACACCTCGCACTGCTCGGCGAGCAGGAGCGTGTTGTCGCAGGCCTCCGGAAGCTCGTCGAACAGGCGCCGCATGTCCTGCGTCGATCGCACGTGGTACCCGTCGCCGTCGAACTTGAACCGGTCGGGATCCGACAGCAGGGAGCCGGAGTTGATGCACAGCATCGCGTCGTGCGAGGTGTGGTCCTCGGGGCGCACGTAGTGGGAGTCGTTGGTCGCCAGGAGCGGTGCCCCGAGGTCCCGTGCCAGCTCGATGAGGTCCTTGGTCACGCGGGTCTCGATCTCCGCGCCGTGGTCCATCAGCTCGACGAAGACGTGGTCCTTGCCGAACACGTCCTGCAGCTCGCCCAGGGCGCGGGCCGCCTGGTCCCGCTGCCCGAGGCGCAGCCGCGTCTGCACCTCGCCGGACGGGCAGGCGGTGCCCGCCGACAGGCCCCCCGAGTACCGCTGGAGCAGCTCGAGATCCATCCGGGGCCACTTGCCCATCTGGCCGTCGAGCGACGCCATCGACCCCAGCCGGAACAGGTTGTGCAGGCCCTCGTTGTTCCGCGCCCACAGGGTCAGGTGCGTGTAGGCGCCACGGGCCGAGACGTCGTCGCTGGCCTGCGACGGGTCGCCCCACCGCACGAGCGTCCGGTCGAACCGGCTGGTGCCCGGCGTGACGTACGCCTCCAGCCCGATGATCGGCTTGACGCCCGCCGCCCGGGCCTTGCTCCAGAACTCGAACGCCCCGAAGAGGTACCCGTGGTCCGTCATCGCGACGGCCGATTGGCCGTGCCGCTTGACCTCGGCGATCAGGTCACCGATCTTCGCCGCGCCGTCGAGCATCGAGTACTCGGTGTGCACGTGCAGGTGGACGAAGTCGGAGCCGTCCGCCGGTGCCATGCGCGCGATCCTACGTCGCACCCACCGACACGCCCGCGGCCGCCCCGCGCGTCGCCGGGGCGCGCCGATGGTGTCAGCGATAGGCGTCGCGGAGCCGCTCCAGCGCGGCCTGCAGGTCCGCCGGATAGGGGCTCGTCAGCTCCAGCCACCGCCCCGTCGCCGGGTGCTCGAACCCCAGCCGCACGGCGTGCAGCCACTGCCGCTCGAGGCCGAGGCGCGCGGCGAGGGCCGGGTCCGCGCCGTACGTGAGGTCGCCGACGAGCGCATGCCGCAGCGCGGCGAAGTGGACGCGGATCTGGTGCGTGCGCCCGGTCTCCAGGTGCACCTCCACCAGCGAGGCGCCGGGCAGCATCTCCACCACCTCGTAGTGCGTCACCGCGGGCTTGCCGCTGGCGACGACCGCGAACTTCCAGTCCGCGCTCGGGTGACGCCCCACGGGCGCGTCGATGGTGCCGGTGGTCGGCTCGGGATGGCCCTGGACCACCGCGTGGTAGACCTTGTCGACCGTCCGCTCCTTGAACGCCCGCTTGAGGGCGGTGTAGGCGCGCTCGGTCTTCGCGACGACCATCAGACCGCTGGTGCCGACGTCGAGGCGGTGCACCACTCCCTGGCGTTCCGCGGCGCCGCTCGTCGACACCCGGTAGCCCGCGGCGGCGAGGGCGCCGACGACGGTGGGACCGGTCCAGCCGGGCGACGGGTGCGCCGCGACGCCCACCGGCTTGTCGACCACCACCACGTCGTCGTCGTCGTGCACCACCGCCATGCCGGGCACCGGCTCCGGAACGGCCTCCACCGCGGGGGCGGCGTCGGGGATCTCCACCTCGAGCCAGCCGCCCGGAGCCAGGCGGTCGGACTTGCCGACGGGACGGCCGTCGAGCAGCACGCCGCCCGCCTCGACCACCTCCGCCGCGCGGGTGCGCGACAGGCCGAGCAGCCGGGCCAGCCCGGCGTCGACGCGCTGGCCGGCGAGCCCGTCCGGCACCGGCAGCGTGCGCCGCTCGCTCACGGCTCCGCAGGCTCCTGCGCCTGCTCCTCCTCGTGCCTCGCCTCGCGGGTGCCGTCGAGGCGGACGCCGCGCGCGGTCTGGATCAGCACCAGCCCGGCGGCGACGACGATCGCGATGTCCGCCACGTTGCCGACGAACCAGTTCGCATACGCGATGAAGTCGACCACGTGCCCGCGCGCGGGCCCGGGGTCGCGGAAGAACCGGTCGACGAGGTTGCCCAGCGCGCCGCCGAGCAGCAGGCCGAACGCGAACG
>CAZBIO010000260.1:0-6576 GCA_964491965.1 uncultured Cellulomonas sp.
GTCCTCCGAGCCCTCGGCGAGGTCGGTGAGCCGGGTGCCCGTCCGGCGCTCCAGGTCGGCGAACCCCTGCGCCGCCAGGCGGCCGTTCGTCGTGCCGGAGAGGGCCAGGACCATGTCCGCGGCCTTCGCGTCGGTGTCGACGAGCGGGCGGCCGTCGGCGACGCCGCCGACCGCGGTGCCGTTGCGCCGCCCCAGGGCGGCGATCTCCTCGTCGGGCGAGAACTTCACGCCCTTGGTGACCAGGCCGGCGCCCTCGGCGAGCGGGCCGATCGCGTTGAACTTGTCGAGCACGGCCGTGTAGTCGCGCTCGATCACCGTGAGCTTGGGCATGGTGACGCCGGGGACGAGCCCGGCCTGCGCGACGTCGGGGACCACGCCGCCGGGGTTGGCGAACTCGTCGGGCGTGTCGTGGGCGATGGGGGAGGCGACGACGTCCGTCTGCACGCCGAGGTGCCGCTCGGCCATGCCCGAGACGAGCGCCGCGAGGGTCTGGAACACCTCGTAGTCGGTCCGTGCCTCCCACGGCGGGTCGATCGCCGCGTCGAAGGCGTGCACGAACGGGTGCATGTCGGTGGACGACAGGTCGTTCTTCTCGTACCACGTCGCCGCGGGCAGCACGATGTCGGAGTAGAGCGTGGTGGACGTGTTGCGGAAGTCCGCCGTCAGCAGCAGGTCGACCTTCCCGGTGGCCGCCGCCTCGCGCCACACGATGTTGCTCGGGCGCCGGTCGGGCGGGAGCTCGTCGGCCCGCACGGCGCTGTCGCTGCCGATCATGTGGCGGTAGAAGAACTCGGCGCCCTTGGCCGACGAGCCGAGCAGGTTGGTCCGCCACGACGTGACGATCCGCGGGAAGTTCTCGGGGTCGTCGGGGTCCTCGCAGGCGAACCGCAGGTCGCCGGACGCCAGCTGGCTCACCACCCAGTCCTTCGGGTCGACGCCGGCCTGGCGAGCCTCCTGCCCCAGCAGCAGGGGCGACCGCGAGAACGTCGGCGCCGACGGCATCCAGCCGCGCTTCATCGACTCGACGAGGGTGTCGGCGGTCGTCAGGCCGTCGAGCGAGCCCTCGGACAGCGGCGAGGCCAGCCGGGCGACGGGCGTGCCGTCGTAGCGCCACTGGTCGGTCAGCAGGTACCAGAAGCCGGCGGAGATCATCTGCCGGGCGGGGCGCTGCCAGTCCAGCGCGAAGGCGTACTGCGCCCAGCCGGTGATCGGGCGCACCTTCTCCTGGCCGACGTAGTGCGCCCAGCCGCCGCCGTTGACGCCCTGCGTGCCGCACATCGTCGTCAGCGCCAGGAAGCAGCGGTAGATCTCGTCGGAGTGGAAGAAGTGGTTGGTGCCGGCGCCCATGACGATCATCGACCGGCCGGACGTCTCGACGGCGTTGCGGGCGAACTCGCGCCCCACGCGCTCCGCGGCCGCCGCGGGGACGCCGGTCAGCTCCTCCTGCCACGCGGGGGTGCCGGGCACGGAGGGGTCGTCGTACCCGGTGGGCCACTGCCCGGGGAGCCCGTCGCGCGCGACGGCGTACTGGGCGAGCAGCAGGTCGTAGACCGTCGTGACGTACTCGTCGCCGAGCCGCACCGCCGGCACGCCGCGGCGCACCACACCCGCGCCGACCGGTCCCTCGTCGGACGCCCCCGGCAGGTCGAAGCGCGGGAGCAGGACCTCCACCGGCTGCGCGCCGGGCACCTCGTCCATGGACAGCACCGGGTCGACGCCGGCGAGGTCGAGGTTCCAGCGGCCCTCACCCTCGGGGCCGTAGTGGTCGGCGAGCGTGCCGCCGGGGTCCGCCAGGCCGCCGTCGCGGTCCCAGACGAGCGGGCGGAAGGCGGCGTGCGCGGTTGCCGCCAGCCCGGCGTCGCGCACGTGCGGCGAGCCCGGGTCGACGACCCCGCCGGCCGCGACGTCGGCGGCGACCAGGTACTTGCCGGGGACGAACGCGCCGTCCCGGGGCTTGAGCCGCACCAGGAACGGGCTGTCGGTGAAGCGCGCCATGTACGCCAGGAAGGACGGCGTGCGGTCCCGGACGTGGAACTCGGACAGGATCACGTGGCCCATCGCCATCGCGAGGGCACCGTCGGTCCCGGGGGCGATCCGCAGCCACTCGTCGGCGAACTTGGTGTTGTCGGCGTAGTCGGGCGAGACCGCGACCACCTTCTGGCCGCGGTAGCGGGCCTCGGTCATGAAGTGCGCGTCGGGGGTGCGGGTGACGGGGATGTTGGAGCCCCACATCACCAGGTAGCCGGCGTTGAACCAGTCGCCCGACTCGGGGACGTCGGTCTGGTCGCCGAACACCTGCGGAGAGGCCATCGGCAGGTCGGCGTACCAGTCGTAGAACGAGAGCATGGTGCCGCCGAGCAGCTCGTAGAACCGCGACCCGGCGCCGTAGGAGATCATCGACATCGCCGGGATGACGCTGAACCCGGCCAGCCGGTCGGGGCCGTACCGCTTGATCGTGTAGACGTGCGCTGCCGCCGCGATCTCCGCGGCCTCCTCCCACGAGGTGCGGACCAGGCCGCCCTTGCCGCGGGCCCGCTTGTAGGCGCGCGCCCGGGCGGGGTCCTCGACGACGTCGCGCCACGCGAGGACGGGGTCGCCGAGCCGGGCCTTGGCCTCCCGGTAGACGTCGAGGAGCACGCCGCGCACGTACGGGTAGCGGATGCGGGTGGGCGAGTACGTGTACCAGGAGAAGGCGGCGCCGCGCGGGCAGCCGCGCGGCTCGTACTCGGGCATCTCGGGGCCGGTGGACGGGTAGTCCGTCGCCTGCGACTCCCACGTGATGACGCCGTCCTTGACGTACACGTTCCACGAGCACGAGCCGGTGCAGTTGACGCCGTGGGTGGAGCGCACCACCTTGTCGTGGCTCCACCGCTCCCGGTAGAAGCGGTCGGCCTCCCGCCCGCCGGCCAGGAAGAGCTGCCGCGCGTCGTCCGAGGGCCGGCCGCCGCGCAGGAAGGAGCCGTACCGGAAGATCGGCGCGGCGGGCTCGGCCGGCCGGGTGGTGGGCTCGGGGTTCACGGTGCTCCTTGTCAGCCGGGGTACGGGGTCAGCCGGGGTACGGGGCGCGCGGCCGGGCGTAGTTGACCCACACCAGGACGGTGCAGACGGCGAAGTAGACGGCGGCGCCGACGAAGAAGGCCTGCGGCGCGATCGCCGTGAGGGAGACGCCCACGAGGAACGGCCCGAACGACGCGATCGCCGCGGTCCACCCGATTACCCCGCCCGCCTGGCGTGGCGGCAGGATCATCGGCATCTGCTTGAAGGTGCCGGCGTTGCCCAGCCCGGTGAAGAAGAACAGGGCGAGCATCGCGACGAGGAACGGCCAGAAGTCCGCGGGGGAGTCGGGGTCGAGGTAGAAGGCCGCCACCGCGGTGGTCACCACCATCCCGGCCCCGCCGACGAGCGTGAAGCGGGCACCGCCGAACCGGTCGCACAGCGGGCCGTCCAGGGCGCGCACCAGCGAGCCGACGAGCGGGGCGAGGAAGGCGTACGCCGCGCCGAGCGGCAGCTGCGACGTCGTGTACTGGCCGGATGCGGCGAAGACCGAGTCCTTGCCGAACGTGTTGTTGATGATGAGCGGCAGCTGCGCGGCGAACCCGGAGAAGGCGCCGAACGTCATGATGTAGACGGCCGTCAGCAGCCAGGTGTTGCGGTTGCGGAAGATGTCCACCTGCTGGCGGATGTTCGCCTTGATCGGTACGTCCCGCAGCAGCCAGAACGCCAGCAACGCGGCCGCCACGGTCCACGGCACCAGGACGATGGCGGCGTTGTAGACGTAGATGACGTGGCCACTGCTCGTGGTTTGCGCGGCGACGGCGCCGAGTCCCAGCAGGCCGAAGCCCATCACCCAGGGCCCGAGGAACTGGATGAGGGAGACCCCGAAGTTACCGATGCCGGCCTGCAGGCCCAGCGCGGTGCCGGCGAGGCGCTTGGGGAAGAAGTAGCCGGTGGACGGCATGTAGCCGGAGAAGCAGCCGCCACCGACGCCGGTCAGCGCGGCGAGCACCATCAGCCACCAGTAGGGGGTCTGCGGGTTCCGCACCGCCGCGAACCAGCCGAGCATCGGCAGCGCGAAGAGCAGCGACGAGATCCCGACGAGCTTGCGCGTGCCCAGGACGGGCGGCAGGAACATGTACAGCAGGCGGACCAGGCCGCCGGACAGCCCGGGGATCGCGACGAGCCAGTACAGCTGACCCTTGGTCAGGTCGAAGCCGACCTCGTTGAGCTTGGGCGCGACGGCGCTGACCAGGTACCACACGCAGAACGCGATGACCAGCGAGAACGTGGTCACCGCCAGGGTGCGCCAGGCGAGCCGACGATCCCAGTGCTCGGGGTCCTCGGGGTCCCATCGTTGGAGCTCCGTGGTCATGGTGGCCGTCTGGACCACGTGATCCTCCTCGATCCGCTGTACGCTGCGAGCGCAACTTACTACGGATGGAACCGTGAAAATAATCGGAACGCCGAGGGGTGCGACCAGGGCCCTTGCCGTGGTGCCCGCGGCCGCCGCGTGCCTGCTTCTCGCGGCGTGCGCCGGCGCGCCCGGCGGCGGGGCCGGGGTCCGCGTTCCGTCCGGCGAGCCGGCGCTGACCGGCCACCTCACCGTGCTCGCCGCGGCGTCGCTCCAGGACGCCTTCACCGCGATCGGCGACGATCTGATGGCCGCCAACCCGGGCCTGGAGATCGCGTTCAGCTTCGGTTCGTCGGGCACGCTGGCGCAGCAGGTGGTCGCGGGTGCCCCGGCGGACGTCTTCGCGTCGGCGAGCGCCGCGACCATGGAGGTGGCCGCCGCGGCAACCGGGGAGCCCCGGGTGTTCGCCCGCAACTCGCTCGTCGTCGTCACGCCGCGGGGGAACGCGGCCCGCGCCACGGGGCTGCGCGACCTGGCGGACCCCGGGCTGACGATCGCGCTCTGCGACCCGGCCGCGCCGTGCGGGGCCGCGGCGCTCGCGGTCGTCGACGCGGCCGGCCTGACGGCGGCGCCGGACACCCTCGGCCAGGACGCGCGGGCCACGCTGCGCCTGGTGACGTCCGGCGAGGTCGACGCGGCGATGGTCTACGCGACCGACGCCCTCGCGGCCGGCGACGCCGTCGAGACGATCGCCGTACCGGAGGCCGCGGGCGTGGTCAACGACTACCCGATCGCCGTCGTCTCCGGCTCCCGGAATCCCGACGTCGCCCGGGCGTTCGTCGACGACGTCCTCTCACCCGCCGGCCAGAGGGTGCTGACCGACGCCGGCTTCGAGGCGGCCCGGTGACGCGATGACGCAGCAAGCGCTCGAGACCCGGCCGTCGCGTGCGACGCGCCCCGCGCCCGGTCGTCGTCGTGCCGGACGGCACCGGCGCGCCGGGCGCCCGCCGCTGGCCCTGCTCCTCCTGGGCGGGGCGGGCCTCCTGCTCATCGCTGCCCCGTTCGCCGCGCTGCTCGCCCGCGCGCCGTGGGACCGCCTCGGCGACCTCGTCGCGTCGCGGGTCGCGCTGGAGGCGCTCTGGCTCTCGCTGCGCACCGCGACGGCGGCGACGGCCCTCTGCCTCGTCGTCGGCGTGCCGCTGGCCTGGCTGCTGGCGCGCACCCGCTTCCCGGGCCGGGGGGTGGTGCGCGCCGTCGTGACGATGCCGCTGGTCATGCCGCCGGTGGTCGGCGGCGTCGCGCTGCTGTCCCTGCTCGGCCGGCACGGCCTGCTCGGGGCGCGCCTCGACGCGTGGTTCGGGGTCACCGTCCCGTTCACCACCGCCGCCGTGGTGCTCGCGGAGGCGTTCGTCGCGCTGCCGTTCCTCGTCCTGTCGGTCGACGGCTCGCTGCGCGCCGCCGACGAGCGCTACGAGCAGGCCGCCGCGGTGCTCGGCGCCTCGCGCTGGTACGCGTTCCGGCGGGTGACGCTGCCGCTCGTCGGGCCGTCGGTGCTCGCCGGAGGGGTGCTGTGCTTCGCGCGGGCGCTGGGGGAGTTCGGCGCGACCATCACGTTCGCCGGGAACTTCCCCGGTACCACGCAGACGATGCCGCTGGCGATCTACCTGGCGATGGAGCGCGACCCGGACGTCGCGCTGGCGCTCTCGCTGGTCCTCGTCGTCGTGTCGCTCGCCGTGCTCGCCGGGCTGCGCTCGCGCTGGTTGACCGGCCTGGTCGCCGCGGGGGTGCGGCGATGAGGCTCGACGCGCACGTCGTCGTGCGCCGGGGCTCCTTCTCGTTCGACCTCGCGCTCGACGTCTCGCCGGGCGAGGTCGTCGGCCTCGTCGGACCGAACGGCACGGGCAAGACGACGTTCCTCCACGCCGTCGCGGGGATGGTCCCGCTCGCCGCCGGGCACGTGCGCCTCGGCCCGCGCGTGCTCGACGATCCCGCGGCCGGGGTGTGCGTGCCGACGGAGGACCGGCGCGCGGGTCTGGTGTTCCAGCACCACGTGCTGTTCCCGCACCTGTCCGCGCGGGAGAACGTGGCGTTCGGGCTGCGCGCGGCGGGCCTGCCGCGCCGGGACGCGCACCGGCGCGCGGAGGGGTGGCTCGCCCGGCTCGGGGTGCTGGAGCACGCCGACCGCCCCGCGGCGCGGCTGTCGGGCGGCCAGGCGCAGCGGGTGGCGC
>CAZBIO010000261.1:0-5401 GCA_964491965.1 uncultured Cellulomonas sp.
GGCGACCACGCCCGGCTTCGATGCGGTGATGACGTCGCCCGCGTCGACCGCCGCGCGCCACTCCATGCCGGTGCCGACGAGCGGCGCCTCGGAGCGGACCAGCGGCACGGCCTGGCGCTGCATGTTCGCGCCCATGAGGGCTCGGTTGGCGTCGTCGTGCTCGAGGAACGGGATGAGCGCGGTGGCGACCGACACCATCTGCCGCGGCGAGACGTCCATGTAGTCGACGTTCTCGCCGGCGACGTACTCGACCTCACCGCCCTTGACGCGCACCAGGACGCGGTCCTCGGCGAACGAGCCGTCCGCCTTGAGCGCCGCGTTCGCCTGCGCGATGACGTGGCGGTCCTCGTCGTCGGCCGTCAGGTAGTCGACCTCGTCGGTCACCTTGCCCTTGACGACCTTGCGGTACGGCGTCTCGACGAAGCCGAACGGGTTGATGCGCCCGTAGGTGGCCAGCGAGCCGATCAGGCCGATGTTGGGGCCCTCGGGGGTCTCGATGGGGCACATGCGGCCGTAGTGCGACGGGTGGACGTCACGGACCTCCATGCCGGCGCGGTCGCGGGACAGACCGCCCGGGCCGAGGGCCGACAGGCGCCGCTTGTGGGTCAGGCCCGCCAGCGGGTTGTTCTGGTCCATGAACTGCGACAGCTGGCTGGTCCCGAAGAACTCCTTGATGGAGGCGACGACGGGACGGATGTTGATCAGCGTCTGCGGCGTGATCGCCTCGACGTCCTGCGTCGTCATCCGCTCGCGGACCACGCGCTCCATGCGGGACAGGCCCGTGCGCACCTGGTTCTGGATCAGCTCGCCGACCGCGCGGATGCGGCGGTTGCCGAAGTGGTCGATGTCGTCGGTCTCGATCCGGACCTCGACGGTCTCCCCGTTGCGCACGCCCGGCAAGGTCGTCGCGTCGATGTGCAGGGCGGCGAGGTACTTGATCGTCGCGATGATGTCGGCCTTGGACAGCACCGAGTCGCCGAGGGGAGCGTCGATGCCGAGCTTCTTGTTCAGCTTGTAGCGGCCGACCTTCGCCAGGTCGTAGCGCTTGGGGTTGAAGTAGAAGTTCTCCAGCAGCGCCGAGCCCGCGTCGACCGTCGGCGGCTCGCCCGGGCGGATCTTGCGGTACAGGTCGAGCAGGGCCTCGTCCTGGCTCTGCACGTGGTCCTTGTCGAGCGTGTCGATGACCGCGGGGTAGTCCTTGAACTCCTCGCGAATCTCGCCGTCGGTCATGCCGAGGGCCTTGAGCAGCACCGTGGCGTTCTGCTTGCGCTTGCGGTCGACGCGGACGCCGACGTTGTCGCGCTTGTCGATCTCGAACTCCAGCCAGGCGCCGCGGCTGGGGATGATCTTGGCGGTGAGCACGTCCTTGTCGCTCGTCTTGTCCGCGGCGCGCTCGAAGTAGACCCCGGGCGAGCGCACCAGCTGGGAGACGACGACGCGCTCCGTGCCGTTGATGATGAACGTGCCCTTGTCCGACATGATCGGGAAGTCGCCCATGAACACCGTCTGGCTCTTGATCTCGCCGGTGGTGTAGTTGACGAACTCCGCCGTGACGAACAGCGGCATGGAGTAGGTGAAGTCCTTCTCCTTGCACTCCTCGACCGTGTACTTCGGCTCCTCGAACCGGTGCTCGCGGAAGGACAGCGACATCGACCCGCCGAAGTCCTCGATCGGCGAGATCTCCTCGAAGATCTCCTCGAGGCCGGCCGTCGCCGGGACGTCGTTGCGACCGGACTCGAGGGCGGCGTCGACGCGGGCCCGCCAGCGGTCGTTGCCGAGCAGCCAGTCGAAGCTCTCGGTCTGCAGACCGAGCAGGTCGGGGACCTCGAGGGGCTCGTGGATCCTGGCGAAGGAGAGGCGGCGGGAGGCGGTGCGGTTCGTGATGGCGGTGGCGGACGGTGCAGTAGGGATGCGCGAGGCAGCCAAGAGGGGTCCTTCCCTGCGGATCGAGTGCACGTGCACACTTGCCCTGCCCGGCGAAGGGCGACCCCCCGGCCTTGGAGCACACCGAACGTCGGGCACGAACGACGATCGGGGGCTCGGGTTATACGGGATCGCGGGCACAGGTCAGCGCAAAGCGCTAGCCTACTCGATCTCTCTCTGAACGCCAACCGCCCAGCGTGGCGCCCCAAACCGCCGCAAACGCGGCGTTCTCACGCGAGTCCCGCCGGCCACACAACTCCGGCTCCTCCATGCGCCACCCGACGCCCCCGTCCGCGTCGATAGCCCCGCGTCGATAGCCCCGCGCCACCACCCACGCAACTCCCCGCCGCTCCCCCGCCGCGTCGATAGTTCCACGCCCCCGCCCCACGAGGTTCCCGGGCCCGTGTCGATAGTTCCACGCCGCGTCGACGGTTCCTCCCATCGACCTCGCGTGCACCTATCGACGCGGGCGGAGGGCAGGTGGGATGGCGGGGTCGGTGGCGGCAGAGGGGGTGTGGCGGCGGCGGGCAGGTGGGGCAGCCGGAGGGGGGTGGGGCAGCCGGGCAGGTGGGAGGGCGGGCGGGGTCGGTGGCGGCAGGGGGGCGGCGGCGGAGGGCAGGCTGGTGCCGGCAGGGTTGTGGCGGGGGTGGCATGCGGACGAAGCCGGTCCGGGACGGCGCCCGACGGGCCCCAGCGGGCGCCGCGAAGGCCCCCACCCCCCGCCCGGAGGGCGGGCCTTCGTCAACGGCCCGTGGGGCCGAAGGCAGTCCATGGCCCGTGGGGGCCAGGGTCAGTCAATGGCCCATGGGGGCCAAGGGCAGCCACTGGCCCGTGGGCCAGGGCAGTCAGTGGCCCAAGGGGCCGGGGGTCACTTGACGGTGACGGTGGCGCCGGCGCCCTCGAGAGCGGCCTTGGCCTTCTCGACGGCCTCCTTGTTCACGCCCTCCAGGACCGGCTTCGGCGCGCCGTCCACGAGGTCCTTGGCCTCCTTAAGGCCGAGGCTCGTCAGAGCGCGCACCTCCTTGATCACCTGGATCTTCTTGTCGCCGACGGTCTCGAGGATGACGTCGAACGAGTCCTTCTCCTCGACCTCCTCGGCCTCGGCGCCGGCGCCGGCGCCCGCGGGGGCGGCGACCGCGACGGCCGCGGGGGCGGCGGCGGTGACCTCGAAGGTCTCCTCGAAGGCCTTGACGAACTCGGAGAGCTCGATGAGCGTCAGCTCCTTGAACGCGTCGATCAGCTCGGCGGTGCTCAGCTTCGCCATGGTGGCGGTTCCTTCCGGGTTGGCCGCCGACTCGTCAAGCCGGCGGACGTGCTGGGGTTGTGGTGATGGATGCGGCCTGGCCTCAGGCTGCGTTCTGGGAAGACTCTTCCTGCTTGACGCGCAGCGCCTCGACGGTGCGGACCGCCTTCGACGCGGGAGCGGTGAACAGGTACGCGGCCTGGTAGAGCTTGGCCTTCATCGCGCCGGCCGCCTTGGCGAGGAGAACCTCGCGCGGCTCGAGGTCGGCGAGCTTGGTGATGTCCGCCGCGGTCAGGGGGCGGCCGTCGAGGACGCCCCCCTTGATGACCAGGGCGGGGTTCGCCTTGGCGAAGTCACGCAGGCTCTTGGCCGTGGCCACGGGGTCGCCGGTGACGAAGGCGATCGCGGACGGACCCTTGAGGTCGTCTGCGAGGCCCTCGAGCCCGGCGTCCTTGGCCGCGATCGCGGTCAGCGTGTTCTTCACCACGGCGTAGCTTGCGTTGGCCCGCAGGGCGTTGCGCAGCGTCTTCAGCTGCGCGACGGTCAGCCCGCGGTACTCGGTCAGCACCGCCGCGTTCGAGCCGCGGAACTTGTCCGTCAGCTCGGCGACGGCAGCGGCCTTGTCCGGCCTCGCCATGGCATTCCTTCCGATGGTGGTAACCCGATGGGGGCCGCCAGTCCCCCGGACATGCAAAGAGCCCCGGCGCAGGCGCGGGGCTCTGGGGCACGACGAGCGCTGGGCTCGTCGGGCGGTCGACCTCTCACCTGCGCGGGCCCCCGCGTGAGCGGGACTTCGGACGGCTCCGGCTCCGGGAGAGTTCTCGGGACCTCGGCCGACGACCAGCGGTCTTGGGCCCGACAAGGGTACGGCCTGCCCCGCCCTACGCCAAAACGGGTTCGGGCGGACCCGGCCCCCGGTCGACGCTCACGCGGCCCCGTGGGCCCCGAACGTGCACCAGTTGACGAATCCTGCGGGCGCCTCGCGGTCGATCCGGCCGCGCGCGCGGTGCAGCGACCGCGCCATCGTCTCGCCCGCCGCGAGGCCGAGGTGGAGCTCGACCATCAGGTCGACCACCTCGACGTCCGGAACGGCGGCGATATTCGCGACGACCCCCGCCGTCCCCCGTGCCAGCATCGCGCTGACGAACCCGAGCACCTCATCGCCGGCGTAGGCGACGTCGGCGCCCGAGTGGCACGAGGCGAGCACCAGCCGGCGCGGGGCGACGCCGGCGCGGTGCAGCTCCTGCACCGTCACGGGGCCGTCCGCCAGGACCAGCGACGAGAACATCGGGTTGTCGGCACGGGGGGCACCGTGGCACGCGAGGTGAGCGAGGTCGGCGGTCGCCAGCGCGGACATCACGGACGCCGCGCGGCTGCGGTCCGCGCCGAACACCGTCGCGCCGGGGTGCACGGCCGCGAGCGCCTCCACCTCGTCCTGCGCCCCGGCCAGCCCCGGGCCGGCGACGAGCACCGTGCCGTCGGCGGTCCGCGGTGCCCGGGTGCCGAGCCAGGCGGTGGTGGACGGGGCGAGCCCCACCGGGCCGTCGTGCAGCGCCGCCCACGGCATGCCGTGCAGCGCGCCGACGGGCACGACGACGAGCTCGTCGGCCGCCCCGACGCCCAGCGGCTCGACGAGCGCGGTCCGCAGCGCGCGCAGCCGGAACTCGGCACTCGCGCGGGCCGCCTCGGCCGCGGCGGCGGAGCGCGGGTCGACGAGCCGGCGCAGCGCGAAGACGAGGGCGCGCAGCGGCGCGACGGCGTCCGCCTGTGGCCCGAGGTCGACGATGCGCATCCGCCGGGACTCGACCACGACCGCGACGTACCGGCCCTCGCACCCGCCGAGCTCGACGAGGACGCGCCCGTCGAGCGCGCCCCGGATCTCCGCCGCCCCCGGCGGTAGGTGCCAGCCGGCGCCGTCCCCCTCGGCCCGATCCCGTCGGCGCGGCTCGTCGACGGTCACCTCGGGCTCGTCACCGACCATCGGCTCCCCGACCGGCAGGCGCGCGAGGAGCGCCGCGGCCCGCGTCTGCTCCATCCACCGCAGCACCCGCTCGGGTGACCCGTCCCGCAGCAGCTGCGACAGCCCGATCTCGCCGAGCTCGGCACCGTGGCCGGAGGCGAGCGCCCGCAGCTCCATCGTCGGCAGCGTGCCGCGGTGCGCGGCGAGGTCGCGCAGCCCGGCGCGGGCCTCGCGCACGACGCGTGACCCGTCGCCGTCGCCGCGCGCCGCCGTCG
>CAZBIO010000262.1:0-8777 GCA_964491965.1 uncultured Cellulomonas sp.
CCTGGACCTCCCCGCTCGCCTTTACCTCGCCGCCCCCCTGAACGTCCCCGCTGGCGAGGCCGACGAGCACGTCGGCGCGCAGCTGGTCGATGGTTCGCGGGTCTCCGAGTGCGCGGGCCGCGCGGGCGGTGGCTTCGAGCAGCCCGTCGACCCGGGCGGCGCCCTCGGCGGGCAGCACCGCCCAGATTCCGGCCATGCCGTCGCGGAGGCGCTTCGGCCGGCAGACGTGGCGCGCCGCGACGGCCCGCGTCAGGCGGTCTGCGGCGTCCACGGGGTCGACGGCCAGCAGCGCCCGGTCGACGTCCGCCGCGAGCTGGCGGGGCGTGCGCGTCTCGGCGCCCGCCAGAACCTCCTCCTGGACCGCCCAGGCGAGCTGCGGTGCGCGGTCGTGCAACCGGTCGGTCAGGACGCGCATGCGCGGACCGTCGATCGTCCCGGCACGCACCGCCTCGGCCGTGAGCAGCATCTCGTTCTCGAGCGCCCGACCGTCGCGGACCAGTCGCTCGGCCGCGCGCCGCGACCAGCTCAGCCGCATCGCCAGCTCGTCGCCCGCGACGCTCCGGTTCGAGGGCGCGGGCAGGCTCCAGTTCGGGTTCATCGACGGCCGACGCGACAGCTCGGCCGCGGCGAGCGCGCCGTTCAGCTCCGCCCACGCGGCCAGCCGCTGCCAGGCAGCCACCGTCTCGACGAGCATCCGGTCGTCGATCGCGGCGACGTCGACCTCCTCGAGCACCAGGGCGAGCATCCCGTCGGGCCGCACGTCCTCGATCCCGGCAAGCGACTGCCACGGCGCGCGGGCGTCCTCGGGCAGCTGGTCGTCGGTCGGCCAGGGCTCGTCGAGGAGGGAGTCGAACACGTGTTTGATCATGGCAGAACCCGCCGACACGCACCGCCGACACGCGCCTCGAAGCGCCCGTCGCGGCCCCCTTGTCGGTGGTCGAACGTACGTTCGAGCCAAAGAACGACGAGCAGGGAGGGCGGCATGTGCGCGATGTGCGACGGCCAGACGATGGAGGAGTTCGTGGCCGACGTGGTGGACGACATCGACCGGGTCGGCTGGGCGATCGTGGCGGTCGAGGACGAGGACGGGCGACACGTGTACACGTACACGGTCGGCCTCACGCGGTACCACGGCCATCCGGAGCTGCTGGTCAGCGGTGACGACTTCCACCTGGCGCACCACGTCCTGGACGATCTCGCCGCGCTGGTGAAGGACGGGCGCAGGTTCGAGGCCGGGGAGCTGCTCGAGCGCGAGGAGCTCGGCCGGGCGTGCCTGATGGTGCGCGTGACGAGCCCGTCGCGCCTGCGGGTGGCGCAGACGGTGTACGGCGCGGAAGGGATCGGTCCGGTGCCGGCGCTCCAGGTGGTCTGGGAGGACACCGAGGGTCGCTGGCCGTGGGAGATACGGACGGTGCCGTGCGAACAAGAGGTCTACGGCAAGCCGCAGAGGAATTAGGGGATGAGCAGAACCTTGCCGGTGGTCGCGCGCCCCTCGAGCGCCCGGTGCGCCTCGGCGGCGTCGGCCAGTGGGTATCGAGCGCCGACCCGGACGGTGAGCTCGCCCGAGGCGGCCATGCCGAAGACCTCGGCGGCGCGCCAGTCGAGCTCCTCGCGTGTCGCCGTGTACCAGCCGAGCGAGGGACGGGTGACGAAGAGGGCGCCCCCGCCGTTGAGCCGCTGGAGGTCGAAGGGCGGCACCTGGCCCGACGAGCCGCCGAAGAGGACGAGCGTCCCGCGCGGACGCAGGCTCGCGAGGGACGCGTCGAACGTGTCCTTGCCGACCGAGTCGTAGGCGACGGGCACGCCGAAGCCTCCCGAGAGGCGCTTGACGATCGGCGGCAGGTCGGCCGTCAGGTCCGCCAGTTCGCGGTACCGGATCACCTCGGCGGCCCCGGCCTCGCGCGCCAGATGCTCCTTCTCGGGCGAGCCGACGGTGGCGATCACGCGGGCTCCGCGGCGCGTGGCGAGCTGCGTCGCCAGCAGCCCGACGCCGCCTGCCGCCGCGTGCAGCAGGCAGTCGTCGCCGGGCTGCAGCGGGTAGGTCGACGTGACGAGGTAGTGGGCGGTCAGGCCCTGGAGCGCCAGTGCCGCCGCGACCTCGTCGGACACTCCGGGCGGCACGACGAGCGCCTCCGACGCCTTGACCACGGCGAGCTCGGCGTAGGAGCCGGCGTTCTCCTTCCACGCGACGTGCTGCCCGGCGGACAGCGACGTCACCGCGGATCCGACCGCCACGACCTCGCCGGCACCCTCGGATCCGACGAGGAGGGGGAACGACACGCGATAGACGCCCGACCGCCGGTAGGTGTCGAGGAAGTTCACGCCGGCGGCGGTGACGCGGACCACCACCTCGTCGGGTCCCGGCTGCGGATCGGGGAGGGTGACCAGCTCGAGGACCTCGGGACCACCCGGACGCTGGGCGACGACGGCGCGCATGGGGACCGTCCTACCACGCCCTGCCCGCCCGCCAGGCCGAGCTGGCGCGCCGCGTCGGGCGGCCTGTCGCGCCGGGCCGGGCCGCCCTGCCGCACCGCGCCACGAGCCGCGACCGTATCGATGTGCATTGGGGTGTATGGTCATGCAGTGACCTTCTCCGTGGCAGTCGCCGGCGCCAGCGGGTACGCCGGCGGCGAGATGCTGCGCCTGCTGCTCGGCCACCCCGAGGCGCGGATCGACGCGCTGACGGCGCACGGCAACGCCGGCAGCAGGCTCGGCGAGCACCATCCGCACCTGCGCAGCCTCGCGGACCGCGTCCTGGCGCCGACCGGCGCCGACGAGCTGGCCGGCCACGACGTCGTCGTCCTCGCCCTGCCGCACGGCGCGAGCGGGGCGATCGCCGCAGAGCTCGAGGCGCGCGGCGACGGCGCGATCGTCGTCGACCTCGGTGCCGACCACCGGCTCGTCGACCCGACGGCGTGGACCGCGTTCTACGGCACGGAGCACGCCGGCACGTGGCCGTACGGCCTTCCCGAGCTGTTCCACGCCGACACGCTGACCAAGCAGCGCGACGCGCTCGAGGGCGCCACCCGCATCGCCGTCCCCGGATGCAACGTCACCGCGGTGACGCTCGGCACCCAGCCCGGCGTGGCCGCGGGCCTGGTGGACGCGGGTGACCTGGTCGCGGTCCTCGCGGTCGGCTACTCGGGCGCCGGCAAGACGCTCAAGCCGCACCTGCTCGCGTCCGAGGGCCTCGGCGCCGCCCAGCCGTACGGCATGGCCGGAACGCACCGGCACATCCCGGAGATCGTCCAGAACCTCTCGGTCGCGGGCGCCGACGAGGTCCGGATCAGCTTCACGCCCGTGCTCGTCCCGATGTCGCGCGGCATCCTCGCGACGGTGACCGCCCCGGTGGCGGAGGGCATCACGGCCGAGGCGCTGCGCGCCGTGTGGGACTCGTTCTACCGCGACGAGCCGTTCGTCGAGCTGCTCCCCGAGGGCGTCTGGCCGACGACGGCGTCCGTCCAGGGCGCCAACACCGCGCTGGTGCAGGTGGCGCTCGACGAGGCCGCGGGCCGGGTCGTCACGGTCACGGCCATCGACAACCTCGTCAAGGGGACGGCGGGCGGCGCGCTCCAGTCGCTGAACCTGGCGCTCGGCCTGCCCGAGACGCTCGGCCTTCCAACGGAGGGGGTGGCCCCGTGAGGGTGATCGAGGGCTCCGACTCGCCCGGCGTCACCGCGGCGGCGGGCTTCCGCGCCGCCGGCATCACCGCCGGCCTCAAGGCGTCCGGGCGTCCGGACCTGGCACTCGTCGTCAACGACGGCCCGCGCGACAACGTGGCGACCGTGTTCACGTCCAACCGGGTGGTCGGCGAGCCGGTCAAGTGGTCGCGCGCCGCGGCGGCGGACGGGCACATCGCCGCGGTGATCCTCAACTCCGGCGGCGCGAACGTGTGCACCGGCCCGGACGGTTTCGCGGACGTCGAGGCGACCGCGGAGACGGTCGGCGCCGCGCTGGGCATCGCCCCCGGTGACGTGCTCGTCGGGTCCACCGGCCTCATCGGCGAGCGGCTGCCGATCGCCAAGCTGCTGGCCGGCGTCGACGTCGCGGCGGCGGCACTCGCCGACGACGGCGGCCCGGACGCCGCCACCGCGATCATGACCACCGATACGGTGGCCAAGACGGCGCACGTCACGCTCGACACCACCCACGGCGTCTTCACCGTCGGCGGCATGGCCAAGGGCGCGGGCATGCTCGCCCCGGCGCTCGCGACGATGCTCGTCGTCCTCACCACGGACGCGGACGTCGACCCCGGCGGCCTGCGGACCGCGTTGCGCGCGGCCACCGCCCAGACGTTCGCCCGGATCGACTCCGACGGCTGCATGTCGACATCGGACACGGTGGCGCTGCTCGCGTCCGGCGCGAGCGGCGTCATGCCGGACTACGTCGAGTTCGCCGACGCGGTCAAGGCGGTGTGCGCCAGCCTCGCGCGCCAGCTCATCGCGGACGCGGAGGGCGCCAGCCACGACATCGCCATCCGTGTGGTCCACGCCTCCGACGAGGCCGCGGCGGTCGCGGTCGCCAAGTCGGTGGCCCGCGGCAACCTCTTCAAGGCGGCGATGTTCGGCAACGACCCCAACTGGGGCCGCGTCCTCGCCCAGGTCGGCACCGTCCCAGAGAGCGTGGCGCCCTACGAGCCCGACGAGCTCGACGTGACGATCAACGGCGTCATGGTGTGCCAGGCGGGCGGCGCCTTTCAGGACCGCAGCCTCGTCGACCTGGCGAAGGCCCGCGAGATCGAGGTGCTGATCGACCTGCACGCCGGCTCGGCGGGCGCGACGGTCTGGACCAACGACCTCACCCACGACTACGTCCACGAGAACAGCGCGTACTCCACATGACCGAAGAGTTCGACACCCGCACCGACCTGCGCCCCGACCAGAAGGCCGAGGTGTTGGTCCAGGCGCTGCCGTGGCTGCAGCAGTTCGCCGGCGCCCTCGTCGTCGTCAAGTACGGCGGCAACGCCATGGTGGACGACGAACTCAAGGCCGCGTTCGCGCAGGACATGGTGTTCCTCCATCAGGTGGGGCTCAAGCCCGTCGTGGTACACGGCGGCGGCCCGCAGATCAACGCGATGCTCGACCGGCTCGGCATCGAGTCGCAGTTCCGCGGCGGCCTGCGCGTCACCACCCCCGACGCCATGGAGGTCGTCCGGATGGTCCTGACCGGGCAGGTGTCGCGCGAGCTCGTCGGGCTGCTCAACCAGTACGGCCCCGTCGCGGTCGGCCTGTCCGGCGAGGACGGCGGCCTGCTGCAGGCGCGGCGCCGGCCGGGCGTCGTCGACGGCGAGGAGGTGGACCTCGGCCTCGTCGGCGACGTGGTGCAGGTCAATCCGGGCGCCGTCCTCGACCTGCTCGACGCGGGCCGCATCCCCGTGGTCTCCACCGTGGCGCCGGACATCGACGACCCGACCCAGGTGCTCAACGTCAACGCGGACACCGCGGCGGCGGCGCTGGCCATCGCGCTCGGCGCCCGCAAGCTCGTCATCCTCACCGACGTCGAGGGCCTCTACACCAGCTGGCCGGACAAGTCCTCCCTGGTGCGCCGGCTCCGCGCGTCGACGCTGGCCGGCCTGCTGCCCGGCCTCGACTCCGGGATGCGCCCGAAGATGGAGGCCTGCTGGCGCGCGGTGACCGGTGGCGTCGGCCGGGCCCACGTCATCGACGGCCGCCAACCGCACTCGATCCTCGTCGAGGTGTTCACGTCCGACGGCATCGGCACCATGGTGTTCCCCGACGAGGAACAGCCGTCGCGGCCGACGACCTCACCCGTTCCGGTGGTGGCCTGATGGTGCGCCATGCGGGAGTGACCCGGCCCGACGAGGCCGCGCCGGTCACCGGTGGCGCCGGGCTCTCGGTGGCCGCCTGGACCGACCGCTACGAGCACGCGGTCATGGACACGTTCGGCCCGCCGCAGCGCGTGCTGGTGCGCGGCGAGGGGGCGTACGTCTGGGACGCGGACGGCGCGCGCTACCTCGACCTGCTCGGTGGCATCGCGGTCAACGCGCTCGGCCACGCGCACCCGACGCTAACGGCGGCGATCTCCGCCCAGCTCGGCACGCTCGGCCACGTCTCCAACTTCTTCGCCAGCCCGGCGCAGATCGCGCTCGCGGAGACGCTGCTCCACCTGGCCGGCGCCCCCGAGGGCTCGCGCGTGTTCCTCACCAACTCCGGCACGGAGGCGCTCGAGGCGGCGGTCAAGCTGACCCGTCGGCACTCCGACGGCCGCCGGCCGCGGCTCATCGCGATGGAGCACGCCTTCCACGGCCGGTCGATGGGTGCGCTGTCCCTGACGTACAAGAAGGCGTACCGCGAGCCGTTCGAGCCGCTCCCGCCGGGCGTGGAGTTCGTCCCGTACGGCGACGCCGCCGCGCTCGAGGCGGCGATGGGCGACGACGTCGCCGCGGTGGTGATCGAGCCGATCCAGGGCGAGGCCGGCGTGGTGCTGCCGCCGCCCGGCTTCCTCGCGGCGGCGCGTGAGCTGACGACGCGGCACGGCGCGCTGCTGGTGCTCGACGAGGTGCAGTCCGGGATGGGCCGCACCGGCGAGTGGTTCGCCTTCCAGCACCCGCACATCGGCGGCGGCATCACGCCCGACGTCGTCACGGTGGCCAAGGGGCTCGGCGGCGGGTTCCCCGTCGGCGGCCTCATCGCGTACGGGCCGGCCGTCGCGGGGCTGCTCGGCCGCGGCCAGCACGGCACCACCTTCGGCGGCAACCCCGTCGCGGCGGCCGCGGCGCTCGCGACCGTCGGCGTGGTCCAGCGCGACGGCCTCCTGGCGCACGTGCGGACGCTCGGGCAGTGGTGGCGCGACGCGCTCGCCGGCACCGGCAACCCGCTGGTGGCGCAGGTGCGCGGCGAGGGCCTGCTCGTCGCCGTCGAGCTGGCGGGGCCGGTCTCCGCGCGGGTCCAGCGCCGGGCCCTCGACGCCGGGTTCATCGTCAACGCCCCGACGGCCACGGCGTTGCGCCTCGCCCCGCCGTACGTCCTGACGCGGGACCAGGCGCAGACGTTCGTCGACTTCGTCGCCGCGCTGCCCGCGGACCCGGCCGACCTCACCCAGGAGCCCGCATGACCGCCCACTTCCTGCGCGACGACGACCTGACCCCGGCGCAGCAGGCGGACGTGCTCCGCCTCGCGGAGACACTCCGCGCGGACCGCCACGCCCGCCGGCCGCTCGCGGGCCCGCGCGCCGTCGCGGTGATCTTCGACAAGCCGACGCTGCGCACCCAGGTCTCGTTCACGGTGGGCGTCGCCGAGCTCGGCGGCTACCCGGTGATCGTCGACGGCAACCTGGCCCAGATCGGCGTCCGCGAGTCGATCTCCGACACCGCCAAGGTGCTCGGCCGGCAGGTCTCCGCGATCGTCTGGCGCACGCACGCGCAGGCGCGCGTCGAGGAGATGGCCCAGGTGGCCGGTGTGCCGGTGGTCAACGCGCTGACCGACGAGTTCCACCCGTGCCAGGTGCTGGCGGACCTCCAGACGATCGCCCAGCACCGCGGCGGCATCGACACGCTGCCCGGCACCACGCTCGCCTTCGTCGGCGACGGCTCGTCGAACATGGCGCACTCCTACATGCTCGGCGGCGCCACCGCCGGCCTGCACGTGCGGATCGGGGCGCCGGGGGACTTCCAACCGGACCCGGCGGTCGTCGCCGCGGCCGAGCGCATCGCGACGGGCACCGGCGGCAGCGTCGCCGTGCACGACGAGCGGGACGCGGCGCTGGCGGGAGCCGACGTCGTCGCGACGGACACGTGGGTGTCGATGGGCCAGGAGGCGGACGCGGAGCGCCGGGCGCAGCCGTTCGTTCCGTTCCGGCTGGACGCGGCGGGCCTCGCGCTGGCCGCCCCGGGCGCCCTCGTCCTCCACTGCCTGCCCGCCTACCGCGGCAAGGAGATCACCGCCGAGGTGCTGGACGGCCCGCAGTCGGTCGTCTGGGACGAGGCGGAGAACCGGCTGCACGCGCAGAAGGCGCTGCTGACCTATCTGCTCGAGGGGCACGCGTGAACTCCACGACCGTCCCCCCGACGAAGGCCGCCCGGCACGCCCAGATCACGGCACTGCTCACGCGTGAGCAGGTGCACTCCCAGGTGGAGCTGGCCGAGCTGCTGGCGGGGACCGGCGTCGTCGTGACGCAGGCGACGCTCTCGCGGGATCTCGTCGAGCTGCAGGCGGTCAAGGTGCGCAACGCCAGCGGTGCGCTGGTCTACGCGGTGCCGGCCGAGGGCTCGGCCCGGGTCGCTCCGACCGGCGAGACCATCGAGGTGCTCGCGGCGCGGCTCGCTCGCCTCGCGGCCGAGCTCGTCGTCACCGCGGAGGCGTCCGGCCCGCTCGTCGTGCTGCGCACCCCGCCCGGCGGTGCCCAGTTCCTCGCCTCCGCGATCGACCACTCGATCATGCCGGGCGTGCTCGGCACGATCGCGGGCGACGACACCGTCCTGGTGATCGCCGCCGAGCCCGAGAGCGGCTCGACGGTGGCCCAGCGATTCCTCGATCTCGCGGCTGGCCGCGATTCCGCACGAGACAAGGACGAGATGTGAGCAAGGTTCTGACGCAGCTTCCGGTCGGCGAGCGGGTGGGCATCGCCTTCTCCGGCGGGCTGGACACCTCGGTGGCCGTGGCCTGGATGCGGTACAAGGGCGCGATCCCGTGCACCTACACCGCGGACATCGGCCAGTACGACGAGCCGGAGATCGACCAGGTGCCCGGCCGCGCCATGGCGTACGGCGCCGAGCTGTCGCGCGCCGTCGACTGCAAGGCCGCGCTGGTCGAGGAGGG
>CAZBIO010000263.1:0-4463 GCA_964491965.1 uncultured Cellulomonas sp.
AGCATGATTTCGCCCAGCATGTCGCGCAGGATTACGCGGGCCTTCGCTGCCGCTGCGTAGTCGCCGCCGAGGCCCTGGTCGATCTGCTCGCGGTACAGCTCGGCGGCTCGCGGGAGCATCGCCAACACGCGCGCGTTCTCGCGTTCGGCTGGACGCGCGTCGATCAGTTCTCGGCGCTTCGCTTCGGCACGTTCGATGGCGACCTGCAGCTCGTCGGGCGTCAGGTCCGGGTCGCCGGCTTTCAGACGCTCACGCAGCCGTGCAATGCGCGCATCCAGTTCCTCGACTTCACGCGGAAGCGTCTCCGCTCGGGCGGCCCGCTCTCTCATCCGCTCGGCATAGGCAGCGCGCATTTCGTTTGCCATCCGCTCCACACGATCCGGCGCCAACAGCTCACGGCGCACGCCACCGAGGATCACTCGCTCGATGGCATCACGCCGCACGCGAATGTGATTCGAGCACGCCCTGCCATTCCAATGGCCGCTGCAGGCATAGCTGCGCGAGTCGGCGATGACGTAGTGAGCCTTGCAGACGTTGCAGACAAGCAGGCCGCTAAGAAGGTACTTCGCCCTGCCGCCGCTCTTGAGTCGCTTATCGCTGTTCGCGGCGGCGCGTGTGCGGGCCTGCGCACGTTCGAACAGCTCATCGGGAATAATCCGCAGGGATTCGTCCTGATGCTCAACCCAATCGGACATTGGACGCCGGCGCCGCTTGTGCCTGCCGGTGTCGGGGTCGCGCACGAACTGCGAGACATTCCACCGCATTCGGCCGCAGTACAGCGGATTGCGCAGGATGACGCGCACTGCCGAGGCCATCCAGCCTTTACAGCGGCGGGCCTTCCGCTTCCACGTCGAGCCGGGGCTCGGTACGCCGCGCGCGTTCAGCTCGCGAGCGATGACAAGGCAACTTGCGCCGTCAACGAAGCGCTCGAAGATCTTCCGAACGATGGCCGCCTGACTGTCCTCGATTTCGAGCACCGTTCCGATCCGTGCAGGTTGGCCGTAGACATCGAGCTTCGATGCATCGAGCACCGGCCGCAGGCGGTAGCCGTACGGTCTACCGCCGCACCAGTAGCGCTTCTGCGCTTGCCCCGTGAGGCCTCGATGCACGCGCTCGCGCAGGTCATCGAGGAAGATTTCATTCATCAGGCCCTTGAAGCCTCGATGGACCTTGCGGGCCTTGCTCGTAGAGTCATAGCCGTCGCTCGTGGCGACGATCCGAAGTCCTGCGAACTCCAGGCGCCGGATGGTGCGCTCGCACTCGACGGCATCGCGCGTCAGGCGGGAGAGGTCATCGACGATCAGCACGTCGAACTCATGCCGCGTAGCCGCTTCCAGCATGGCGCGATACTGCGGCCGGTTCGCATCGCTGCCGCTCATCGCGGCATCCGCAAACGTAGCGACCACCGTCCAGCCTTCCAGCTCCGCCCGCCTGCGACAGTTGCGGAACTGGTCCTCGATGCTGGCGGCCCGCTGCAGGTCCGTGCTGAAACGCGCGTAGAGAGCGGCTCTCACTTTCGCGACTCCATTTGCCTGAGGTACCGATCGATGGCCCGGCGAATCTGCTCGCTGACCGGAATGCCAATTCTTTCTTTCAACTTCTGAAGCGCGGCGTGCTGCTCATGGGTGAGATACACGAGCACGGGTTTCACATTGACGGGCTTGGAAGGCATCTCCGGCCTGCGGGGCTGATTCCTTGGGCTGATATTAGCCCCGCACTTGCTCATCAGCAATGTTCCGCGTTGTCGCCGCAATCGCCTCCGATCTGGACTCAACTGCCGTGCCCTCCTGGCGCGGCTCCCGCGCCGCAGACTCTTTCAGGAGCCTGTCGAGCGCCACGCGCGCGAACACCCGCGCGAGCTCATCGAGCAGATGCGGCGGATAGTCCAATTGCCCGCCGTCTTATCGCCCGAGATACACCGCCGTGATCTGGGGGCGCTCGTGGCCCAATTCGTGGCTGATGGTTTGGCGAGCGATGGCATCGAGCACGCGCTGCGCGGGCGTGAGCATCCCGACCGTAGGACCGCCCGCCGCCGGCGCCTTCCAACCTGTGAGTGCTTCATAGCGGGCTTGCGCATAGTGGTGCCGGAGCCCGTGCAGGTGGCTCAAGCCCGCGGCCTTGCACTGGCCATCGTAGACGTGGCGCTGCTGGATGTAGGTCTTGTGAGCGGGGATGAGCGAGCCCGTACCGGCAAGCTGATGCGCGCGATCGAGGACGGCGCGCTGCTCGGCCGTCGTGATTGGTACGGTGCGCGGCCGGCCGCCTTTGGTCCAGGAGCCCTTGAGGACGATGCAGTCCCCGCGGTCGGCGTAGCCCGGCTGGAACTTGATGGACTCTTCCCGGCGCAGGCCGAATGCCTCCTGGAGCTGCAGGCTCAGGCGCACGTAGGGGTCCGAGATGCGCTCGAGCCCGTCACCAAGACGCCGGGCCTTGTTCCCGTCGGTCACAAACCGTCGGTCCGGGATCGCAAGCTGCGCGTTGTCAGCCGGGATCAGTCCGGCCTTGCCCACCTTCTCCGCCCACCAGCGCAGATGCGCCAGGCGGTTCTTGAGCGTGCCCGCCGAGAGCCCCTCGGCCTTCCAGCGTTCGAGCAGCGCATCGACGTGCTTGCGTTTGAGCGAGGCGGCGCGCAGTTGCCTATAGCCCATCTCGCGCAACTGGCGGCTGGCCAGCGTCAGCGCGTGAAGGCGGTCCGCCTGGGTTGCATGACTCCCGTCGCGGTTGCGACGACACAGGGTGCGCAGTGTGTACGTCAGATCATCCATCAACAGCTCCTGTCGTCTTCAGTCTTAAATCCTGAGTCGCAATCGGTCAGTGTTTTTGCCAACTCGCCGGAGGCGAGATCCCCGAAGGGCAAGGGCCAGGTGCTCAGGTGACCTGTTGCCTCGGATGAGGCGCCCGCCGCATCTCCCTGCGGGGAATTCGGGCGGGAGTGATCGAGAGACGACGAGAGCTGGTAGCTGCGATGATTACCTCCTTTCAGGATTGGGAAATTGACAAGCGCAGAGAGCCGCAGTGGATCGCTGCGGCTCTCCGGATGGAACACGGACGTGAGAAGCAATGCAGAGGCAGAAAGGCTTCTGCCGATGTGAACAGTCGGGCTCCACCCCTCATCGGGGCGACGCGCGCAAGGGAGCCGAAGCGCGTCTGGGGTCGGTCCGTCCCTATTCGGGATGAGCGCTTGCAAGACCGTGCGCTCTGGGCGATCGGGTCGCGACGTGCACGCACATCGCGGCCCTGTGGCAACGACAGTGTGACTACCTGTCGTTGCGCAAGTTCCGATCTTTACGTCATTGCGCCCACCCGCTTTGTAGCTGCGGGTGCGCCCGGCGCCGGTGCGCCGGGCCATCATCACGGCCTCGTCACGTGTCGATGCCGGACGTTAGGCCTTGTGACTGCTGCAGTTACCGCGGCCGTCACTGCGGAGTGCAGTGACGGCCGCTGTTGTCGCGGGTGAATGCTGCAGCAGTGCAAACGGACTGCGCCAACTCGGTTGGCGCAGTTTCCTGGACACGCGCAGCGCGAAGCCTCATCGCCGCCGCCGGGCAAACCGCTGCCAGTCCGCCGCCAGAATGCGCCAGAACAGCGCCAGGTGCAGATGGAAGCCGGCGGAGTGCACAGGCCCCACTCGCGCGCCTGACGCGCGAACGCCAGTTCCTCCCGGACACGCCTGCGGTAGATCGTCGCCATGACCTGCGCCAGGTACTCCGGCGTCATCGCGATCATGGCCGGCGCTTCCGCGTGAGGTGAGACCGGCGGTGCTCAATTATCGCGAACTCTGGGTCCTTCTCTCCGAGCAGCGCCAATGCCTCACGGAGCGGTTGCAGAGCGCCGCGAGTCAACACGATGCCAGTGCATCGGCTTGCAGCGTATGACGAGCGCACCAGCTCGCAGGTCGCGACGACGCCCAGCAATGCGAGTCTGACTCTCTCGACGTCGTCGCTGGAGAGTCGAGCTACCCTGGTGCGCGCCTTCGCTCGCCGCCTCGACCGACCAGGCGGCTGCGCTTTCCTGGCACTCATGCCGACACCGCCCGGAGCGCCAGATCGACGGCCCCATGCACCTGCCTGAGCGCCTGGCATGCGACATCGAGGGCTTCGGCGATCGGACCCAATTCCGTGTCGTCCTCACAGGTCTGCATAGCGACGGCGATCGTCTCCACGAGGGAGGTCGCGCGCGAGAGTCGTTCGAGCACATCGCCATCCGGTGAAACGTCGCGGCGCCCAGGGGACGGCGGACGGACCTTGGTGGCCTTGCGGCCGGGATGATGCGGGTGGGTACGCGGGCGGTTGGCGTCCAGCGGGACACGCCGCCGCTCCACGCCGCTAGAATTGCGGGTAGCGTGCGCCGTGCAAAGGCACGGCCTTCCAGTGAGTGCAAATCTCACCCGGCAACTGTCGTTCCAGCCGGAAGCAATCGAAGCAGCTGCAGAGGTAACGAAGCGGCTGAAGCCTTCGGTGTAG
>CAZBIO010000264.1:0-5021 GCA_964491965.1 uncultured Cellulomonas sp.
CCCGACAAGGCGGTGCCGCTGGACGACGCCGCGCCATCACCCGACGTCGCGCCACCGCACGGCGCCGCGCCATCACCCGACGCCGCGCTGCCACACGTCAGCGCGCCATCCCACGACACCGCGTCGCTGGACGGCTCCGGACCAGCAGACTCCGGACCACCCGAGATGCTGCCGCTCTACGAGACCACCTGAACGACAGACGACTCCCGCGCACTGCGGTTGGGCACACCCCGCGCAGAGACGCGGGGCGAGGCGTCCAGACGGTCACCGGACGCCCTCAAGGATTCGACGTTGGGTGTCCGGGCGGGAGCGGCGGCGCGACCACGGTCGCCACGCGCGCGAGGGGCTGGCAGAGCGCGACGCGGGCTGGTCGGGTCAGCGCCGCTGAGGCGTTGAATCGGGTCGGGTCAGGCGCTGAAGCGATGCTCGGCGTCGGGGAAGGTCCCGGCGCGGACCTCGTCGGCGTAGGCCTTGGCAGCCGCCGACAGGGCCGCACCAACCTCGCCGAAGCGCTTGGCGAAGCGCGGCGACCACGCGGTCATCCCGGCCATGTCCACCCAGACGAGCACCTGACCGTCGCAGCCGGCGCCGGCGCCGATGCCGATGGTCGGGACGGTGAGCTCCTTGGTGATCGCCTCGGCGACGGGTGCGGGCACCATCTCGAAGACCACCGCGACGGCCCCGGCCTCGACGATCGCCAGTGCGTCCTCGCGGAGCCGCGCCGCCGCCTCGTCGCCCCGGCCCTGCACGCGCGGCCCGCCGAGCAGGTTCTCGGACTGCGGGGTGTACCCGAGGTGCCCGACGACGGGGATCCCGGCGTCGGTCAGCGCCCGGACCTGCGGCGCCACGCGCCGGCCGCCCTCGAGCTTGACCGCAGCGACCCCGGTCTCCTTCATGATCCGCACGCCGGTCTCGAGCGCGTGCTCCGGCCCGGACTCGTAGGTGCCGAACGGCAGGTCGGCGACGACGAAGGCGCGCTGTGCGGCCCCCGCGACGGCGCGCGAGGCCACCACCATCTCGTCGAGGGTCACCGGCAGCGTGGTGGTGTACCCGTGCATGGTGTTCCCGATGGAGTCGCCGACGAGCAGCATGTCGACGCCGGCCTGATCGAAGATCCGGGCCGTCACGGCGTCGTACGCGGTGAGCATCACCAGCTTGTCGCCGCGTTCCTTGGCCGCCTGAAGGTGATGGACGCGCACTCGCTTCACAGCCTCACTCGTCATGGATCGAGCCTAGCCACGTCGCACGGCGCTTCGTCCTGCGCCGCCATACGAACTTCGATGCGCAGAACGCACGGCTGGTCACAGATCGGGCCCTGGACACCCGCCGCGAACCGGTGCCCCGGGGGACCGTGCACTCGCCTCGATCCGGCAGGATGTACTCCATGGACAGGCAGCAGGAGTTCGTCCTCCGCACCGTCGAGGAGCGCGACATCAGGTTCGTCCGTCTGTGGTTCACGGACGTCCTGGGCATCCTCAAGTCCGTGGCCGTCGCGCCCGCGGAGCTCGAGCAGGCGTTCGCCGAGGGCATCGGGTTCGACGGCTCGTCGATCGAGGGCCTGACCCGCGTCTACGAGGCGGATATGATCGCCCGCCCCGACCCGTCGACGTTCCAGGTGCTGCCCTGGCGCGGTGAGCGGCACGGCACGGCCCGCATGTTCTGCGACCTGCTGACGCCGGACGGCGAGCCGTCGCTCGCGGACAGCCGCCAGGTGCTCAAGCGTGCTTTGGACAAGGCGAGCAACCAGGGCTTCACCTTCTACACGCACCCCGAGGTCGAGTTCTACCTGTTCGAGGCCCCGGCGGACCCGGCGAAGGAGCTCGTCCCGGTGGACCAGGGCGGCTACTTCGACCACGTGCCCCGGGGCACGGCGCACGACTTCCGGCGCGCGGCGATCACCATGCTCGAGTCGATGGGCATCTCGGTGGAGTTCAGCCACCACGAGGCGGGCCCCGGCCAGAACGAGATCGACCTGCGCTACGCCGACGCTCTGACCACCGCGGACAACATCATGACGTTCCGCACCGTGGTCAAGGAGGTCGCCCTCGAGCAGGGCGTCTTCGCGTCCTTCATGCCCAAGCCGCTGGCCGAGAAGCCGGGCTCGGGCATGCACACGCACCTGTCCCTCTTCCAGGGCGACAAGAACGCGTTCCACGAGCCGAGCGCCCCGCTCGAGCTCTCGAAGGTCGCCCGCCAGTTCATCGCCGGCCTGCTGCACCACGCACCGGAGATCACGGCGGTGACCAACCAGTTCGTCAACTCGTACAAGCGGTTGTGGGGCGGCGCCGAGGCGCCCAGCTTCATCTGCTGGGGCCACAACAACCGCTCCGCCCTGGTGCGCGTGCCGCTCTACAAGCCGGGCAAGGGCAACTCCAGCCGCATCGAGTACCGCGGCGTCGACTCCGCCACTAACCCCTACCTCGCGTTCGCGGTGCTGCTGGGGGCCGGCCTGTCCGGCATCGAGAACGGGTACGAGCTGCCGGACGGCGCCGAGGACGACGTCTGGGAGCTGACCGACGCGGAGCGCCGCGCCCTCGGCATCGCGCCGCTGCCCACGAGCCTCGAGGCGGCGATCGACGTCATGGAGTCGTCGGAGCTGGTCGCCGAGACGCTCGGCGAGCACGTGTTCGACTACTTCCTGCGGAACAAGCGCGAGGAGTGGCGGCAGTACCGCGCCCAGGTGACGCCGTTCGAGCTCCAGCGGTTCCTGCCGCTCGTCTAGCACCCGGTTGGACCGTCCGGTGACCGCATCGTGACCACGCGAGCCCGCGGGTCGTCCCTCGCGGCACGCCTGTCCCGGTCCGGTGTGATCGACGTCGGCCGCGGCGAGCGCCTGGTCGCCGACCCCGCCTTGGCCGGGCTCCTCGGCGAACCCGACGAGCTCGACGGTGCGCTCGCGGACGTCGCCGACCCCGACCAGGCGCTGCTCACCCTCGCCAAGCTCGCCGGTGCGGTGCGGGCGCACGACGACCTCGCCGACCTGCTGGCCACCGCGCTGCGCGACGGGGGCGCGCCCCGCGACCGCCTCCTGCGGGTTGCCGGGGCGTCCGCGGCGCTCGGCAGCCTGCTCGTCGCGCGCCCCGACACCCTGCGCGTGCTGCTCGACGAAGCCCCCGGCACCGGGGTCGACCCGCGCGAGGTGCGCGCCGAGCTGCTGACGGCGGTGGGCGCCGACCCGGACGCGGGGGTCCCCGTCGCGGCCCTCGCGGGCCCCGACGGCGTCGACGCCATGCGCCGCGCCTACCGCACCCGCCTGCTGCGGATCGCCGCGAGCGACCTGACCGCCGCCGACCAGCTGACGCGCCTGCCGGGCGTCGCCGCCGCGATGGCTGACCTGGCCGGCGCCGCCCTCGAGGCCGGCCTCGCCCTGGCGCGCGCCGACCTCCCCGGCCACGGGCTGGGGGTCCGCCTGGCCGTGATCGGCATGGGCAAGGGCGGCGGGCGCGAGCTCAACTCCGTCAGCGACGTCGACGTCGTCTACGTCGCCGAGCCCGCCGGTGGGGCCGACGAGGGCGAGGCGATGGTCGTCGGCGCGCGGCTGGCGGCGGGCCTGGCCCGCGCGTGCTCGACGCCGTCGGGCGAGCCGGCGCTGTGGCCGGTGGACGCCGCGCTGCGCCCGGAGGGCAAGGACGGCCCGCTCGTCCGCACGCTGGCGAGCCACCGCGCCTACTACGAGCGCTGGGCCCAGACGTGGGAGTTCCAGGCGCTGCTCAAGGCGCGGCCGATCGCCGGGGACGCCGCGTTGGGCGAGGCATACGTCGAGGCGACGCAGCCCCTCGTCTGGCAGGCGGTGGGCCGGCCGAACTTCGTCGAGGACGCGCAGGCGATGCGGCGCCGCGTCGAGCGGCACGTGCCCGCGCAGGAGGCCGACCGGCAGATCAAGCTCGGGGCCGGGGGTCTGCGTGACGTCGAGTTCACGGTCCAGCTGCTCCAGCTGGTCCACGGGCGGGCCGACGAGACCATCCGCAGCGGGACCACCCTGACGGCGCTCGCGGAGCTCGCGTCGGCGGGCTACGTCGGCCGTGACCACGCCGGGCAGCTGTCGGTCGACTACCGGTTCCTCCGCGTGCTGGAGCACCGGCTCCAGCTGTGGCGCCTCCAGCGCACCCACCTGATGCCGTCGGCCGAGCCGGACCTGCGACGGCTGGCGCGGTCGGTCGGCATGCGGGCCGAGGGCGCCGAGGGGCTGCTGGACCGCTGGCGGTCGGTGCGCCGCGACGTGCGCCGCCTCCACGAGGAGCTCTTCTACCGGCCCCTGCTGCCCGCGACGGCGCGGTTGTCCGAGGCCGACGTCAGCCTGGCGCCGGACGCCGCCCGGCAGCGGCTCGCCGCGATCGGCTACCGGGACCCGGCCGGCGCGCTGCGCCACATCACCGCGCTCACCGAGGGTGTCTCGCGTCGCGCCGCGATCCAGCGCCAGCTGCTGCCAGTGATGCTCGGCTGGTTCGCGGCGGGCCCGGACCCGGACGGGGGGTTGCTGGCGTTCCGCCGGCTGTCCGACGGGCTGGGGAGCACCCACTGGTACCTCAAGCTGCTGCGCGACTCCGGCACCGCGGCCGAGCGGCTCGCGCGCGTGCTCTCGACGTCCCGCTACGTCGCCGACGCCCTGACGCGCTCGCCGGAGTCGGTGATGTGGCTGGACCAGGACGACGAGCTCGAGCCGCTCTCGGCGGAGCGCCTGGGCGCCGAGGCGGACGCCATTCTCACCCGGTCCGACGACGCTGTGGCCGCGGCGACGACCCTGCGCGCGCTGCGCCGCCGCGAGCTCGCCCGGACGGCGACGGCGGACGTGCTCGGCGTGACCACGGGCATCAAGGCGTCGCGCAGCCTGACGGTCGCGGCCGACGCCGTGCTCGCCGGCGCCCTGCGCATCGCGGCATGGGTGGCGCGCGAGGAGCGCCGCCTCGACGAGGACCCGGCCCGGCTGCTCGTCGTCGCGATGGGCCGGCTGGGTGGCGGCGAGGTGGGCTATTCGTCGGACGCGGACGTGCTCTTCGTCTACGACCCCGCGCCGGGCGTCG
>CAZBIO010000265.1:0-6154 GCA_964491965.1 uncultured Cellulomonas sp.
CGTCCTCGCCACCCCTGCCGTGCAGCACGGGAAGGACGAGGTCCAGCACGATCGCCTCGTGCCGCCCGTGATCCAGGACCAGCAGTCCGTGGACGCTCCTGTCGGGCGACAGGATGGCGGGACAACCGTCGTGGTCCCAGCCTGCGCCGGGACCGTCGCAGAGCCTCCAGGCGCCGGACGTGGTGATCCCGATCCAGAACGGCTCGTACTTCTCGGGATCGAGGTTCTTGGCGATCTCCTGCGCGGACTTGACGGAGATCGGATGCTCCTCGGAGGAACCCCCGAACAGGATTCCTATCTTCAACCTATCCATGCTGCTTCCCGCTCTCGAAGTCCAGGCAGTTGATGAGGCTGTTCTCGACGGTGTCGCTCAGGGCGTGGTCCGTGTAGTACGCGGTGTGGGGGCTGATGAGCACGTTGGGCAGCGCGTGGAGCCGCAATAATCGCTCGCTGTCGAGGGCCCCGTTCCTGTGATCGGCGTAGAAGACGCTGTCCTCGCCCTCGAGGACGTCGAGCGCCGCGCCGCCCAGGTGGCCGCTTTCCAGTGCCGGAATGAGGGCGTCGGTGTCCAGCAACGCGCCGCGCCCGGTGTTGACGACGAATGCGCCGGCCTTCATGTGCGCGATGCGGTTCCGATCGAGGAGGTGGTACGTCTCGGCGGTGAGCGGGGTATGGAGCGTGACGATGTCGCTTCGCCGGAGCAGCTCGTCGAGAGGGCGGTACTCGGCGGCGGTCTTCGCGTGATTGTCGTGGGCGAGGATCCGGCAGCCGAACCCCCGCAGGCGCTCGATCACCGCCGAGCCGATGCGCCCGGTTCCGACGACCCCGACCGTCAGGTCGCGCAACTCCCTGCCGCGGACGTCATTCAGCCGATAGTCGTGACTGTCCGCGCGGCGGATGATGGATTTCGCATGGCGTACCGCCATCAGCATCAGCATCAACGTGTAGTCGGCGACGCTGTCGGGGGAGTAGGCGACATTTCCGACGGTCATGCCGACGCTCTCGGCATATCCGACATCGATGTGGTTGTACCCGATGCTTCGCGTGGAGACGTATTCCACCCCGGTCTGGCTCAGTGCGAGAAGGGTGGGATTCGTGACGCGGGTCTTGTGGCCGACGCTGATGCACCGATTTCCGGATGCCAGGCCCACATTTCCTTCGCACGGCGGCGCGCCGGTGATGGTCGGCAGCACGTCGAATCGCGGCGCCAGCGCGCGAAACAGGGCGGCCTCGTCCGGGCCGCAGCCGTAGACCGTGACCCCCACCGTGGGCGAGGGCGACGACGCCCGCGATCGGACACGTCGGGCCGCCGCCGGGGCTGGCTCGCGGTGGGTCACACCCCCAGTCAAAGGAGGGTGGTGTTGCCAGCCCGTATGCGGTTTTCGATACGCCGACGATACGTTCGTCGGCCTCGCCGGCACGTCGAGGCCACCCGGCCCCGGGTCCCAGGCCGGTCCCCTGCCCGCCGCATCCGTGCCGACTAGGGTTGGGGCGCAAGCCCCACAGACCGTTCGAAGGAGCATCCATGGCCAGCATCGAGGCCGTCGAGCGTCGTGACGGCGACAAGGGCCGCTACCTGGGCAAGGGCGTCGAGGGCGCGGTCTCCGCGGTCATCGACGAGATCGCCCCCGAGCTCGTCGGCTACGAGGCGACCGAGCAGCGGATCATCGACCAGGCGCTCATCGACCTGGACGGCACCCCCAACAAGGGCAAGCTCGGCGCCAACGCCATCCTCGGCGTCTCGATCGCCGTCGCGAAGGCGGCCGCCGACTCGGCCGACCTGCCGCTGTTCCGCTACCTGGGCGGCCCGAACGCCCACGTGCTGCCGGTGCCGATGATGAACATCCTCAACGGTGGGTCGCACGCCGACTCCAACGTGGACATCCAGGAGTTCATGGTCGCGCCGCTCGGCCTGCCCACGTACAAGGAGGCGCTGCGCGCGGGCGTCGAGGTGTACCACTCGCTGAAGTCGGTGCTCAAGGGCAAGGGCCTGGCCACCGGCCTGGGCGACGAGGGCGGCTTCGCCCCGAACCTGCCGAGCAACCGCGACGCCCTCGACCTCATCGTCAGCGCCATCGAGAAGGCCGGCTACGTGCCGGGCAAGGACGTCGCGCTGGCGCTCGACGTCGCCTCGACCGAGTTCTTCTCGGACGGCTGGTACGCGTTCGAGGGCAAGTCGCTCGCGGGTGAGCAGATGATCGAGTACTACGAGCAGCTGATCGCCAGCTACCCGCTCGTCTCGATCGAGGACCCGCTGTCCGAGGACGAGTGGGACTCGTGGCAGGCGCTCGTCGCCAAGATCGGCGACAAGGTGCAGATCGTCGGCGACGACCTGTTCGTCACCAACCCCGAGCGGCTCGCCAAGGGCATCCAGCTCAAGTCCGCCAACGCGCTGCTGGTCAAGCTCAACCAGATCGGCACCGTCACCGAGACGCTCGACGCGATCGAGCTGGCCCACCGCAACGGGTTCCGCACCATGACGTCGCACCGCTCGGGCGAGACCGAGGACACGACGATCGCCGACCTGTCCGTCGCGTCCAACGCCGGCCAGATCAAGACCGGCGCCCCGGCGCGTGGCGAGCGCATCAACAAGTACAACCAGCTGCTGCGCATCGAGGAGGAGCTGGACGACGCCGCGGTGTACGCCGGCCGCTCGTCGTTCCCGCGCTTCACGCAGGCCTGATCGCCCGCACCCCCTTCACAACGTCCGAGGATGTCGGGGCTCTACCCCTGACATCCTCGGACGTTGTGTTGTAACCGGGGGATCGGGCGTGCGTTTCCCCGGATCGTCGGGCGGATTGAGCGGATCGGGCCGGAAGGCCCTGGCACGTGGGCGTTCGTCGTACCCTATGCGGCGCGAGGCACGGCGTTGCCTCGCCAACCCCCCAAAGGAGCAAGTGATGCCTCAGGCCTATGCCTATGCAATCGATTCCCCGACCGGGCGCTTCTCCCGCACGACGATCGAACGGCGGGAGCCGGGGCCGACCGAGGTGCTGTTCGACATCGCGTACGCGGGGATCTGCCACTCGGACATCCACACGGCTCGCGGCGAGTGGGGTGCCAAGGAGTACCCGGTGATCCCGGGTCACGAGATCGCGGGCATCGTCCGTGAGGTCGGCACGGCGGTGACCAAGTACAAGGTCGGCGACCGGGTGGGCGTCGGCTGCTTCATCGACTCGTGCGGCGAGTGCGAGCAGTGCAAGAACGGCTGGGAGAACTTCTGCGAGGGCCCCGGCGGCACCATCTGGACGTACACCGACACCGGCCGCGACGGGAAGCCGACGTACGGCGGGTACTCGACGGCGATCACGGTGGAGCAGGACTACGTGCTGCGCATCCCCGACGGGATCCCGCTCCACCAGGCCGCGCCGCTGCTGTGCGCCGGGGTCACCCTGTATTCGCCGCTCAAGCGGTTCGGCGCCGGTCCCGGCAAGCGGGTCGCGATCGTCGGCATGGGCGGCCTGGGCCACATGGGCGTGCAGATCGCCGCGGCGATGGGTGCCGAGGTGGCCGTGATCAGCCACGGCCGCTCCAAGGAGGCCGACGCCTACCGGTTCGGCGCCACCGAGTTCTACGCCACGAGCGAGCCGGGCGCGCTGGACGGCCTGGGTCGCAGCTTCGACCTGATCGTCACCACGGTGTCGAGCTCCGCCGACCTCACGCCGCTCGTCGACTGCCTCACGGCGTTCGGCACGCTCGTCGATGTCGGGCTGCCGGAGCACCCGGTGCAGCTGTCGGTCGGCAACCTGTGCACCGGGAACCGGACGTTCGCCGGCTCCAACATCGGCGGCATCGGGCTGACCCAGGAGATGCTCGACTTCTGCGCCGAGCACGGCCTGGGCGCGCAGGTCGAGGTCATCGGCGGCGAGGACATCAACGACGCCTACGACCGCGTGGTCAACTCCGACGTGCGGTACCGGTTCGTCATCGACACGTCGACGTTCACCGCCTGACGCAGCGCTCTCTCCACCAACCGCAACGTCCGAGGATCTCGGGGTTCTACCCCTGAGATCCTCGGACGTTGCGTCGTGTTGACGCGGGCGGCCGGCGTGAGCACGACCGGCGTGAGCGTCGCCGGTCGGCCGGTCGGCCGGTGAGCCGGTCGGCCGGTCAGCCGCCGGCTGCGGGCCGAGGCGTCGGTATGACTTCGACGACAGGGGCTGCCGGCCCCTCGGACGAGCTCCCGCCGCCGAAGCTGGCGAACCCGAACGCGGCGATGGCGAGCGGGACCGCGAGCACCAGGCCGACGATCCCGGAGGCGAGCCACGCACCCCGGTGCCGTTCCGAGCGGCGGGCGGCGAACAGGCACGCGACGCTCCCGACGATCAGCACCGCGACGGCGGCGATCACCACCCAGCCAGGAGCTCCTCCGCGAATGGGCACCAGGGCCAGCGCGGCCGGAATGAAGATCACCAGCGGGCCGAGCACCACGACCCCGATCGCGATGAGCAGCACGGTTGCCCATGTCGGCAGCTTGGCTGGCACCGAACCCGCGGTGCCGCCTGGCGGGCGGGCATAGGGCGGGGCGGCTTGGTCTCGACCATCCCCAGCGTCGGGGCACGGCGTCGAAGCTCCGTACGGTGCGGCGCCGTAGGGCGCTCCGGCCGGCACCCCGTACGCCAACATCGGCGCCCCGGAGGGCGCCGCCGTTGTGGCCGGCGCGGCAGCCGTGGGGCTCGTCGGGCGCTCGCTTGCGGCCCATGCCGCGGCGACGGCGTCCGCGCTGCCGAGGCGGCGGAGGACGCCCGCGATCTCCGCCTGGCTCGGCGCCGCCCCCAACTCGGCGACCGCGGCGTCGATGTGCTCGCGGACCGCGTCGACGATCTCGGCCCGGTCGCCGGGATCGGCACCGGCCAGCGCGCGGTCGAGGTCCGCAAGGTAGGCGGACACCAGCGGCGAGGTGGTGGTCACGGTCACGCGGCTCCCTTCATCAGCCGGTCCACGCCGGCGCGGAACGGCTCCCAGACGGCCACGAAGGCGCGCAGGGCGGCGCGGCCCTCGTCGGTCAGCTCGTGGTAACGCCGCGGTGGCCCTGCGGGGGACGGCTGCCATGTCGTGTCCACCCATCGGCGGCGTCGCAGCCGGGTGAGCAGCGGGTAGAGCGTCCCCTCGGAGCCGAACAGCAGCGGGTCGGAGCCGAGCGCGCGCGCGATGTCCTGGCCGTACGAGGGACCGCGGTCGAGGTAGGCGAGCACGCAGTACTCGAGCGTGCCGCGGCGCAGCTGGGTGAGGACCGAGCCTTCGTCGTCCGGTTCCATGCGTCACACGGTACCCGGCGACGCACGCTACCGCCACCCCGCCGCACGTGGTGCTGGAGTGACGGGTGGTCCCGTGGGACGCCACATCAGCGCCACCAGTCACACGTGTGGCGGGGTTGGACGGGCGGGCCGGAGATCCGGTGACCAGCCGGAAGGGCACGGTGGCCGGCCGGAGGGGCGGGTGGGGGCCCGGAGGGGCACGGTGGGGCCGGAGGGACACGGCGACCGGCCCCGGAGGGACACGGCGAGCGGGTGGCGGGTCCGCGGGGATCGGTGGGCGCGCGGGCAGAATCGAGCCGTGCCCGCACCCCGCGCTTCGTCGTCCGGCCTCGGCCGGCGCCCGAGCGCACCCCGGCCGGCCGTGCCCCGGGTCGGCGCGGCACCCCGCACGGGGGCGATGCCCAGGCAGAACTCGCGACCCGCCGCGGGGACTCATTCCACCGGCCCGCAGCGCCCGGCGCCCGGCAGGGACCGCGGACCGACGGTGGAGCGGGTGCGGCAGCGGACCCCCAAGCTGCTGTCCGCGCGGGCGATGGTGCTCGGAGTCGTCGCGCTGCTCGCGTTCGTCCTGGTCTACCCGACGCTGCATTCGTACCTCGCCGAGCGCACCGCGGTCGAGGCGCTGCGCGCGCAGGTCGCGGCGGCCCAGAAGGAGAACGACGACCTCGGCGCCGAGCTGGCGCGCTGGGACGACCCGGCGTACGTCGCCGCGCAGGCCCGCGAGCGGTTGTCGTTCGTCATGCCCGGCGAGACCGCCTGGCGGGTGGTCGATCCCGAGACCGTGCCCGGCGAGGAGCCGGCGCCGACGGTCACCCCGGAGGCGACCGCACCCCCCGCGCAGCCGTGGTACCTCACGGTGTGGCAGTCCGTCGAGGGCGCCGACGATCCCGCGTCCG
>CAZBIO010000266.1:0-4209 GCA_964491965.1 uncultured Cellulomonas sp.
AAGCTCGACTACGACGACGCGCTCGACGGCATCTCGCTGACCAACACCATCACGCCGAGCGGCCTGGGCCGGACGAAGGACGAGCAGGTCGGCAACCTCGTCGGGATCCTCGACGCCGGGATGGGCGAGGGCCTGTACCACGCGAACATCAACGTGCTGAACCGGGAGACCCTCGAGGACGCCATCGAGCACCCGGAGAAGTACCCGAACCTGACGGTGCGGGTCTCCGGCTACGCGGTGAACTTCGTCAAGCTCACCCGGGAGCAGCAGCTCGACGTGCTCGCGCGGACGTTCCACCAGTCCGCCTGACGGCGCAGTCCCCGTGGGCGGTGAGCGCACCCGCGGTGACCGATCCCGCCACACGTGTGACGTCAGGTGACGCGTGTGGCGGGATCGCCGTCTCACCAGTCACATGCGTCACACGTGTGGCGGGGTGGGACGTCAGGGGACGGCGCGGCGGACCGCGGCGATGGTGCGGGCCACGTCGTCCTCGTCGGTCGACCAGTTGCTCACCGAGACGCGCAGCACGTCCCGGCCGTGCCAGTGCGACGACGAGAGCCACACTTCGCCCTCGGCGGCCAGGCGCCGGCCCGCCTCGCGCGTCCGCTCGTCGTCCGCCAGCGCCAGGCACACCTGCGTGTAGACCACGTCGTTGACCACCTCGACCCCGTCGATCGCGCCGAGGCCCTTCGCGAGCGCGCGGGCGTTGGCCACGAGGCCGTCCACCAGCGCGACGACGCCGGCGCGGCCCAGGGACCGCAGTGCCGCCCACACGGGGATGCCGCGGGCGCGCCGCGACAGCTCCGGAACCCTGTCGTAGGGGTTGCCCATGCCACCGGCGTCGGTCAGGTAGCTGGCGTGGACGCCGAATGCGGCCCGGAGCGGGGTCGGGTCCCGGACCACCGCCACGCCGCAGTCGTACGGCACGTTGAGCGTCTTGTGGGCGTCGGTCGCCCAGGAGTCGGCCTCGGACATGCCGACGACGAGCGGGCGCAGCTGCGGCGACACGGCGGCCCAGAGGCCGAACGCGCCGTCCACGTGGACCCACGCGCCGGCCGCGTGGGCGTGGGCGATCGCGTCGGCGAAGGGGTCGAAGGCGCCCGAGTGCACGTTGCCCGCCTGGAGCGCGACCATCACCGGCTCGCCGGGCGGCAGCGCGGCGAGGGCCTCCGCGAGCAGGTCGGGCCGGATGCGGCCCTGGTCGTCGGCCGGCACGACGGCCGGCGTGCCCAGACCGAGGTAGCGCAGGGCGAGGTCCACCGTGTCGTGGCGCTCCTCGCCGACCAGTACGTGGACGCGCGGCGCCCCGGTCAGCCCGTCGGCGTGGACGTCCCATCCCGCGCGGGCGAGCACGGCGCCGCGCGCCGCGGCGAGGCCGACGAAGTTCGCCATGGTCGCGCCCGTGACGAACCCCACCGCGGAGCCCTCCGGCAGGCCCAGGGCGTCGAGCAGCCAGCGCGCGGCGACCTCCTCGACCGCGGCGGTCGCCGGCGACGAGGCCGCCATGCCGGCGTTCTGGTCCCACGCGCCGACGAGCACGTCGGCTCCGAGCGCGACCGGCAGGGTGCCGCCGATCACCCAGCCGAAGAACCGGCCCGACCCGCTGGCCATCAGGCCGGGTTCGACGGCCGCGGCGAGCTCGTCGAGCGCCGCCACGGGGGGCACGCCCTCGTCGGGCAACGGCCGCGCGAGGGTCGCGAGCACCTCGTCGGTCGTCGCCTCCGGGGAGACCCGGCGCTCGCCCACGCCGGACAGCCAGGCCGTCGCCCGGGCCGTCGCCGCACCCAGGGCGGCGTCGTACTCGTCGCCGCGCACGCTCATCTCGGTTCCTCCTCAGCGGGGGACGCTCGCCAGGCCCGCCGGCAGCAGGCGCCGGCCGAGCACGCGTTCGCTGTATCCAGAGCGGTCGAGGTACGGGCAGATACCTCCGAGGTGGAACGGCCAGCCCGCCCCGAGGATCAGGCAGGTGTCGATCTGCTGCGGCGTCGCCACGACGCCCTCATCGAGCATCAGGCCGATCTCGGTGGTCAGGGCGGTGAGCACGGCATCGAGAACCCCGGCCTCGTCGGGCCCCGCCTCGTCGGGCCCCGGGGTCCCGAACGCGGACTGGATCGCCGGGTCGACGCGCCGGGGGAGCCCGGGCGACGGGGCGGAGACGACGAGCGGCGTGCGGCCGGCGACGAGCGCGGCGAGGCCCGGCGACCGGGGGAACCGGTCGCCGAGGTCCGACCGCAGCGACGTCAGCACGTGCAGGCCCACCGCGGGACCGACGAGGTCGAGGAGCTCGAACGGCGGCATCGGCAGGCCGAGGGGGTCGAGCGCGCGGTCGGCGACCTCGACCGGCGTGCCCCGCTCGATGCACCCCAGCACCACGCCGAGCAGCAGCACGAGCAGCCGGTTGACCACGAACCCGGGCCGGTCCGCCACGCCGACGGCGCTCTTGCCGAGCAGCCCGGCCACGTCGAACGCGGTGGCCAGCGCCTCCTCGTTGGTCCGCTCGGCGCGCACCACCTCGACGAGCGGCATCGCGGCGACCGGGTTGAAGAAGTGCAGGCCCACCACCCGCCCGGGGTGGCGCAGGCCGTCGGCCATCGCCGTCACGGACTGCGCCGAGGTGTTGGTCGCCAGCACCGCGCCCGGCCCGACCACGCCCTCGAGCTCGGCGAACATCGCCCGCTTGACCTCGAGGTCCTCGGTCACGGCCTCGATCACCAGGTCGCACCCGGCGAACGCGCCGACCTGTGTGGAGCCGGACACGCCGGCGACGATGCGGGCGCCCTCGTCGGGCACCAGGCGGCCCGCGGCGACGTGGCGGCCCACGCTGGACGCGACCGCGGCGAGGCCGGCGGCGACGCGCTCGTCGTCGACGTCCCGCATGACCACGGGCAGGCGGAGCCGGTGCGCGACGAGGCCGGCGATCTGTGCCGCCATCAGCCCCGCGCCGACGACGCCCACCCGGGCGACCGGGTGGACGAGCGCCGGGTCGGACGCCCCGGCCGACCGCTTCGCCGCACTGACGAGGCCGAACGCGTACGCCGACGCCCGCATCTCGTCCGTCATCACCAGGTCCGCCAGCGCCTCGTCCTCGGCGGCGGACGCCGCGGCCGGTTCGGCGTCGCGGGCGGCGGCCATCAGGTCGAGAGCGCGGTACGGCGCCGGCCGGGAATGGTCGGTCGTCGCGTCGAGCCGCTCGCGCGCGGCCGCGACGGCGGCGGACCACGTCGCCGCGTCGTCGAGCGGGCGGCGGGCCACCTGCTGCGCCCCGGACAGCACCCGGCCCGCCCACCGCACCGCCGCCTCGACGAACCCGTCGGGGTCGAGGACCGCGTCCACCAGGCCGATCCGCCCGGCGTCGGCGGCGGCGAGCGGCCGGTTGGCGGCGGCCCGCACCAGCACGACGTCGAGCGCCGCGGCGATGCCGACGAGCCGGGGGAGGCGGTACGCGCCACCCCAGCCGGGCACCAGGCCCAGGCCGGTCTCGGGCAGCCCGAGGGCGCGGACGTCTACGGCGGCCACGCGGTAGTCGCACGCCAGGGCGAGCTCCAGGCCGCCGCCGAGCGCCGCCCCGTTGAGGAACGCGAACGTCGGCACGCCGAGCTCGCCGAGCAGCCCGAATGCCGCATGCCCCGCGCGCGCGAGCTCGAGCGCCCGCTCGCGGGTGCGGACCTGGGAGACCAGCATCAGGTCGGCGCCGGCAGCGAACACCCCGGGCTTGCCCGTGACGGCGACGGCCGCGATCTCGCCGGCGGCGGCGCGAGCTCGCAGCGCCCCCAACGCGGCGGCGAGCTCCGCGAGGCCTCCGGGGCCGAGGGTGGTGGGCGAGGGTGCTCGGTTGTCCAGCGTCACCAACGCCAGCGTGCCGCCGCCGTCCAGGGCGACGTCCTCGACGCTGGCGTGGGCCACGCGCTCGGCGCGGGCGGCTGTCTGGTGGGACATGGCACCTCCGGGACCTCGATGTCCGGTGCCCGTGGCCGCCATGGGCGGTCGCCGGCTCGGCCCCCTGCCCGGGCCGTGGCCGCAGGCTACGTCAGGTGCCCGGGGCCCGCAGCGCCGCCGCCAGGCGCGCCGCCAGGAGCTCCACCTGCCACGGGCGCGCGCCGCCGGCCACGAGCGCCTGGGCGACCGCCTCCTCGTCGGCGGTGGCGGGCGGCGCCCAGCACAGCCGGCGCAGCAGGTCGGGCTGCAGCAGGTTCTCCACGGGCGTGTGCC
>CAZBIO010000267.1:0-4608 GCA_964491965.1 uncultured Cellulomonas sp.
GCCTCGTGGCCCAGGATCACCAGCCCGACGAGCATCGTCAGGCCGCCGGCCGTGGTGACGACGATCGCCTGCATCGCCGCGCGGCGGCTGGGCTTGCGCTCGGCGTAGTGGCCGATGAGCAGGTACGACGTGACGGTGGTCAGCTCCCAGAAGACGAACAGGAGCAGCAGGTTGTCCGCGGTGACCAGGCCGAGCATCGAGCCGGCGAAGGCGACGAACGTCGCCGCGAACCGTCCCAGCCCGGCCCCACCCTCCTTGAAGTAGGCGGAGCAGTAGACGAGCACCAGGGCGCCGACCGCGCCGACGACGATCGCCATCAGCCACGACAGGGTGTCGAGGCGGACGTCGAGGTCGAGGCCCAGGCTCGGGACCCAGCTCAGGTGCTGGGTCGGCGCTTCTCCTCGTCGTACCCGGTCCGTCCAGGCGAGGGCCCAGCCCGCGGCGCTCGCCGGCGCCAGCGCGAGCACCCAGAATGCGCGTCGGCCGAGCCGCCCGACGAGCCATGGCGCGACAAGGGCTGCTGCGACGTGTACGGCCAGCAGCGTCAGCACGTCCGGCTCCGTCCGTGTCGGGGGCGGGTGGTCGGTGGGTACGGCTGATCAGGGCGACGCGGGTGCGCCGCCGATTCGCGTCGGGGACGGCGCCAGGCTACCAAGCGCCTCCTGCCCCCGCCCTGCGCCTTCTCCGCGCCCGCCCTCTCCGCCCTCCCGCTCCGTTGCGTCCGAGGGTGGTGGGCCGATAGCCCCACCACCCGCGGACGTTGGGTGGGCGAGGGCGCCCAGGTAGCGTTCCGCGGGTGACAGCCCTCTCCGCCGTCTGCCTCGCGCTCGTGGCCGTCGCGACCGTCGTCGGGGTCGCGTACTTCACGCGCGGGGTGGTGCGGATCGTCGCCCTGACCCGCCGCGGGCGGGCGCTGGCCGGACGCTGGCGCCCCGTCGGCCCACGGCTGGTATCGATGCTGCGCGAGGCCCTGGGGCACGCGCGGTTCCGTCACGACCTGCACGTGCGGATGGCCCACCTGTACGTCATGGTGTCGTTCCCGCTGCTCCTCATCACCGTCGTGGACGGCTACGGGCAGGTGGTCGACCCGCGGTGGGTGGTGCCGGCGCTGGGTCACTGGCCACCGCTGGAGTGGGCGATCGAGGCGATCGCGTGGCTGTCGCTCGCGGGGATCGTCTGGCTGATCGTCCGGCGTCAGGTGGTCCGCCCCAGGGCCGGGGACGACGAGCCCGCGCGGCGCCGGTCGCGATTCTTCGGGTCCAACCAGGCGCAGGCGGTCTACGTCGAGGCGACGGTGCTTGTCGTGGTCGCCGCCGCGCTGGCGCTGCGCGCGCTGACCTACGCGCTCGCGGTCCACGACGGCTCGGGGCTGGCGTCCTGGCGGCACTTCCCGCTGACGGGCTGGCTGGGGTCGGCCTGGGCCGCCGCGCCGACCGGGACGCTCGAGACGTGGGTGGTCGTCCTCGCGACGGTCAAGGTGCTGGTGTCGATGAGCTGGTTCGTCGTCGTCGGGCTGCAGCCGACGATGGGCGTCGCCTGGCACCGGTTCCTCGCCGTCGTCACCTTGTACACCAAGCGCTACCCAGGACGTACAGCGTCGCTGGGGCCGGCGCTCCCGGTGCTCGGGCCCACCGGCGACGCGGTCGACCTGACGGCGGTCGACGACCTCCCCGAGGACCTGGTGCTCGGCGCGGGGACCGCGGCGCAGCTGACGTGGAAGGCCGTCCTCGACGCGGCGACGTGCACCGAGTGCGGCCGCTGCCAGGTGGTCTGCCCCGCGTGGGCGACGAGCAAGCCGCTGTCGCCGAAGCTCGTCGTGCTCGGCCTGCGCGACGCCGCGGCGGGCGACCCGGACGCCCCGCTCGTCGGCGGAGCCCTCGAGGCCGACTCGCTGTGGGCCTGCACCACGTGCGGCGCGTGCGTGCAGGAGTGCCCGGTGGACATCGAGCACGTGGACGCGATCCTCGACATCCGGCGGCACGAGGTGATGGCGGCCTCGTCGTTCCCGCGCGAGCTGACCAAGGCGTTCTCCGGGATGGAGCGACAGGGCAACCCGTGGGGCTCCCCCGCCCGCAAGCGGCTGGAGTGGACGCGCGGGCTGGACTTCCCGGTGCCCGTGGTCGGTGTCGACGTCGAGTCGCTCGCCGAGGTGGACTACCTGTTCTGGGTGGGCTGCGCCGGGGCGTACGACGACCGCGCGATGCGGACCACGCGCGCGGTGGCCGAGCTGATGCACGCCGCGGGGGTCACGTTCGCCGTGCTGGGCGAGGCGGAGCAGTGCACCGGAGACCCGGCGCGGCGCGCGGGCAACGAGCTGCTGTTCGTGCAGCTGGCCTCCGGGAACGTGGAGACGCTCAACGCCGCCGGCGCGCGGCGCGTGGTGGTGACGTGCGCGCACTGCTTCAACAGCCTGGCGCGCGAGTACCCCGCGCTGGGCGGCTCGTACGAGGTGGTGCACCACACGGAGCTGCTCAACATGCTGGTCGCGGACGGGCGGCTGGTGCCGCTGCCCTCGTCGGACGAGCGCACCGTGACGGACCACGACCCCTGCTACCTGGGCCGGCACAACCAGGTGTACTCACCGCCGCGCGAGCTGCTCGCCGCGGCCGGGGTGACCGTCACCGAGATGCCGCGGCACGGCGAGGACGCCTTCTGCTGCGGCGGTGGCGGGGCGCGCGCCGTCATGGAGGAGTCGATCGGGACGCGGATCGGCACGACGCGCGCGGCCGAGGCCCTCGGCACGGGGGCCGCCGCGGTCGCCACCGCCTGCCCGTTCTGCACGACGATGCTGCGCGACGGCGTCGCCGCCTGCGGCGCTCCCCCGTCCGACCCCGCCACACGTGGGACTAGTGGGGCTGGTGAGGCCGGTTCCCCGCCCCGTGCGTCACAGGAGTCACACGTGTGGCGGGGTACGACCCCGGGGGTGCCCGAGGTCGCGGACATCGCCGTGCTGCTGCGCGACCGCCTGGTGGGCCGCCCGTCGGCCTGAGGGCGGCAGGGAACGAGGGGCGGGGGAGGTGAGGTTAACCTCAGCATCGCCTGCGCGTGACTCTGGGGAGGGCCCATGTCCACGTTCCACGGGGGCGGGCGCGGCGGCGCCCGCGGCCTCCGCTCGTACGTCCAGGACCGCTCGGTCGTCGAGCAGCACGTCGGCCGGGCCACCCTGCGCCGCATCCTCGGATTCGCCCGGCCGTACCGGGCGCAGCTCGCCGTCTTCGTCGTGCTCATCGCCATCGACGCCGGCGTCGGCGCGCTGACCCCCTGGCTGATCCGCATCCTCATCGACCACGGCATCGCCGCCGGCCGGCCCGGCCTCGTCGCCGGCATCGCCGCCTCGGTGGCCGGCCTCGCCGTGGCCGGCGCCGCGCTCTCGTTCACCGAGCGCTGGATCTCGTCGCGCATCGGCGAGGGCCTGATCCTCGACCTGCGCACGGCCGTGTTCGACCACGTGCAGCGGATGCCGCTGGCCTTCTTCTCCCGCGCACGCACCGGCGCGCTGGTGCAGCGCCTCAACGGCGATGTGCTCGGCGCGCAGCAGGCGTTCACGTCCACGCTCCAGAACGTGGTGTCCAACGCGCTGACCGTGGCGTTCGTCCTCGCCGCGATGTTCTCGATGTCCTGGCGGCTGACGCTGCTGTCGCTGGTCCTGCTGCCCGTCTTCGTCTTCCCCGCGCGCTTCTTCGGCAGGCGCATCTCGGCGATCACACGCGAGTCGTACGAGCTCAACGCCGAGGCCTCGCAGTTCATGCAGGAGCGGTTCAACGTCGCCGGCGCGCACCTGGCGAAGGTGTTCGGCGACCCGGCGCGCGAGTCCGCGCAGTACGCCGCGCACGCCGGCAAGGTTCGCGACGTCGGCGTCCGGCTCGCCCTCAACGCGACGTGGTTCCGCGTCGGCCTGACGACGGTCGCGTCGGTGGCGGTCGCGATCATCTACGGCCTCGGCGGCGTCTCCGCGATCCGCGGCGAGCTGACCGTCGGCGTCGTCGTCGCGCTCGCGTCCTACCTCGGCCGCCTCTACGGGCCGCTCACCGCGATGTCCAACGTGCAGGTGGACGTCATGACCGCGCTCGTCAGCTTCGACCGCGTGCTCGAGGTGCTCGACCTGGTGCCCACCGTCGCCGACAGGCCCGGGGCCACCGACCTGCGCGTGGCGGTCCGCGAGCGCGGCGCGTCGGTGGCGCTCGAGGGCGTCGGTTTCCGCTATCCCGCGGCCGACGAGGTCTCGCTCGCCTCCCTCGAGGCGGTCGCCGCGCTGCGCGTCGACCCGGTGGCGGACACCCTGCGCGACGTCAGCTTCACCGTCCCGGCCGGGTCGATGGTCGCGCTCGTCGGGCCCTCCGGCGCCGGCAAGACGACGATCTCGCAGCTCGTCACGCGAATGTACGACCCGACGCGCGGAACTGTACGTATTGCCGGCCAGGACCTCCGCGACGTGACGCTGGACTCCCTGCGGGCCACCGTCGGCGTCGTCTCGCAGGAGGCGCACCTGTTCCACGACACCATCCGTGCCAACCTCCTCTTCGCCAAGCCGACCGCGACCGACGACGAGCTCGAGCTCGCGCTGCGGGAGGCCCAGATCTGGGACCTCGTCGCCGGCCTGCCGGAGGG
>CAZBIO010000268.1:0-8738 GCA_964491965.1 uncultured Cellulomonas sp.
CGCGCCCGGTTCGCAGCGCACGACGAGCACGCGCGCCCCGGCCGGCACGTGCCGCGCGCCGAGCCGCAGGTCGGCCTCGTCGGGCACGGTGCCCGTGACGAGCACGGCGATCGACGCGTCCGCGGCCTCGCGGGCCACTCGCCGGCCGAGCAGGTGGACGCCGGCGCCGGCGGGCGAGACGAAGAACCGCGAGCAGTCGTCGAGCAGGGACGGCGGCGACGAGACCCGCAGCCGGCCCGGCCCGGCGAGCACGGCGACCTCCCGCTCGTCCCGGATGGCCGCGACGCCCAGCGAGGCGGCGACGCCGACCGCCAGCTCGAGGTCGTCGTCGCCCGCGTAGTCGGCCGCCGCGTCCGCGAGCGCCACGGCCGTCAACGTCCGGCGGGTGTCCTCGAACTGCTTGACCATCAGCTGGCCGAGGCGCGCCGTGGTGCGCCAGTGGATGTAGCGCCGGTCGTCGCCGGCCACGTAGTCGCGCAGGGCGTGGAAGGACAGGTCGGTGTCCGACAGCTCGCGTGCCGTCTGCCCCTCGAGGTCGCGCAGCAGCCCGGCCCCGGCGCCGCGGAGCGCGACGACCCGCGGGTGGACGAACAGCTCGACGGGCTCGGTCCAGCGCACCGTGCGGCGCACCAGGCCGAGCGGGTCGCCCCGCCACGACCGCACCGGCCCGACGACGATCACGGCGCGGCGCGCGGTCGGGACGGCGAAGAGCTCGTCGTGCCGCCGCCTGGGCGCCAGGGACGGCACCGCGAGGTCCGCGACGGCGGAGCCGACGGGCAGCTCGAGGCGCGACGGCAGGGACCGGCGCCGCGCCGCGTTGGTCACCTCGATCCCGCCGACGGCGCGCTGCCCCACCGTGACGCGGCGCTCCGCGAGGTCGAGCCGCACCGCGTAGCGGGCCCGGCCCGCGGTCATGGCCAGGCAGACGACGAGCACCCCGGCCGCCGCCGCCCCCAGTGCCGACAGCTCGCCCCAGCCGAGCCAGCGCCCGCCGGCGAGCCCGAGGCACGCCGCGACGACGACGGCCCAGCCCAGCGGCGAGACGCGCACGTCAGAACGCCCGCAACGCCGGCGGCGTCACCTCGTCGAGCGCCCGGTCGATCACCTGGGCCGCGGTGACGCCGGCGAACTCCGCCTCCGGGTCGAGCACCAGGCGGTGGGCGAGCACTGGCTGCGCCAGCTCCTTGACGTCGTCGGGCACCACGTACTCGCGGCCGGCGGCGGCCGCCCACACCTTGGCGCACCGCACCAGCGCCAGCCCGCCGCGGACGGACGCGCCGACGGTGGTCCGGGGGTCCTCGCGCGTCGCCTCGAGGAGCCGGGCGACGTAGTCGAGCACGGCGGCGTCGGTGTGGACGGTCTGGGCGAGGTCGCTCATCACCGCCACCTCGTCGATGGTGACCACCGGGCGCAGGCCCGCGGTCCGGTCGCGGGCACCGGAGAGGATCTCGACCGAGCTGGCGCGGTCCGGGTAGCCGAGGGACGCCTTGACGAGGAACCGGTCGAGCTGCGCCTCGGGCAGCCGGTAGGTCCCCGCCTGCTCGATGGGGTTCTGGGTCGCGATCACCATGAAGGGGCGCCCCACGGGGTGGCCGACGCCGTCGACGGTGACGTTGCTCTCCGCCATCACCTCCAGCAGCGCCGCCTGCGTCTTCGGCGAGGCCCGGTTGATCTCGTCGGCCAGCACCACGGACGCGAAGACCGGCCCGGGGTGGAACTCGAACGTGCGGGAGCCCTGGTCCCAGATGGTGACGCCGGTGACGTCGCTGGGCAGCAGGTCGGGCGTGAACTGGATCCGGTGGTGCGTGCCGCGGACGCTGGCCGCCAGGGCCTTGGCCAGCGACGTCTTGCCGGTGCCGGGCGCGTCCTCGAGCAGCAGGTGTCCCTCCGCGAGCATCGCGACCAGCGCGAGGCGGATGGTGCGGACGGTGCCGAGCAACGCACGGCCGACGTTCGACACCAGCTGGTCGAACGTCGCGGCGAAGCGGGCGGCCTCCTCGGGGGTCATCGCTCTCCTTGGCTCAGGGGCCGGCCGCGGGCGCGGTCGGCTCGACGGGCTGGGACCAGTCGCCCCAGCCCACGGCGTTGTGGGCGTGCACGCGCACGGTGACGCGGGCACCGGGCGGCACGACGAGGCCGGCGACGTCGGCGGTCAGCACCGCGCTCCCCAGGGCCCCGGTCTGCACCGTCGGCGTCGCGCCCTCGATCGTCACCTCCCACTCGTAGTCATCGACCGCGCGCCCGCCGTCCGCAGGGGCCGGCCACTGGAGGTGCAGCACCGGCTCGGGCTGCCCGGCGTCCACCCACGCGGCCGAGACGGCGCCGACCGCGCCGGGCACGGACGGGGCGCCGGTCCGCGCCGCCGCGGAGCCGCTGACCCACGGCGCGTCCGCCGCGTTGCGCACCCGGACATCGACGGTCACCTGGCCGCCGCCGTCGACGTGGTGCGTCGCCGGCAGCTCGGCCAGCGGCCTCCAGCCCGCGGTGCCGCCGGGGTCGGTCAGGCGGAACTGCGCGTCGACGATCGCCGTGCCGCCGTCGCGGCCGAGGGTGGCGCCGATCGTCACCTCGTCGACCGCCCCCGGCGCGACGGCGACCGCCGGCGCCTCGGGCAGGGTCAGCACCCGCGGCGAGGTCACCTGGACCCACTCGCTCGCCAGGCCCTTCGAGCTCAGGGCGCGCACCCGGAACGTCTGCGGCTGGCCGGCGGGCAGGCCCCCGACGCGCATCCGGGGCACGGAGACGGAGCCCTGGCCCTCGACCTCGTAGCCGACGATCGTCGCGATCGCGGACCCGGTGTCCGACGGCGCCACCCACGCGAGGTCCACCCAGCCCGCGTTGAACAGCGCGGCGTCCGTGGCCGACGAGGGCCGCGCGGACAGGCTCTCCGGCACCCCGGGCGCGCTCCACACCTCACCGGTGACGGCGCCCCACGGCGAGGCGCCCGCCTTGTTGACCGCACGCACGCGGATCGCATACGTGCGCCGCTCCGCATCGGTCACCACGTAGGACGTCGCCTGGCCCGCATCCACCGGCTCGCCGCTGTCGACGGACACCTCGTACCGGATCACCCGGTCACCGTTCGCGGCGGTGCCCTCGACGGCCGGCCAGGTGACGTCGATGGCGTTGCCCGTCACCTTGCCCTCCCGCCGCGACGCCTCCGGGGCGGGAGTGGCCGGCGGTCCGGCCGGCACCTCGGAGGCGCTCTCCGACCACGCGGAGGGCTCGGGCGCGCGGTTGACCGCCCGGACGCGCACCGTGTACCGGACGCCGTTGGTCAGCCCGTGGAACGTGTGGGACGTCGCCGTCTCGGTCACCGTCTGCGGGCCGCTCGCCGCGCCCGTCAGCTCGAGCGTATAGCTGGTGACCGGCGAGCCGGTCAGCGGCGGCGCGGTCCACACGGCGGTGAGCTCGCCGTCGCCGAACGTCAGCGCCAGCCCGGTCGGCGCCTCCGGCACGGCGTCGGGCCGGGCGGGGGCGGACGCGCTCGACGACTGCGACCAGCCGACCGCGTTGTGCGCCTCGACCGTGAACGTGTACTCCTGGTCGTTGGTCAGGCCGCCGACGGTGCACGTGGTGCTGGCGCACGTGGTGACCTGCCCGCCCGGCGTGGCGGTGACCCGGTAGGAGTCGATGGGGCGGCCGCGGCTGTCGGGTGCCGCCCACGCCAGGATCACCTGGCGGTCGCCGATCTCCTCGACGCGCGGCGGCGCCGGGGCGGCGGGGACCCCGGAGACGACGAGCGTCACGCGCCCCTCGACCTCGCGGTCCGGGTCGCCGGTGACGTCCCGCACGCGGAAGCGGGCCGTCATCTCGCCGACGAAGTCCGCGGCGGGGCGCAGCGACACCGAGCTTCCCGAGACGGCGGCGGAGCCCGCGTCGGCCGTCTCCACGCTCACCCCGACGAGCGAGAGCGGCGAGTCCGGGAACGGGTTGTAGGCGCCGGCCAGCACGTTGACGGACTGCTCCCGCCCCTGCACGCCGTCCTCGATCCGCTGGTCCACCAGCCGGGCGCGCTGCCGCGTCGAGGCGATCACCGCGAGGTCCAGCGACGCGTCCATCGAACCCGAGCGGCCGTAGCCGATGGCCAGGTCGACCACGCCCGCGGTGCCCTTCGCGGTGGTGGCCGCGGCGGACACCGCCAGCACCGACCCGTCGAGCGACGCGACGAACCCGCGCGGCACCGCCGACCGCATCCGCACGGTGTAGTCCCCCGCCTCGGCCGGCCGCCCGTCCGGCCCGGTGAGGAACGCGAGCAGGTCCACCACCACCGGCGCCTCGCCCGGCGCGACGCGGATCTGCGACGGCGCGAACGTCGGCGGGTGGTCGTCGACGGCGATGACCGTGATGGGGATGGTCAGCAGCGCGGTGCGCGCCAGCTCGTCGCCCGGGCCGGTCGCGTCCGTCACCGGGACCGTGATCGACGCTGGCCCCGCGTAGCCGTCGGCCGAGGTGAACTGCACGGTCCGGATGTCGCGCACCAGCGAGGCACCGTTGGAGCGCGTGGCGCTCACCCCGGCCTCGTCGGCCACGCTGGCCGTCCGCCCGGGCGCCACCTGGACGTGCTCGTCGAGCGGGATCAGCAGCTGTGAGCCGGAGGCGACGCGCAGCTCCGGAGCGTTGCGGCGCAGCGTCGGCGGGAAGTTGCCCAGCGCCGGGACGGTGATGAACGCGTAGGCGGTCGCCGCGGGCTCGCGCGTGTTGGTCAGCAGGTACGGCAGCGTCTGCGCGTGGTCGGCCAGGGTGACGACGATCGTGCCGTCCAGCGCGACGGCCGCCACCTGCGGGTCGACGTCCGGCATCGAGACCGCCAGGTCGGACATCGGGCCGCTGGGGTTCTGGGCGACGGCGAGGACGTCGACGGTCACCTCGGTCTTGCCGAACGTGTCGGCAGCGGGCACGACGACGTCGCGCGCCACCGGCGGCAGCACCGTGGCGTCCGCGGAGACGGTGACCGTCAGCACGCCGGTGTCGCGGCCGCCGCGCACGTTGGTCGCGGTGTACACCACCTGCACCACGCCGGGGCTCGGCGGCGCGACCACCGTGACCCGCCCGCTCTCGACGTCGGCGGTCGCCCGCACGCCGTCCGGCACCTCGAGCACGGGGGCGAGGGTGAGGGTGCCGCCCGCGGAGTCGACGTCGTTCGCCAGCACCCGCACCTCGACGCTCTCGCCGGGTCGCACGGTGACGGCGTCGTCGCGCGCGACGACGGTCGCGGCGCTCGTCGGGCGCGGGGCGATGCCCACCTGGACGGTCGCGACGACCCGCTGGCCGGTCCAGTCCTCGACGGCATAGGTGAACGTGTCAGTGCCGGCCTCGTCGGCGAACGCCTGGTAGGAGAGCCAGTCGGGGCCCGCCGTCACCACACCCTTGCTCGCCGCGCTCGCCAGGCCCAGGAGGGTGACGCCGTCGCCGTCGACGTCGATCCCGACGAGCGGCACGTCGATCCGCACGGTGTCCCCGGCGTAGACGCGCGCGACGAGGTCACGCGGGCGCGGCGGCGCCTTGGTGTCGGGGTCGGAGGCGTGGACGCGCACCACGAGCTGGGCGGCGGTCGTGTTGCCCGTGGGATCGCGCACGGCGAACGTCGCGCGCACCGTCATCGGCGTCGCGGGCGCCTGGTACCGGAGCACGCTGCCGGAGACGACCAGCAGGCCCTCGCCGGGGCCGAGCGGCTCGGGCAGCTCGCGGACCAGCGAGAGCTGGTCGCCGTCCGGGTCGTACGCCGAGTCGAGGACGGGGACCGTGACGACGCCACCCGTGCGCACGGTCACCTCGATGTTGTCGACGACCGGCGCCTGCGACCCGCCGCCCCCCGGCACCGGGACCACGACGATCTCCCCCGTCGCGGCCGCCGCGCCGTTGGACACCGTGTACCCCAGCGTCACCGGGCCCGCGAGCGTGCGGTCGCCGGTGATGCGCACCAGGTGGTGGTCGATGACGGCGGCCTCGAGCCCCACGCCGTCGGGGACCAGGACGTCCTGGAGCACCAGCACGCCGCCCGAGGGGTCCTCGTCGTTGGCCAGCGGGTCCACCGTCACCTCCCCGCCGGCCGGCAGCAGGGCGCGGTCGCGCGTCGCCACCGGCGCCAGCGCCTGGTCCGGCCACTCGCGCACGTCGATCCGGGCGAGCCCGGCCGCCTGCTGCGGCGGCGCGGTGACGAGGAACGGCACGTAGTAGGTGCCGGCGCGCGGCGCCGTGAACGTGAACGTCCCGGCCAACAGGTCGGGGACGATCGTCGCGCCGACCACGTCGTCGACGCCGGCCAGGGCCACGGGCTCGTCGGACGCCGACCGGACGAAGTCCAGCGGCCGGACCGTGATCGGCCGGTCCACGAACGTGATCGCGTAGACGGGGTCGATGCGCGGCGCGACGGAGCCGGCCGCGCGGACGTCCACCACGAACATGCCCGTCGCCACGTTGACCCCGTCGCTCACCGACAGCTCGACATGCGCCTGCCCCAGCGAGCCACCGTCCGCCTGGAACGTCAGCTCGCCGTCCTGACGCGCGCGGACCGTCCCCACCCGCGGGTCCACCGACGCGGCGGTCAGCAGCAGGTCGTCGCCGTCCGGGTCGGTGAAGCTCGACAGCACGTCGGCCGTCACGCGGCCGCCCGCGTCGACCGTCGCGGACGGGACCCGGACCTGCACCGGCGCGCCGTTGTCGTCGTCCGCGACGACGTGCAGCGTCAGGGTCGCGGTGGACGGCGCCGTGGTGCCGCGGCCGTCGCCGATCGTGTAGGTCACGGTGGCGGTGCCGTGCGCGCCGTCGGCGACCCGCACCTGCAGCGCCCGCCCGCCGTACACCGGCGTCAGTTCGCCGAACCCCTCGGGCAGGGCGTCGAACTCCGTGATCGCGAGGATGCCGCAGTCGCTCGACGAGTCGTTGTCGAGCACGGGGAGCACCGTGGTGCGGCCCGCGCGGACGCCCAGGTCGTCGTCCCGCGCCTGCGGAGCGCCGGAGTCCTGTCCGCACTCGCTGACCAGGTCCTGCGTCAGCGTGCCCTCGGCCTCCTGGGTGTCGGGTTCCGGCTCCGGCTCCGGCGCCACCTGCTCCCAGTCGGGGACCCGCACGTCGCTGTCCTGCTCGGGAAGCCACAGCCGCCCGGCCGCCGTGTCGTTGAGCACCACCATCGAGCGGTTGACGCGGAAGACCAGCGTGCTCGACGAGGTCGCGACGTCCTGAAGGTCGCGCCGCAGCTCGTCGGCCCCGCACAGCCGCAGGTAGGAGCCGGTGTGCGACGCCCACGCGCCGTAGGCGCAGGTGCCCACCCGCACCGGGCGCGCCGGCGGGCCGTTGCCGGCGATCGCGTGCTCGACGAGCGCTCCGCCGCGCAGCGGCACCTCCAACAGCGCGGTCCGGCCGGCGACCAGCACCGACGACGAGTCGGGGCCGGGCTGCTGGAGCACCAGGCCCTCCCCGGGCAGGTCCACCGTGCCGTACCGCGTCCGCAGCACCGACCCGGCGAGGACCACGGGCTCGTCGCCGACGGCCGTGATCTGGTCCACGGCCCCGGCGCCGAGGCTCCCGGCGTCCGCGGTGGCGCCCGGGGTCACGCGCGTCACGGCGCCATCGGCCGGCGAGACCGCGAGCGCCGTGCCCGACGAGGTGACCACCACCGCGCCGCCGGGACCGGTCTGCGCATCGGGCTCGTCCTGCCCGGGGCGCACGTCGCCGAGCGCGTCGAGCGGGCGCACCCACACGCGTCCGTCCTCGTCGGCCAGCGCGACGGTGCCGGCGGCCATCGTCGCGGACACGCCCGAGACGGCGACCTCGGCGGTCGTGGCGACCGACGCGGGGTCGACCAACGCGAGCGACGCCGGCGTGGCGAGCAGCACGTCGGCGCCGTCCTGGAGCACGTCGAAGCGCGCCGCGTCGGCCGCGAGGCCGGCGTTGAGCTCCTCGACCGGCACGTTGTAGCGGCCGAGCATCCCGCGGTCGGTCGACGTCACCCAGACGGCGCCGTCGTCCAGGTCGAGGCGCGCGAGGGGGAAGCCGCGGTCGAGGGCGGCGAGCGTGACGACGAGCGCCGGGACCGCCACCGCGGCCGCGACGCTCGTCGTGCGACCGGACAGCCTCATCCGGCGCACCCGCGCGCTGGCTCGGACGACACGCGGCCGTCGGCGCGGACGAGGAACACCTGCACGCACACCTCGTCGGGGGCCTCGGCGGACGGGATCGCCACCGAGGCCTCGTCGGACGCCTCCAGCCGCTCCTCGCCCGTCGCGGTGACCACGCCCCAGCGGTAGCTGTCGCCGTCCTCGGGCGCAGGGTTGGACCAGGTGAAGCGGACCGAGCCGTCCAGGGCGCGCCCGCCGGACAGGCGCTCGACCGCCGGCACGGCGACTGCCGGGGGCACGGTGGTGTCGGTGAAGCCGCCGTCCGCCGGCGGGTCGCTCGGTGTCGACCCCCGCAGCCAGGCGATGACGAGCCCGGCGACCGCGACGACCACCACCGCCGCGGCCGCCCCCTGCCCCGTCCAACCCCGCCATACGTGGTGCTGGTGTGACGGGAGTGACTGGTGTGACGTCTCTGGCGCCTCATGCGTCACTTCCGTCACACGTGTGGCGGGGTTGGACGTGGCGGCCGCCTCCGGCAGGACGAGCGGGGGGCGCGGGCGCGTCGCGTCGGCGGCCTCGTTGGCGCGCGGCACCCCGCGGCCGGGCGCGGCGACGGCCGACGCCTGCTCGCCGGGGAGGTCGAGCGTCGTCACCGGCAGCGCCAGCTCCGCCTCGACC
>CAZBIO010000269.1:0-4911 GCA_964491965.1 uncultured Cellulomonas sp.
CAGTTGCCCACGCCGACGATGGCCACGCGGATGGCGGTCATCCTCGCTCCTTCTCCGGTGATGTCTCCGCCGAGGTGGTCTCGGCGTGGGGGGTCGCACCGGCCGGGCGGCCGGTGCTACGGGTTCGGGCGCGGCCGTGGCCACGCTCGTTGTCGATGAGCTCGTCGAGCCAGCGGACCTCGCGCTCCACCTGCTCCAGGCCGTGGCGCTGGAGCTCGAGCGTGTACTCGTCCATGCGCTCGCGGGTCCGCGCGAACGACTGGCGGACGTTCTCGAGCCGCTCGGTGAGCCGCGTGCGCCGGCCCTCGAGGATGCGCAGCCGGGTCTCCGCGTCGGTCTGCCCGAAGAGCGCGAACCGCACGTCGAAGTTCTCGTCCTCCCAGGCCGCCGGGCCCGACGAGGCCAGCACCTGCGCCAGGTGCTCCTTGCCGTCGGCGGTCAGCTGGTAGACGATGCGGGCGCGGTGGCTGGCGAGCGCCCGCTCGGCGGTGGCGCCGGCGTCGGTGCCGACGATCCAGCCGCGCTCCGCGAGGCCCTTGAGGCAGGGGTACAGCGAGCCGTAGGACAGTGCGCGGAACGAGCCGAGCATGAGGTTGAGGCGCTTGCGCAGCTCGTAGCCGTGCATCGGCGAGCCGGCGAGCAGGCCGAGGATGGCCGGCTCGAGCACGTCGGACCGTCCGCGCACGCGCACCTCCCACCGCTCGTCGACCACTCGATGTATCAATTCGATACATCCCGAGAGTATGTCGCGGCGATGTGTCGCACAAGTGCACTGGATGTGACGGGGCGCGTCCGGGTTCGTGCCCAGCGCGTGCTCGGGCAGGACGGCGGGACCCGCGCACGATCCGCACGCGACGCGCGAGCGTCCGGTGGCGATCGTGTGAAGGTGCCGACGCCCGCGGCGTCCCTCCGGCGGGGGGTGCGGGTCGGTCGGCCATACTGAGCGTCGGCGAGGCGCCCCCGCGCGCGCCCGCTCGATCGTCCGACCCGGTCGTCAGAGAGGTCCCGCGTGCCCGACAGCAGCCGAGGAGCAACGCCACCCCGGCGCACCTCGTCGCGGAGCGCGGCGCCACGCGGCACGACGACCGCACGCCCGGCGGTCTCCACGCGCGCCGCCGCCGGCACCCGCGGCGTCAGCGCCCCTCGCTCGTCGGCCCGGGGCACGACGAAGGGACGGGGCGCGGCCGCACGCAAGCGCCGCTTCTTCGACTACCCGCGCACCGGTGTCACGGGCGCCAAGCGGTGGCTGCCGTCGTGGCGCGTGGTCGGTGGCACGCTCCTCGGGCTCCTCTTCCTCGGGTTCGGCGCGCTCGTCGCCCTCTACACGACGCTGCGGGTCCCGTCGCCCTCCGCCGAGGTGAAGTACCAGACGTCGACCGTGTACTTCGCGGACAACGCCGACGGCACCCGCGGGCCGCAGATGGGCCAGTTCGCGGACCAGAAGCGCGAGATCGTCGACGCGGCCACGCTGCCGGAGTACCTGGGCCAGGCCGTGGTGTCGATGGAGGACCGCACGTTCTACGAGAACTCCGGTGTGGACCTGCGGGGCATCGCGCGCGCGTTCTGGAACAACATCACCGGGGGCCAGCAGCAGGGCGCGTCCACGTTGACGCAGCAGTACGTCGAGCGGTACCTCGTCGGGCGCACGACGAAGGACTACGTCGGCAAGTTGCGCGAGGCGATGCTCGCCGTGAAGATCTCCCAGAGCGAGTCGAAGGACGAGATCCTCGCGCGCTACCTCAACACCATCTACCTCGGCCGCGACAGCTACGGCGTGCAGGCCGCGGCGCAGGCGTACTTCGGGGTGGACGCCAAGGACCTCACCGTGGAGCAGGCCGCCCTGCTCGCCGGCCTCATCCCCGCCCCGAACACGTGGGACCCGGCGAACAGCCCCGAGAAGGCCGAGGGTCGCTGGAACCTCGTGCTCGACGCGATGGTCAAAGAGGGGTATCTCGACGCCGCGCAGCGCGCGGGCCTGCAGTTCCCGGCCACCATCCCGTACAACCCGGGCAACACGATGGCCGGCACCAACGGCTACCTGCTGCAGATGGTGCTCGACGAGCTGCAGGCGAACCTCGGGCTGTCGCAGGACGACGTCAAGCGCGGCGGCTACACGATCGTCACCACCATCGACCCGGCGGTGCAGAACGAGGCGGTGCGCTCGGCCGGCGACCTGCTCAACGGGACGCTGGCCGGCGAGGCGCCCAGCCCGCGGCTGCGCGCCGGCATCGTGACGCTCGACCCGGCGACGGGCGGGATCGCGGCGCTCTACGGCGGGCCGGACTACCTGGCCGACGCCCGCAACACCGTCACGTACGAGAAGATCCAGGCCGGCTCCACCTTCAAGCCGTTCACGCTGATCGCCGCGCTGCAGAAGGGGATCGGCCTCACGACGGTCTACAGCGGCGAGTCGCCCCAGCAGCCGGCCTGCTGGGACACGCCGGTGAAGAACTTCGGCGGGACCTCGTACGGCCGGATCGACCTGACCGACGCCACCGCCAACTCCGTCAACACCGTGTACGCGCAGCTGAACTGCGAGGTGACGCCGCAGGCGTCCGCGGACGTCGCGGCGCTGGCGGGCGTGACGCTGCCGCAGCCGAACGTCGCCTCGAACGTGCTGGGCGCCGGTGACGTCCACGTGCTCGACATGGCCTCGGCCTACGCGACGTTCGCCGCGCAGGGCGTGTACGTCAAGCCGCACATCGTGGCGCAGGTGCTCAACACGGACGGCAGCGTCGCGTTCACGGGCGCCGGCGAGTCGAAGCGGGTGTTCGAGCAGGACGTCATGGCGGACACGACCTACGCGATGCAACAGGTGGTGCAGTCCGGCAGCGCGCGGTCCGCGATCAAGCCGCTCGGCGTGCCGATCGCCGGCAAGACCGGCACGTCGACCGACAACAAGAGCGCGTGGTTCATCGGGTTCACGCCGCGGCTGGTCACCGCCGTGGCGATGTTCCAGAACGGCGAGGACGGCAGCTCGATCGAGTCGATCACGCCCTTCGGCGGCGTCGACCAGGTGACGGGCGGCAGCTGGCCCGCGTCGCTGTGGGCCGACTACATGAAGCCGGTGCTGGCGATGCCGGCGTGGCAGGCGACGGGCGAGTTCCCGCCGCCCGCCTACGTGGGGGTCCAACCGACGGCGTCGGCGACGCCCTCGCAGACGCCGACCGAGACCCCGACGCCGACCGAGACGACGACACCGGCCACCGCGACCGTGCCGACCGGCCTCGAGGGCCGGCTCGAGGCCGACGCCCAGGCGGCGCTGTTCGCGCTCGACCTCCAGCCGGTGACGACGACCGAGCAGAGCACCTCCGTGGCGAAGGGGCGGGTCATCCGCACCGACCCCGGCGCCGGGACGGTGCTGCCGACCGGGTCGAGCGTGACGCTCGTCGTCTCGTCGGGGCCGCCGAAGGTGACACAGCCGCCGGAGACGACGAGCCCGCCACCACCTTCGTCAGTCCAAGTCCCAGACGGGCTCGTCGGTGCGACGTACGACGACGCCGCCGCGTCGCTGGCGAGCGTGGGTCTGGTGGCCACACGGTCCGATCAGCCCGACGCGGCGCCGGCCGGCCAGGTGATCGGAGCCAGTCCCGCCTCGGGCGAGACCGTCGAGCCCGGCTCGACGGTGACGCTCACCGTGTCCACGGGGTCTCCGTAGCGCGCGCCGTCGTGGTACCCGCCGCGGGGCGGCGGGACCGCGCGCGGCCGAGGCCGATTCGGCGGTCCGCTCGTCCGGCGGCTATCCTGGGCCGCTGCCGTGTGCACCTCGTCGTCCGACGGGCGCACGCGGCGCGACGCACACGACCCTCCTGTCACGGAACGACCGTGACCGCGAAGACCAGAGGAGGTGGGTATGAGCCTGCGTCAGTACGAGATCATGATCATCCTCGACCCCGAGATCGAGGAGCGGACGGTCGCCCCGTCCCTCGACAAGTACCTGTCGGTGGTGAAGAGCGACGGCGGCACGGTCGACAAGATCGACATCTGGGGCCGGCGTCGCCTGGCCTACGACATCAAGAAGAAGGCCGAGGGCATCTACGCCGTCGTCAACTTCTCGGCGTCGCCGGCCACGGCCAAGGAGCTGGACCGCCAGCTCGGCCTCAACGAGGTCGTCCTCCGGACCAAGGTGCTGCGCACCGACGCCTGACAGTGTGGGTGCACGCCGCTAGCGTCGTGCGCGACCAACGACGAAGTGTGAGGAGCAGGCATGGCTGGTGAGACCCAGATCACGGTGGTCGGGAACCTGACCGGGGACCCGGAGCTGCGGTTCACCCCCTCGGGGGCCGCCGTGGCCAACTTCACCGTGGCCTCCACCCCGCGCACCTTCGACCGCCAGAACAACGAGTGGAAGGACGGGGAGACCCTGTTCCTGCGCTGCTCGATCTGGCGGGAGGCGGCCGAGTCGGTCGCCGAGTCGCTCACCAAGGGCACCCGCGTCATCGTCACCGGCCGGCTCGTCTCGCGGAGCTACCAGGACCGCGAGGGCCAGAACCGCACGGTGTTCGAGTGCCAGGTCGACGAGGTCGGCCCGTCGCTGCGCTACGCCACGGCCAAGGTCACCCGAACCCAGCGGTCCGGTGGTGGCGGCGGCTTCGGTGGGGGCGGCGGCGGTGGCTTCGGCGGCTCGTCGTCGTCCGCCCAGGCCGACGACCCGTGGGCCACGCCGTCGAGCGGCGGCGGCACCTCCGGTGGCTACTCCGACGAGCCCCCGTTCTAGACAGACCCTTTCCACCCATCCCCGGGCCCGAGCCCGGGGCTCCTGACTCTAAGGAGCACCACGATGGCCAAGCCCGTCGTTCGCAAGCCGAAGAAGAAGAGCAACCCGCTCAAGACGTCGAAGATCGACGTCATCGACTACAAGGACACCGCGCTGCTGCGCAAGTTCATCTCCGACCGCGGCAAGATCCGCGC